>JAZDGK010000285.1:0-12158 GCA_043806955.1 Pseudomonadota bacterium | reverse complement strand
GATTTCCCTGAACCGGGCCTTCCTGTAAACCAGATTAGTATGCTTTCCTGGCGATTGAGCCGCAGCCGGTCATTTCGTCTTACTCTTTTAACCTGTACCGTGGTTTCTGACATGGGTCACAATTCCCCTGCCGGAGAATGCATGTAAATTATAGACTTTCAGATAATGTTTTTGGGAAGGCAGCAGGGAGGGGATAGTACCTGTTCGTACATCCCCGACCGATAACGCACCCAAAAGCTTTATCTGGAAGTCTATAGCAGAGAGTGCCGTGGGTTTTCAACTCCATACTGTAAGGTAAGGCTAAAGGCTCAATACTGTTGAATTAAGGAAACTGGGTATTTGCATCACTCAGGTAGCGCTTTTTCGTGCTCGTGCTCGTGCGCGTAATCGTAATCGACTCTTTGTGCATCCAAATCGCCCTTCAGCATAAAACCAACTCCTTCGCGATTACGATTACGAGCACCGCTTCGCTGAGCACGAGCACGATTTAAGACTTTGACTTTGCGGATGTATTCTCTACTCCCCCCCGTACCCACGCGGTTAAGTGTGTCCAAGTATCAGGTCTGCGGGGGGAAAGGAGGTAAGAGTCCTTGTTCCGTGACATGGCTTATGGGTAAACGGCAGGCTCCTAATTCCTAATGGAAAGGGTACATATAAAAGTTGGATACGTCGGCACGCATGCCGTATGCACCCAATTCTTTGGCCTTGCACATCGCATCATCTGCTGTTCTGATCAGGCTCTCTTCATCCGCCCCGTGAAAGGGATAAAGAGAAATCCCTATACTTGCCGTTACGAACAGGCTTTCGTTTTCAATCTCGACCGGTGCAGCGATGGACCTCAGAATGTTTTGAGCGATCAGATGGGCGTCTCCCGCGGTATGGACCTGGGGCACAATAAGCATGAACTCATCCCCGCCTGTCCTGGCCACCGTGTCGCTTTTTCTCAGTGCATTCCTGAGCCGGTCTGCTATGGACTTCAGAAAGGCGTCTCCGCAATCATATCCGTAATCATCGTTTATCTTCTTCATTTGGTCCAGATCCACAACCATTACGGCCAGCATCTCTTGGTTCCGTTCGGCATGGGCCAACTCCAAAGACAATCGTTCGTTAAGCAGCAGCCGGTTCGCCAGACCGGTAAGGCTGTCATGATAAGCCATATACCTGATCTTCTCTTCCGCTCTTTTGTGGTCCGTTATGTCACGGAGCATGAATGCAAACCCGGTCAGATCATCCCCCGGGTTCCATATTCCCGATAAACTCACCTGAATAGATCTCTCTTCGCTCGACGTTCTGACCTGTAAAATGAATTTGTGATTGGATTTGCTCCGGCCGGCCCTGATTTCTTTTTCAAAGAAACCAAAGTCCATGTTCCCCTCAAAACCAAGATCCCGGATATCTCGACCGGCGATTTCTTTTCGGCCCAGGACATGTTCGGCTGCAGGATTGCAGAGTACTATTCTGAGATCGATATCGGTCAACACTATTCCCAGATCGATCGCAGCATCGAGAATTGCATCGAGATAAATGTTCTTCGGGTCATTCATGGTTCCAGCTCACTTTCACCGGGAACTGTCGTTTCCGGATTCAGGCTCGCACCAGATCTCCGGGATGTCGTCACATTCCCTGGCCGTGCTCTTATTCGGGAAATCCGTGCTCGGAGATCAGCCCCTCAATCAATCCGGTGGTACGCGCGTCGATATTCATGAAGCGAAATCCGGTATCGAAAAAGTCAGGATTTACATCCCTGCTGTTCCACCTGCTTTCGACATCGAACTCTAACTGCGTATGTCCGGAAACGATTGCCTGCAATTCAATTTTTATCTGAAACATCAATCCCTTTTCTATTGGTTCCTTGCTGATCAACATCATCCCGTTCCTGGTAATATCGACCAGATGGCCCATTTGTTCCCCGGTATTCCGGTCAACAACCGGCAGGTAATAAAGCAGGTTCTTCCGTTTCTCTTTTCTTTTCTCTAACATTTACTATCTTCCCGTGTGGTCTCCCTTGAAGGTGCAGGATCATTTTCTATAGACTTTCAGATAATGTTTTTGGGAAGGCAGCAGGGAGGGGATAGTACCTGTTCGTACATCCCCGACCGATAACGCACCCAAAAGCTTTATCTGGAAGTCTATACCATACTTCAACAGCAGCTCTGAGATAGCCGGCAGTCTTCTCGTTTCCGCCCAGTCAAGGGGTGTCTTGCCTTCTTTATCCCGGCAGTTCGCATCCGCTCCTCTAAAAAGAAGCATCTCTACGAGCGATACGTGGCCGCTCAGAACGGCCCAGTGTAAAAGGAGCTCTGCCGTCCTTGTCTCGGCAGTTCATGTTGGCGCGTTCATGACGGGCAGAGCTGCCGGCAGCCTTTATCCGATTTACCCCCGCATCCTTCCATCCGGTAACCTGTTTCCCGTGCGCCGCATTTGACAAAAGGATTGAAGCGGTGCAACAGACCACAATAGTGAAACATCCCCTTTTCATCGCGGCCTCCCCTTAAGTGACCATTGTCAAGGGAAACTCTTTCACCGCAGAGCATGCGGAAAACGTAGAGAAATACTCCTTTTTCCGGGTGTTTTCTCTATGAATACCTCCTGAGTAACTGGTCGGTATATCGGGCTAAGAACTTGAGAATGCAACTCAACTTTCTGTCGATCAAAGGAGTTTTTCGTGCGACTGTGTTTTTAACTGAGTACTGGAAATTGAGGTGCTGTCCCAAATCGCCGCCACATTTGACTCAGTTTGAGAAAATGCCCGATTTGTGACGGCAGATTGACCACAGACGATGGACGATAGACCACGAAAACACATCGTCAATGGTCCGTGGTCCATGGTCAATCCACCGCCCCGTGTGCCCTGACTGTATTTGACTGAACGGTTTCGAAAACCAGAGACGAGCAGGCGGTGGACTTGGGCTGTATCCTGGTCTTGACAGGCTGGAAACAAACGCAGGCCCTTGGGGGAAGCTACTATGCAGTTGTGTGTTCTACATCCTATCTCTGTTGACCCTGCTTCAGCATGCCAACGACATCTTCATGCCCTTTCACCCGGGCCCTCTTTTCCGGGGTGTCCCCGTTCATATGCGCGTAGTCAATCGACATACCTTTGTCCAGAAGCAGAGTTACCACATCCTTCCGGCCCGCATACGCAGCCTTGTGCAGCAGCGTCCGTTTGCAACGGTCAGTGCAGTTTATGTCTGCTCCACGGCTTATCAGCAGCTCGGCTACATTCGTGTGGCCGCTGAATATCGCCGAATGCAGCGGGGTACGGTAATACCTGTCCTTGCAGTTGACGTCGGCGCCCCGGTCCAAAAGCAAATTCGCGATTCCGTCCTGACCACTAAAAGCGGCCTTATGGAGGGGAATCTGACCCTCCCTGTCCTTTGAATTTACGTCTGCCCCTTTGCCGATCAAAAAGCCCGCAATCTCCAAATGCCCTTTTGAGGCTGCTATGTGCAGCGGGGTACGGTCAAGGGAATCCCTGGAATCAATGTCTTCGGTCAAAGCCAATGCCTTGACCCTTTCGATATCACCTGCTTTCGCTGCCGAATGAATCTCTCCAGCCCAGCCGCCGGTAGAAAGCAAAGCGACCAGCGCCATGGCCAAAAGTAAGGGACTCGGCCGAAAATAATTGCTCCAGATGGCGCAGGATCTTGGTTCGTATTCAAGACGCATCGGAGGGCGCATACTTGTCGTATGTACCCTTTGGTGCAACGCGGAAGACGGACCCAAAGACAAGCAAGGTGGGACAATTACTTTTGGCCGCGTCCCTAACATCCAACCGCAAGGGAACCTCTTGTGCGATCTAGCTGTTTTCATCTCATCAACCTCCAGAATGGATTCTCAGCTCGTATTCCAGCATGTTCCCGTGGGATCAAAAAACAACTGGAGCGAAACACTGCCTGACTTTTTGCAAGCCCCTTGCCAAGATTTTTCTATATCTAAATGGTTACTTTGTAAACTGAAAAATGAGATCATCTTTTTTTGCCGTTCAGAGAAGCTGTTCTCTCCTTGTGGAAGGCAATTCCACTCAACCTGAAACGTTTTTCACCATCGGGCTGGGTACTGCAGCAGCCCCAATTGGTCATTCTCGTGAAAGCTCGAATTTTTCTGTTGAAGTTTCTTGTTTACTTGACTATTTAAAAAGAAAACCGATATAATTCAAAGAACCCTTGCTCCAACGGGTTCACAAGGAAAGATGAATGTTCGTTCTAGGATATTTCCTCCAAGGCGTTGCGCACGTCATTGATATGGCGCTGACGGTCTATATGTATATACTCATCGCCAGGGCGGTTATTTCCTGGGTGAACCCCGATCCGTATAATCCGATTGTTCGTTTCTTATACAGCGTTACAGAACCCGTACTGTACCGAATCCGGCGAATTCTCCCTATCAGCTTCGGTGGAATCGACTTCTCCCCAATGATCCTGATATTGATCATCATTTTCCTGCAACACTTCCTTGTGCCGACCATGGTCCGGATCGCCGTCCAGTTCAACTAATCCTTTTTTTCGGTCAAATGAGGTATTTTTATGCGTATAACGCCAATGGATATTCAACAGCAACAGTTTAGAATACGATTTCGAGGATTCGACGTACAGGAAGTCGATTCGTTTCTTGAACTGGTAGCTTCCGAACTCAAAGAAGTTTTTCATGAGAACAGTTCCTTAAAGGATGAGATAAAAAGACTCCAGGATGCCCAGGCCATGTATCAAGAAAAGGAAAAAACTTTTCAGACGGCTTTCATATCGGCCCAGCGTGTGATTGATGAGATGAAAGAAAACGCGCAGCGCCAGGGGAAGCTCATATTGACCCAGGCCGAAGTTGAAGCCGCAAGGTTACTGCAGCAGGCTGAAACGCGTGCGTCGCAAATCCAGGAAGAGATTGCCCGGCTGAAGCAACAGCGGGTCCAGTTGGAGTACAGGGTTAAGTCTTTCATAAACAGCCTGCATGCCTGGTTTTCTGCAGAAAGAGACGCGGATAAGGATCTGGAAGATGAACAGCCTGCAGGGCAGAATGCCGTGAAGGGACTCAAGATGTCCGGGAATACCGGATCAAGAACGGTTTCCGAAGATGTGGAGTCCGGGCATCGATTTGAAGTCCCCGGTGCGAACCGCACTATAGATACGATCAATGAAATCATATCAGAGGTGAATCTTGAAAGGGCGCCCCCCCCAAGATGATTTCATCTCTTCAACTCCAAACGGGACGGTCTTACTAAGAATCCGCGTACAGCCAAGGTCATCGACTGAGACGCTGGCCGGGTATCACCAGGATTCCCTCAAAATCAGAATAACATCAGCCCCTGTTGAGGGCGAGGCAAACGCCGCGTGCATAAAATTTCTTGCCTCCCTCTTCCGCCGGCCCAAGAGCAGTCTCGCCATCAAGACCGGACACAAATCACGCTCTAAAATCATAGAGATAACCGGACTCTCTCCCGACGAGGTAAAGAGGATTATTAACAGAGAGATGCAGGGGACAGCGCAAAAAAATGCCACGGAGAAGTGATGAGGGGAGACTGCAATTTCGGATTGCGGATTGCGGAATGGGGAATGAAAAGAACCGGGTACTGAGTGCTGAGTACCGAGTACTGAGTTGTTTCGAGTTACGGGTTGTATACGGGAGTGAATCGAGAAACGAAACAAACCAAATAAACCAAATAAACTTTCATTGCGGAGTGCGGAATGAGAAACAGGGTTACGAGTTGCGGGCTGCGGACACGAAAAAGAGAAATATCGAATGTCGAACAAGGAATGTTGAATATCGAAGGAAATAAAACGCGCCAAAGTGCCTATAGTTACGGACAGAAAAATCGGGACCACTTCATAATTCGAAATTCCTTGTTCGATATTCGATATTCAAATCCCTTGGGCACAGGACCTCTGTGGATTTCTGGAACAATGGAATGATGGGTACGGGTTCGGTGTATCGCCCCCTGAGCAGGCTGGTAGCCATACCATTCACCGGGTTGAACGAATGATTTCTATCATATCCTTGTGTACACGGCCATTCGTGGCCAGGATGGTCCGACTGAAGGGGGAGAAGGAACGGTTTTCAAAATCCGTGACAGTGCCCCCGGCCTCGCGCACTATCAACGCGCCGGCCGCCGTATCCCATGGTTTCAAATTCATTTCCCAAAAACCTGCAAAGCAGCCGTTCGCGACGTAGCACAAATCCAGGGCAGCCGATCCGGCCCGCCTGATGCCTCTTACTTTTATAAGAAAATTCTTGAATTGCGAGACCGCCGGTTCGGGTTTCTCATGTATACTGTAGGCGAAACCTGTCGCCAAGAGGCTCTCCCCCAGTTCATGAGTATTTGAAACACTGATGCGCTCTCCATTCAGATGGGCCCCGCCACCCTTTTCCGCCTGGAATAAATGGTTCAGCATGGGATGATAGACAACTCCAAGCACAGTCTCATCATCTGCATTCAATGCGATCGAAACGCAAAACCAGGGGAATCCATGGGCGTAATTGGTCGTCCCATCCAGAGGATCTATGAACCAGGTGTAGGCCGCTGTACCGGAATACGATTCCTCTTCCTCGCTCACGACGGCATGGTCCGGATACCTTTTGTGCAAGCCCCCGGCAATCAGTTTCTCCGCGCGAAGATCTGCATCCGTCACCAGATCGATCTCTCCTTTATACTGCACCTGGCGCGTCTGGCCGAAAATATCCCTTAAGAGGTCTCCGCTCTCCCTGGCCAATTCTGTGGCTGTATCAATGAACTTATTCATATTGCCAAGCTTTCAGTTGATGAACACCTTGGTGTAGCGCTTGATCTCCTCAAGGGCACGGCCGGAACCCATAACCACTGTTGTCAGGGGATCCTCGGTAAGGACGGCCTTTAGACGTGTCTTCTCTTCCACCAGACGATCCAGTCCGGCCAGAAGGGAGCCGCCGCCCGCCATGTGAATGCCCGTACGGTATATGTCGGATATCAACTCAGGGGGCGAGCCTTCCAGTGTACGTAATATGGCATTGATGATGGCGTGTACCGGTTCGGATATGGCCTCGCGGATCTCGGCATCGGTCACATTTATGGATTTCGGGATACCGGCAAGTATCTCTTTCCCTGAAACGGTCATGCTGCAGGGTTCATCCATGGGATAAGCCGAGCCTATGTTCATCTTGATATACTCTGATGTATTTTCACCGATAAGGATCTGATGCCGCTTCTGCATGTGCCGCACAATAGCTTCATTGATTTCATCGCCGGCTACCCTGAACGATTCACTGCATGCTGTTGCGCCAAGAGATATTACAGCGACCTCGGTGGTCCCGCCCCCGATGTCCACGACCATATGGCCGGAGGCCTTCTCGATTTCCAGCCCGGCGCCGATGGCCGCAGCCATGGGCTCTTCTATGAGGAAAACCTTTCGCACGCCTGCCTCTTCTGCCGCATCTATGACTGCACGCTTTTCGACCTGTGTGATCCCGGTTGGAACGCAGATCACCATCTGAGGGCGGATAAAACGGCTCAGCTTAACCTTTTGCAGGAAGTATTTTATCATTTGCTGCGTGACGTCAAAATCGGCAATTACACCGTCCTTCATGGGCCTGATGGCCGAGATTTTCTGAGGTGTTCTCCCAAGGAAGTCCTTGGCTTCACGGCCGACCGCAATTACCTGTCCGGTGTCTTTGACGAGAGCTACTACCGAGGGTTCATTGAGGACTATACCCTCACCGCGCACGTAAATAAGCGTATTGGCAGTGCCCAGATCCATTGCCGCGTCATTGGAAAAAAAGCCGAACAAACGTTCAAGTATCATCTTAGCATCATCCTCCTGGAATCACCATCAAGACAGAAATATAGACTTCCAGATAAAGCTTTTGGGTGCGTTATCGGTCGGGGATGTACGAACAGGTACTATCCCCTCCCTGCTGCCTTCCCAAAAACATTATCTGAAAGTCTATAGAGGGCAGGTCAACTGCTACCTTCGCCCCTCACAGACATCCTTTGTCAAGATCATTTTTTGTCCCACACTTACGAGGGCGTCGATTTCCTCCTGCTCCCATGCGCACGGAGAATAACTGACAAACCCCATGACGCCCATTCCTTTGCAATGGGGAAACATACAGGGAATCCCCAGAAATGCGGCAAATCCTCTAAGCGGTTCGTCCTGAGCGAAAAGGTACGTCTTTGGTGCGGCCTGCCTTATCTTGTCAAGAACAAGCGGTTTTCCATTCCTGAATACCCAGCCGGAAAGCCCTTTTTCCATGGAAAATTGCTGCCCCGGCAAAGATTTGGTTGTTCCGATGATAGCCTTGACCCTGTATTTATCGTCTGACTCGGATGACGCGTAAAAACCGATTTCAGCCTTGGTGAAGGAGAGGCATAAAACCAGAATACTCGACAGGTAGTCATCGAAATTTCCGGCCTGCTGGCCGATCCGATCAGCTTGGTAATGGAGATTAAGCACCTTGTCATAGAGTCGTTCTTTAGTCTCGAGTCCGGATACTTCCAGTTGATGCAGGATAATCTCCGCAAATCCAAGGAGCAGCTTTTGACCTTTTTCGGTAAAGACGTATTTCTGCTTGCTGTCTGCCGACAGAACTCCCTTCCCGCCCGGAAGCGGGACCGCCATGAAAGATTTTATGTCTTCGTCGACCGAATAGAACTGAAGCGTCTTGGTATCTCTATCAAACTGATTGACGATTATGGGCTTATTGTTTCTTGCCACCCAGCCGACCATGCCGTCGCCGTAGCCAAAATGGGCATTGGCTATCACGTGCTTGCTCAGGCTGTAATAGGCCTGCAGGGTGAGATTTTCGCGCTTGTCGTCGGATAAGAAAAGGGCGGTTGTAAATGCATCCGTGACGTTGCTTATTAATTTGATTATATTGAGAAGGTGGTTGTCAACCGGCATAATAGTTGTTTCTCTCTTCGGAAATCTCTTTATGCATATAATCCTGCCGGCTTGCTCGGATTGACATTATAGCCCATTTTGAGAATTATGCAAAAGTAAACCAAGCCGTTGCGAGGTGCGTGTTCCGAGTTGCGCGTTAAAAGAAGGAAACCAAATCCTGTCAGGCAAGACTACTCGCCCCCTGCAACTCGCAACCCGGAACATAGGAAAAGAATAATGAATCTGGAACTCAGGAAATCAGGAAACAAAGAGAATATTCGGATCTTTCTCCGTATCTGTCTTTTCAATCCGCATTCCGCAATCCGAAATCCACAATAGGGAAACCCGTAACTCGGAACGCATTCATGGAATTATTAGCACCGGCTGGAAATCTTGAGACATTTTGGGCGGCTGTCGAAAAGGGAGCCGACGCCGTATATATCGGCTGGGAAAACTATAATGCACGTGTTCAGGCCGAAAACTTTACTCTTAAGGATATCGGCTTGATGATCCCCTTCGCACACCGCAAGGGGGTCAAGGTCTACATCGCACTCAATATACTCTTTAAAGAGCATGAAATCCCGGAGATCCTGGAGGGCCTTCAGGTTCTTGAATCCCTCTCCCCTGACGCCCTGATTATACAGGACATGGGAGTCTTTTACCTTCTGAAGAGATACTTCCCGTCTTTTAAGCTGCACGGATCGACCCTTATGACCGTCCATAACAGTCTTGGAGCAGAGCACCTGCGGCAGCTCGGATTCGAGCGGGCTGTATTGGCCCGTGAATTGTCTCTGGACGAGATACGGAAGATAGCAGGGAATTGTTCGATTCAACTCGAGGTGTTCGCTCACGGCGCCCTGTGCTACAGCTTTTCAGGGCTCTGTCTAATGAGCAGCTATCTCGGTGGAAAATCAAGTTTGCGCGGACGATGCGTGCAACCCTGCCGTCGCCTTTACTGGAACGGCAAGAAACGCGGCTATTTCTTCTCTATGAACGATCTTTGCACCGTTGGACTGATACCCCGCCTCCGGGAATCGGGTGTTACCTGCCTTAAGCTCGAAGGACGCATGCGAAGCGCACACTACGTAAGCTCTGTCGTCGAGGCATACCGGCTGGTCCTGGATAACCCTGATGACCGGGGTGCACTGGAGAGGGCAGAGCAGTTGATCAAGGGCAGTCTGGGCCGGAAAACCACACCCGGGTATCTCGTGAATTCACCCTCAGCAGAGATCATTAATCCGCAATTCTCCGGAAGTGCAGGGCTCTTCACAGGAAAAATCACTCGGGTCCACGGGAACAGGGCACTGATCAGAACTGCGTCATCTCTGGCCCTTGGAGATCGCATGCGCATTGTCCGCAGGCAAAACGACGAGCAACAGTCTTTCACTATCAAGGCAATGGGATATCGCGGACTGGAATCCGTTCAGGCAGCTCCCGGCCAGGAGATTATGATCGAGATTCCCATTCCCTTCACCTCCGGAGACCTGCTTTTCAAAGTGGACGAGAAGACCGGAAACGAAGTGCGCAGTCCGGCAAAGATAAGAAAACTTCTATCCACTGGGAATGCAATCACACGGCCCGTACAGAAGAAAGACCTGCAACCGGGAATTTCAAAGCTGCTCCAGTGCAATGCCGGGCAGAAGAAGAAAAGGAAGCTGGAAATCTGGGTAAAACTGGCCGGACTCAGCTCGTTGCTTGCGGTACGTCCCCTCAGAGTTGATCGAATTCTCGTGCGCCTCGACGAGGAGACCTTTCGGCAATACAAACGATTCCACAGGAAGCTGAAAAGTATTCAACATCTGCTCACATGGGCTTTCCCTCCCGTCATAGACGAGCATCAAGTGCCTTTCTACAAAGAGGTGATCCCGTACTTGTGCCGGGCAGGATTCAAAAGCTGGAATCTCGGACATATCAGCCAAAGGCTCTTCTTCTCATCAATCAGAACGGAGATTCACCTCTCTGCCGGATACACCTGCAATGTGCTGAATTCTATATCGGCCAGATCTCTTCAAGCGCTTGGCATTAAAGAGATCGAATTCTCGATTGAGACTGATTTCGAGAACTTGAAGCTGGCCATGGGCCGTCTTGATGATTTTAGAGTAGGTCTCACGGTCTACGGCTCCCCCCCGCTTTTTACCGGAAGGCTGACGCCACCCGGCCTGGAGCGAAACCCGATCCTGCGCAGTCCGAAAAAGGAGTTTTTTAAGGCCGGCGTCGATCGAAACGTCTTCCTTGTCCGTTCAATCCATCCCTATTCGATCCTTCCGTCAATACGAGACCTGGAAAGATCCGGCCTTTCTTTTGCAGTACTGGATTTCACGTTGGAACATCCTGACAAACGATCGCTTTCCTCAGTGTTGAACGGGAAACTCCCGGACAATTTGGATAAAGCTGATACGTTCAATTTCTGGAAACGTCTTTCTTAGTATCCTGTCGGACTTCAGGCATCGTCCGCCCCCACTTCCGCAGTAGATCATCCCTAAATAGTGCGCAGTTTTTTCAAACCCATCTATAAGGGTTCTCTCTGCTTTTTGCTGTGATGCCGAAAGTGTTCCAAATCTGGAACAACCGGTTCTTCGACCGGCTGCCTCATTTCTTGGCATTTGCTTCTAAAATCCTCTACTTGTAAAACTGGCACCAGTCTTGCTTGGGAGTAGAAGCAGACCAAGCTGCCCTTTACCCATAAGTCATGCCACAGAAATATAGACTTCCAGATAAAGTTTTTGGGTGCGTTATCGGTCGGGGATGTACGAACAGAGGTACTATCCCCTCCCTGCTGCCTTCCCAAAAACATTATCTGAAAGTCTATAGCTGGGACTAATACGCACGTATGCTGTTGAAACTTCCTCTCCACCTCCTGGGGCAATGCTGTTGAATTAAGCTGGAGCTGCAAAACATTAAGTGTGGCACAGCCGCCCTCGGCTGTGCCACATGCATCTACTCTGAGTAACAGGGGGTTCCTTAATTCAACAGTATTGACCTCTTGGGGGGAGAGAATCGAGGTGGGGGAAATGGCTCCTGGTCACAGTACATCCGCATCTCTCCCCGAGACTGCTTTCTCTTTACTGTTTTCGCTCGTCCGTCTATAGGGAAAACTCCCCGCGGCTTGTCGCCTGGAGTTCTGCTTCAATTGACAGGTTGGGTCGAGCACTGCAAGACCCAACAAGAGTGACTTCGCCTGGAATAACTGTGAGTTCTCTTCGCGGTGAACACATGCGGCTGGGGATTGGATCAATGCCTTCAGTTAGACTGGCTATCAGGAACCCGCGCGTGCGGAAAGAGCTGGAAGGGACAATCTTTTCAATAGCGGGCCTG
>JAZDGK010000284.1:0-10241 GCA_043806955.1 Pseudomonadota bacterium | reverse complement strand
TGCCGTAGATTCGATCGATCTGAACGAGCAAAGACGGAGGAATAGCCAGCTATTTTGAGGACTTTGGGAGCGAAGATCGGTTGAAGATATGGTACAGTTGGGATGCGAAAATGCCAAGTTATTTTTGCGCAAGCCCTAAGTCCGACAGGCGCCTGGTAATGAATGTCCAATGACCAAGTTCGAAGTAACATGCTAAGACCAAGAAAATATACCGGACCGAAGCTCGACAACTCAATATCAATTGAAGTGCGGCTGTTTTTGGCTTGCCTGTCCGGAGTCCTTCTGACGCTCAGTTTTCCACGATTCAGCCTGGCGCCTCTTGCATGGCTGGCTCTCGTTCCGTTCTTTGTTTCAATACAGGGACAAAAGCCAAGGACTGCGGCCTTGTTCGGATTACTGTTCGGTGTCGTACATTTTGCAGGGCTGCTTTACTGGGTTACTACGGCAATGCGGCTCTATGGTCATTTATCAACCCTGGTGAGTATTTCCATCCTTCTTCTTCTGGTTGTCTATCTGGCGCTTTATTTCGCGGGATTTGCTTTTTCCCTGGCCCTGACTGAAAAGGCCGGGTTGAGTTTAGTCGCAGCGGCACCGGCTCTATGGGTCTCGTTTGAGTATTTGCGGTCAATCCTGTTTACCGGTCTGCCGTGGGAGAACCTGTCATATTCTCAATATGCTACGCTGTCTCTGATACAGGTTTCGGACATCACCGGAAACTACGGAATATCATTTTACATCGTAATGGCGAACTCATTACTTGGGATGTTGTTCTACAAGAGACGATCGAGAAGGAAGACGAGCTCTCTCAAGAAATCCGTAATGGCTTTTCTGGTCGTCTCTTTGGCTTTTTGGAGTTACGGTTATTACCGGTTGAAGGATATTGAAAGAAAAATAGCGAAGAGTCCTACAATAGAAGCAGCAGTGATCCAGGGGAATATTCGGCAGGACATCAAATGGGATCAGCTCCGGCAAAGGGAGACGATCGATATATACAGCCGGCTGAGCCGGAAGGCTGCCGAGAGTTCCCATGCGGAAGTAATTATCTGGCCTGAGACTGCGGTGCCATTCTGCTTCGGAGAGGACGCGCCTCTCAGCAGGGAAGTGAAAGATCTCTCCCGGGAGCTGAACTGCTATCTGCTTTTTGGTGCGCCCTGTTACGAGAAGAGAGGCGTTGATGAGACTCTCCTTTTCAACAGTGCGTTTCTTCTCTCCCCGGCCGGAAGCGCTCTCGGCAGGTATGACAAAATACACCTTGTACCCTTCGGGGAATATGTCCCGGTCAGATCGCTTTTGCCGTTTGCAGGGAAGCTTGTGGCCTCCGTGGGCGACTTCGCCCCGGGCGGAGATCAGAAACCCTTTCCGGCGGGTAAGGTTCGAATAGGCGCTCTGATCTGCTTTGAAAGCATTTTTCCGGAGTTGGCACGAAAACAGGTGCTCCAAGGGGCAAACTTCCTTGTCACTATGACCAATGATGCCTGGTTCGGCCGTTCGAGCGCTCCATACCAGCATATGTCCATGTCTGTTTTCCGGGCGGTGGAAAACCGGGTGAGCTTGGCCAGGGCCGCAAATACCGGAATCAGTACTTTTGTTGAGCCAAGCGGAAAGATAACAAGGAGTACGGCGATATTTGAGGAGGGCTTCCTCAGAGAGACCCTGCCTGTCATGTCTGAAAAGACAATCTATACGCGATGGGGTGACGTATTTCCGTTAGTCTGCATTGTTTTTGCAGCATTAATGATCATGTACTCAAAATGGAGGAACAAGAATTATGTCGTCGGAGCTTAAGAACAGAATCACTGATTTAAAGATCAAACTCGACCTGTTGCGAGACCATCTTTGATATAGACGCCAAAACTGAGCGTCTCAGAGATCTCGACGCAATCATGTCCAAGCCTGATTTCTGGCAGGATGCCTCCAGGGCTGCAGAAGTAGTCCGCGAACGGTCCTTCCTCAAAGAAAGCATAGACGACTGGAAAACCAAGTCGGAAGATCTTCAGGATTCGGACGTACTTCTGGAACTGGCCGTAGAAGAAGGCGACCAGGGCACGATCGTCGAAGTTGAAGGAAGGCTTTCTTCCCTGGAACGGGATATTGAGCAGGCCGAGTTTAATCGCATGCTGGGGGGCCCCCATGATAAGAATAACGCTATAGTCTCGATCAACTCCGGGGCAGGAGGGACCGAAGCCCAGGATTGGACAGAGATGCTTTTGCGGATGTATTCCATGTGGGCGGAGCGGAAGAAATACGAGCTTGTCATTATCGATCTCCTGCCGGGAGATGAAGCGGGAATAAAGAACATTACTTTTACCGTGAGCGGCCCTTACGCCTACGGTTATCTTCGCGCCGAAAACGGTGTGCACCGGCTGGTTCGCATCTCTCCGTTCGATGCGAGCGGGAGGAGACACACGTCATTTGCTTCGGTGTCGGTGCTTCCGGAATTGGACGATAGTATCGAGATCGACATAAACGAGGCCGACCTTCGCGTAGACACTTTCCGGGCGAGTGGCGCCGGCGGCCAGCACGTCAATAAAACGAGTTCAGCCGTAAGGATTACTCATATCCCTACCAGGATTGTAGTCCAGTGCCAGAATGAGCGCTCTCAACACAAGAATCGGGCGATGGCCATGAAAATCCTGAGAGCCCGCCTGTACGAAAGGGAAAGAATCGCTCAGGAAAAAAAGAAACAGGCATTGCATAATGAAAAGAAAGAGATTGCGTGGGGCAGTCAGATAAGATCTTATATTCTGCAGCCCTACCGGCTGGTGAAGGACCACAGGACCAATATTGAAATAGGGAACGTTGATGCAGTTCTCAATGGAACGATCGATGAATTCATCAAGGGCTTTCTGCTGGCCGCATCCCAGGGCTGATATGGGCAAAATTCGTTTCGTTTGCGTACTTTTGTATGCCTCCCGCAAGATGACAGGCTATCTCTTCCAGGTATTCGTCTTTCTTCAGGAGTTCGGCTTCAGAGGGGTTGCTTAAGAAAGAAATCTCTACCAGCACGCACGGCATCCGAGCCCCGATCAGCACAAAAAACGGGGCCTGTTTTACCCCCAGGTTGTTCACGTGGTCGTAAGTTTTCGAGAGTTCGGCAACCATCGTATTCTGAACATGTTCCGCCAGACGGTATGACTCATTTATTTTCGAATTAAGCATAAGGTCCGCGAGAATCTTTTGCAGGTCACTGATGTTTCTGGTCGAAGTGGCGTTTTCACGGGCGGCCACCCGCATGGCATTGTCGTCCGTGCCGACGTTCAGTATGTAGGTCTCAATGCCGCGGGCATCTTTATTCGGTGCGGCATTAGCATGAATGGACACAAAAAGATCGCATTCTTTTGCATTGGCTATGGCTGTTCGTTCCTCAAGGGCGAGGAATCTGTCCTTCTCCCGTGTCAGAATAACCCGGCAGTCGCCTAGTTTCCGGATTTTTTCTTTCAGCTTTTTTGCTACCTTAAGGGTAATATCCTTTTCCCGCAATCCATTGCTCCCGATCGCACCGCAATCCTTTCCACCGTGGCCCGGATCGAGCACGATAGTGCGAACGCCCAATCCGAGTTGCTGTGCAATGGTCAACTTGTCCGGATCCAGTCCGGCCTGTTTCTTATGACCGTCTCCTACGATATCGATAACAATCCGGAACGGATTTACCAGGTTGAAAACTTTGTATTTTTTCAGGGCCGCCATATCAAGAACAACCCTGACCGTATTCTTGTCGTGCTGCGCGGCCCGAATACCATCCAGGAGACCGTCCATCACGGCAATCGGTTTTTTCAATTCAGGAAGAAGAGTACTGTTCAGAATATCCAAATAGAGCCGTGCCTTGGCCCTTTCCGGTGTTTTCCTGAGAACGTGGTCCTCGAATGTTACCTCGTTTTCGGCACTGATCACGACACGAGTATAGCTCGAAGTAGACCAGTATCGTATTTCACTAATTCTGTTGAGTTCCGGAGGGCGTTCCATCTCTGCGGCAACCGGCCTGTCAGCCTTTTTGACAGGCGGACTTTGAGTAGATTCGATTCTCAACTTTTCTATTCCATCGAGCGCTTCCTTTGACTTCCCGGCCAGACGGTTTTTGGGAAACCGGTTGCACAGCCGCACATATGCATCGGCCGCCTCGTTCAGATCGCCTGTTTTGCCTGAGAACCTGTACAACTCCCGGTAAACGGAGGCGACCATATACATGGCGTCCGGAGCGAGAGGGCCTTCAGGATCATCCGTGTATATTCTTTTGAAGGCGTTTACATGTTCCAGCCAGACCTGCCGGTACTTTGTCTTGGGCGATGTCTTGAAAGAGTTATACGCCTGCTCGGCCTGGAGATAGGCATCTTTTGACGAATAAGCCCACGATCTGATTGGGGTTATGCCGGTCACGAGAAGGGTGAAAAGGAGGGAAAACAGAAATAGAAAGGGGATAAGACCGAATGCGTGCTTTCTGGCTCTGCAAATCATCAATTCTAAGTATCGACCTTTAAGCTGTTCACCGTTACCGTTCACCGTGGCTCGTAAATAATTTACAGATCGCCTTTTCGGTAAACGGTCAACAGTGATGGATTCGTCAAAAGTCGTCACTCCGGTGAAAACCGGAGTCCATGCTCTTTGTAATTACTTGAATAGACTGGATTCCGGCTTCCGCCGGAATGACAAAAAGCAGCTCTTCCCGACTTTTTTCGAGACCATCAACGTTGAACGGCTATTATTTCGCATGCCTTTGCAGATCGTTCAAAAAATTCAATGCATCCAGGGGAGTCATACAGGATATCTCCACATTTTTCAACATCTGAATTATTTTTTCTTCACCCGTTCCGAACAGGGAAAGCTGGAGCCCTTGCCTCTCCGCCCGTTTTGAATTCGTCCCGATTTCGTTTCGCTCGATCTTTTTCAGGATTTCTTTTGCCCTGGTTATGACTGTTCCAGGCAGGCCGGCAAGGCTTGCCACCTGAATACCGTAGCTATGGTTGACACTTCCTGGAACAAGACGATGCAGGAATATGATTTGATCGTTCCATTCCTTAACAGCGACGGTATAGTTCTTCACCTTTTGCTGGCGAGCCCTAATTCGGCGAGCTCATGATAGTGTGTGGCAAAAAGGGTCTTTACGCCTTTTCCTCCCTTATCCAAGAGATATTCGGCTACGGCCCAGGCTATGCTCATGCCGTCGAAGGTACTCGTGCCCCTGCCGATTTCGTCCATTATGACCAGGCTCTTTTCCGTGGCATTGTTCAGGATATTTGCTGTTTCCATCATTTCGACCATAAAAGTGCTCTGGCCGCGTGCCAGGTCATCCGATGCCCCGACTCGACTGAAGATGCGGTCGATTATGCCGATCGAAGCCTCTTCTGCGGGAACGAAGCTCCCGATATGAGCCATAAGCGCAATAAGGGCCACCTGGCGCAGGACGGTTGATTTCCCGGCCATGTTCGGTCCGGTAATCACGAGCATCTGATTATCGTGATTGTCAATCGTGATGGAATTAGGAACGAAACGCTCTCTTTTCAACATCCGTTCAATCACGGGATGGCGGCCTTCACGTATGGATATCGATTCATTGTCGTCGATCCTTGGCCGCACGTATCCGGAGCGGTCCGCCAGTTCGGCAAAGGACCCCAGGACATCAAGCTCGGAAACCCGGCCCGCGGTCTTCAGTATTCGATTTGTCTGGGCGGCGATTGTTGTCCGTATTTCCTGATAAATGCGGTATTCGAGATCCGCCCGCTTTTCTTCGGCATTTAAGATCTTTTCTTCGTATTCTTTTAACCCGGGCGTGATATACCTTTCACAGTTTAGCAGGGTCTGTTTGCGTATGTAGTCCTCCGGAACAGAGGACAAGTTGCTTTTTGTGACCTCGATGTAATATCCAAAGACACGGTTAAAGCTTACACGCAGATTAGGAATCCCGGTGCGTTGTCGTTCGGACGATTCCAATCCGGCTATCCACGATCTCCCGTCTCGCTGTATGGAGATGAACTCGTCGAGGGCCGGCGAGTAGCCTTCCTTTATAATCCCGCCTTCTCTCAGGCCAAGAGGGGCATCGTCCCTGATTGCCTTTTCAATGATGTCCCTGATGTCGGTCAGGGGATCGATGCCGCCCGCGATCTGTACCAGCAATTCACTGTCCCGAGGGATTAGAGCGACAAGGCCGGGCAGGGCGACCACGGAATTCCTGATGGCCAGCAAATCGCGCGGCGTCGCCACTCCAAGGACTATTCGGCTGTTAAGGCGTTCGAGATCGTACATGCCGTCAAGAATGGTCCTGAGCTCGTTTCTTACATGACGATCTTCTTTGAGTACGGCTACTGCATTGATCCGGGCCTCTATTTCCGATATTTTCCGAAGCGGGTAGTCGATCCATCGCCGCAGCAACCGTGCGCCCATTGAAGTCATGGTAAGATCCAGAATGTCCAGGAGGGTTCCCCGCCTTGCATCGGCCCCCGAGGCATGAATCCTCTTGGTCAATTCGAGATTCCGCCGGGTGGTTTCATCAAGGATGACGTATTCGCCGGGGAAATAAGGAATGATTTTCTGAATGTGCTCCAGACCGGCTTTCTGGGTTTCCTGCACGTAATGCAAGATGGCCCCTGCCGCCCGGATCCCCGCGGTCAGATGCTCACAGCCGAAGCCGTCGAGAGAGATCGTCTTGAAATGGTCAAGAAGACATTCACGGGCAGTATTGTACTCGAATCGCGTATCGTCCAGTGCGGTAACGGTCCTTCCGGCCTGCAACGTTTCGAAGAATGAATAAAGGCGTTTTTTCTCTACATTATCCGCAATGAGGATTTCTGATGGGTTAAGACGGTCAAGTTCGTCGAGTATCAAACTCGTATCGTCCGACTCCATTACCCGGAATTCACCGGTGGAGATATCGAGTGAAGCGATACCGGTTTGCTCGCCGGTCGGGTATATGGAGACAAGGTAGTTGTTGAGTTTCTCTTCAAGGAGGCTCTCATCGGCAAGTAGTCCCGGTGTAACTATCCGGACCACTTCCCTCTTGACCAGACCCGTTGCCTCCTGCCCGCCGGTCTGTTCGCAGATAGCTACTTTGAATCCGTTGGAGATCAGTTTGTTTACATATGTGGAGGCGGCATGATAGGGGACTCCGCACATGGGGATCTTTTCTTCGCTGTTCCTGTTCCGGGTGGTGAGCGCGATATCCAAAACCTTGGCGGCCTTTAGAGCGTCATCAAAGAACATCTCGTAAAAGTCACCCATACGATAGAAAAGGATCGCCTCCTGGTGATCGCGTTTTATGTCGAGATACTGCTGCATCATGGGGGTTATTTTCATATCTGTAGACGCGCCCTGAAAAACAGGGAAGTTAGCAACATGTTAGTCTCTAAGGATGCTTTTGCAAAACTACATGACCGAGCTAAATCGTGCTCGTGCTCAGCGAAGCGGTGCTCGTAATCGTAATCGGAAAGCGGGGAAAATGGCACAAGAAATCGATCACGATTACGAGCACGAAGTAAATACAGGAATTTTGAAAGAGTCTCTAAGGAAAAATATTCGCGCATTATCCGGCAAGACTTTCATTTCATTAGGGCCTAAAGGCGAAAGAAAAGAAAAAGAACAATCAGTTTTTTTGGGCTTTCCGTTGTGGGTCATTCGAATTTGTTTCGGATTTCCGGCTTGTCCGGGTCAGGTTCTTGGTAACACTCCGGGAGCCTGTCGGACTTAGGAGTTTCAATCATACAATTTTAAGATCAATTTCCAATGTTCAACGCTCAATAACCAATTTCCAATCAGGAGTAAACTCCTTGAACATTGAGTATTGGACATTCGATATTGGGAATTGACCTATGCGCGGTATACCAGCATTCTCCGGATCCCTAGTAAACGTCCCAGACCTGTTTTATCACATCGGACAGGGCCAGCATCGCGTTTTCCAAATCCGCGGCGTTGAGAGAAAGAATGGACAGTGCCTCAGGCACAATTTGGCTGGTGAACCCCATTCTGGCGCAGCTCACTCCCAGAATATTGCAGACAATATCCCCTACGTGTACCAAAGCTGCAATCTCCTGATCAGTAACTGCACAAGAAGGCGTATGATGCTGAGAGATGGCCTCAATAAGGGCGTCGGGAAGCTGCCAGGCCGTAGCGAGCCAAAGGCCGGCTTTGGCGTGGCTGCAGCCGAAGACTTCTTCTTCCGCCTCCTCGAAGGTTTTTGCTTCGTTCGTAATAATATACAGGACGCGGCCGAATCTTCCTGGGGCATACTGGGCCAGAATGACTTTGCCTATGTCATGAAGAAGTCCGGCTACAAAGGCAACTTCGGGATCGACGCGTCCCGTATCCCGGGCCAGAAATTCACAAGTCAGCCCGCAGGCAAGCGCATGGCGGAAGAGGTCGCGTTTCGTTAGAAAACCGGTGCTCGCTTTTGCATCGTGAATGGTCTCCAGCAGACCCATAAAGACAATTCTTCTCAGCCTGTTGATACCCAGGAGAATCACGGCCTGAGAGATGTTGGTTATGCGCCGCGGAATTCCGAAATATGCCGAATTGCACAGTCTGAGAATGTTGGCCGTCAATGATGCATCTTTATAGATTGCTTCTGTTAATTCGTCAAAAGGAGAGTCATCGTCCATCAGTTGCAGGAGCTTGGGTGCTATAGCTGCAACTGAGGAAAGCATCTTGATGGAGCTCACCATTTCGGGATTGATTGTGACTGCGTCTTCCCATATGCTCACGGCGGTGCTGCCTATGGGCGTGATCTTGGTCTGACCCGTGTTCATGTCAAGCACGAGCCTTTTCCCAAAAAGACCTCCAACGTCACGGGCGAGAAGGTCGATACCATGTGTTTCCAGCAACTGGGAGACGGCCTCAATATTTCTTTTCCCGAAATCCAGGCCGGCCTGTTCCCGCGGCCTGGAGAGGACTTCGGCCCCGCCGGCCATCCATGCCCTGAGACGCTCCTTTCTTCCGCCCATTGCCTCGATCTGTTGAATAAGTAGAGGGACCGCAGTGACCGCATATCTGGTCGGCGCCGCATTCATTCTATCCGGAGAAGAATCGGGCAGGAGTATGTGGAGCATTCCGCCAATGCCGGCCTCGCTGTCATACAACGCTACCCCTACGCAGGAACCAAGATATGTCTCCAATACAGCCGTGGGGTCGCGAGTGGTAAGCAGTTCTCCTGGAATGATTACTAGCGTTGGCGACATAACTCATGCCCCAGGTTTACGACCTGATGCCGGCGGCTTTGTACAAATTCCGCGGCTGGTTGTCCGCTTGTGTTTGCGGGGCGAATATAGACTTCCAGATAAAGCTTTTGGGTGCGTTATCGGTCGGGGATGTACGAACAGGTACTATCCCCTCCCTGCTGCCTTCCCAAAAACATTATCTGAAAGTCTATAGCTGTCCGACAGGCTCATGAGAGTTTAAACACTCTGCTGCAAGATCCTATAATGTCTATTGAAAGTCAATTAAAATGATTTCTGCGGACCTGTCGTACGGGTTAGCCTTTTGACCGTGGCTGCAGGGTTGTTCCGGACCGAGGGCATGCTCAGAAATAACTTGGCACTTTATGCATCACAGCTTCAGGCCGGCTTTGTCCGATCCTCAACTGCAAAATCCTCGCAATAGAACGACTATTCCTCCGGTTTTGCAGCCTCGGATCGAACAAATCTGACCTAAATCTGAGCGCCTATAATGCCCATTAATTTCTGAGCAAGCCCTGAGTGTGCGGGAGTTGAATGGGCTTCTGGATGAGTGACCGTGCAACCATGCGGCGGGTGCGCGGACGGAGAAGAGGTTGCAGACCCAGCTCGGCGATATCCGTGCGGAATTCCTGTCTGACTATTTAGCCACCATGGCCCTCATCATATCGCCCACGTTTTCCGCATGATCGGCAATGCGTCCGATCATCTCCACCAGTTGTATCGAGTGGTACAGGGAGACAGGATCGGTCTCTTTGTTGAATATCTCGCCTGTCAAGGGGGACGTAGTTCCGCTAATTCCGTTGACAGGGGATGGACGGTGTTGTATTAAAAGGGCCATGCCGAGAGGAGCGCGACTGGATACGGAAGGGGCATTGCACCACGTTATGGTGAGGGGTATCGAACGCCGAAAGATATTTATGTCGGATAGCGACAGGAATGATCTTGTGGAGCGGTTTTCGGATATAGTCCCCAAGACCGGAATCCGTATATATGCCTGGAGTTTTATGCCCAATCATTTCCATATGCTTATTCGGACCGGATATCTACCGTTATCGTCTGCAATGAGGAAGATGCTGACCGGATATG
>JAZDGK010000283.1:0-10483 GCA_043806955.1 Pseudomonadota bacterium | reverse complement strand
AAATCCGAGGCCTTAACCCCTTCAGCCCGCAGCACCCTCTTTACCGCGGCCCTGATCCCGGCCTTAACGTCTTCACGGTGCGGCTCGGTCCAGTCAATCTTGAGATTGCGCTTTATTACCTGGACGACATCATGGATGAGACCGCAAAGGAACTCATTGCCGTATATCTCTTCATAATTCTCGACTACGGCATCATAAAACGCCAATTCCTCTTCCGACAAACCAAGCGTTTTGGCCCGTTCGTCATCGCTATCCATTTCCTGCTTTATCTTGGGAGGCTCATGGGGGACGTCCATAAGATTATAAATTAGCGCAACATAAGGGACGTCCATAAAATTATCAGTTTCTGGGCGTGGATAGCGAAGAAGAAGGGATTTCGTCTGGCCAGACAATCATCAGCGTGGTCAGAGGGTTACATGGGAGTACTATAGACTTCCAGATAAAGCTTTTGGGTGCGTTATCGGTCGGGGATGTACGAACAGGTACTATCCCCTCCCTGCTGCCTTCCCAAAAACATTATCTGAAAGTCTATATCTGTGGTCAAACGGGGTACTCAGATCAATATAGCAAAACGAACTCGGGTGAGTCGTTGCATTTCGATCGGCCGTGGGTGAGGAGACCGATGTGCCAAGGTGGGCGGCAGAGCCGGTGTCGTCGGCTGCCGAACCGGCGCATGCAGTCGACGCCGAGGGACGGGGTTCGATTCTTCTGGAAGGCCAGTGACGGCGCGACTGATGCCCAACCCGTTCGGCAGGCATGAATTTAATGAAGACTCGATTCAGATATCGGTATGATCATTTGCAGGAAATGCTGATCAAGCGTCTTCTTGCCACGCACGTAAAGTTCCGCACCCGAGCGGATAGAAGCATAGAGTTTGCGAAGAAACGGTATCCTGACATAGATGCAAAAGCTAATGAAATCAGATTCGAAATTTTCCAAAATTCTGTAATCCGCGTTTGGGAAGAGCACATAAATATTGCCGAAATCATATACCGACTTGCGGATAAGAATATTCCATTTATCATCGAGAACCATGACTACACCGACTGGATAATCTACGAAGAGGCAGACTCTGAAGCCGTTTCGCAAATTGAATTGAGTATCGCACTTAACCGTCTTGAATAGGCACGATAATTGGCTCTGCAGAACCAATCATCTGAGTGGACGCGGAATACAGTCGGATTTTCATGGGCACGTCACAGGCCGCGCCACTCCATTCGCCGTTCAGCAGGAGATAATCGGTTATGATCTGGACATTGAGAATAGAGTGCGTTTGGGGGATGCATTTGGAAGAGGAATGCATTCGGATGATGGAAATTGACTCAAAATCATCATTGCTCGACATCCACGAGGCCATACAGGATGCTGTTGGTTTTGATCGAGACCATCTCTTTGAATTCTTCGGAGGACGAAATCAGCGAAATCGCAAGGTGGTCTTCGAGAATAGCTTCGATTGGGAGGCCAGCTTCGATATCTATGACAGCATCACTCTTGAGCGGGTATACCCGCTGCCGAAGAGTTGCAAGCTGTATTACCACTTCGATTTTGGAGACGACTGGTATTTTGAAATCAAGCCGACTCGGAATAAGCCGCGAGAGCCGGAAGCTGGTGTGACCTATCCCCGAATTATCGAGGCAATTGGCCCCAATCCACCTCAGTATGGTCAGTACGATGAGGACTTAGAAACCTAAGACACAGAAGAAGAATAGCCGAACAAATCGCTCCAGCCGACGCCGTGGAACGGGGTTCGTTTTTTCCGGAAGGCCAGTGGCGGCGCGTCTGATACGCAGCGTTGGGCCGAGACAGCTTCGACACTGCCGAGGGACGGAGATCAGAGATCCATAAGGATTCGTAAGGCATCTTCAACTTTCTGCATGGTTTGTGGGGACAGGATTCCCCACGCCTGAGTACTGAGTCGCTTTTTGGAAATCGAACGTATAGCATCACAAAGAATGTAGCTACGCTTCGTCAGCCCTCCATCAGGTGGCTCGACTGGAATGTGTACGGGAATACCGCGATCCGTGCGCGTCACGGGTAGGACGAATACCAGACCAGCCGGGCCATGGTTGAAAATGTCGTTTGACACGATCAACACAGGACGTTCACCAGCTTGCTCATGACCGAGTGTCGGATTCAGATTTGCAAGCCAAATTTCACCACGCGATGGTAGCGGCGTCATTATGCCTTCTCCAAACCGTCCGCCAGGGTTGCATCCCAAGCTGCACGCTCGTCTTCAAGATCAGCCCAGGCACCTTCGTTTGTCTGCAAAGCCGAGTATCCAGCATTGGTCGCCATCAGTATTTGTTCACGACGGTAGGCCTCGATTGCCCGTTCTACAATCTGCTGCATTGGTACCCCAGCAGCATCTGCGAGTTCGTGCAGCATGGCACGGGTTTTGTCTGATACCCGGATGGTAGTTGTCGTCACGTTATGTACCTCCGTAGATTTTATCCTCTACATTTTAGTTAACAAGATTTGTCATTGACGTCAAGTACCACTGATTCCGAAATGAAAGATGATCTCCGTCCCGAATATGACTTATCCCAGTTGTTGAAGGGAGGCGTGCGAGGCAAATATGCCGAACGGTTCAAGCAGGGCACAAATTTAGTACGGCTGGATCCGGATGTTGCCGAAGCCTTTCCTACAGACGAAGCGGTGAATGAGGCCCTTCGACTTGCAATCAAGATTGCCAAAGTACAAAGGAAGCCTGATTCAGACGCCCAAACCCTTAAGGATTGAGACGACTTCTTAGTCGTTTCAATCCTATGTTCAAGAAGCCCGTGGTTTGGCACTGATCTTTCTAATAGGGTAATGCTTTCGGGATGAGAAGGTAGAGGGGCAACATAAGGGGCAACATAAGGGACGTAGTTCCGATAATTCCGTTGACAACGGATGAGCGATATAGAAGACCAGCGGACATCCTCACGAGTCTAGTTATGTTTACACCACCTATCAGTGGGACGGATGGGCGATGCCCGTGCAGAACTTGCCCAGCATAGATTGGATGTGTTGCACAATACGTCATATCAATAGCTTTTGTCATCCGGAAAACAAAGGGCACCATTTGCAGCGTAGGGCATTAGACTTTAAAGGTCTTATGACCTCACCCAAGCATGGCTAAACACGCCAACTCGAAACGTCCCCGCCTCCACTTTTCTTCCCCCCCTTTGCCTTTAGCCCTTAGCCCTTCGCCACAATATCTACCTGAGAGCTGATCGCTGACGGCTGAAAGTTTGAATCCGTAAAGGTCAGTTCTGGGTATGTTGAGAAGAACGACCAACTCACAACCAGAAGGAGCCAGATATCCTGTGCCCATTCAATCGAACAGGAGCGATGTGTGATAGCCCACTTGAAATTCCGCTTGAAAATTGTCCACTTTGTGGATAATATTCCACCATGATAAAGCGACATATTTGTGAGCCCATTCTTGAGTCTCTGCAGGATTTTCCTGTCGTCCTCCTCACCGGAGCCCGGCAGGTAGGAAAGTCAACTTTGGCTCTCACACTATCCGGACCCGAATGGCCAGCCTCCTATTTGACTCTTGACGACCGCGTCGTGCTTGATGCCGCCTTGCGTGACCCTGACGGCTTCGTTGCCGGCACGCCTGTTCCTGTGATAATTGATGAGGTCCAAAGGGCACCTGACCTTCTCCGTGCGCTGAAGCTGGCTGTGGATCGTTCCCGAAACCCGGGGCAGTATTTGCTCACGGGATCTGCCAACCTCATGACCCTCAAGGTGGTCTCTGAAAGTCTGGCGGGACGAATGGCGCTTTTTGAACTGCATCCTTTCTCCTGGGCGGAAATCGCGGAACGGCCTGTTCCGAAAACGCTTGCAGACCTTTTCGACGCGACTGATGCCCGCGCCCTGCTCGATCGCTGGCCCAAAGGCCCTTTTCCCAATCGCCGCCAAGAGATGCAGGAGATAATCCTTCATGGCGGGTATCCCACGCCGGCCTTGATGCGATCAATGACTTCCCGGGTCAGGTGGTTTGAGGCCTACCGGAAAACATATCTCGAACGAGATCTCAGGGAGATCTCTGCCATTGCCAACCTGCCTGATTTCAATCGCCTTCTGAGTCTGGTCGCCTTGCGTACCGGCCAGCTATTGAACCTTTCCGATATATCGCGAGATTTGGGGCTCCCTTTAACCACGGTACGTCGTTATCTCAATCTCCTGGAGACTACATATCAGGTATTTCTCGTTCGCCCCTATCACGTAAACCTCGGCAAACGGCTCGTGAAAACGCCAAAGCTTTACGTGACCGATACAGGTATGGCCTGTTATCTTTCTGCCGCGGAAGACTGGCGTTTTCTGGAGCGGCAGGGCCGCACCGGTGCCATGGTGGAGACTTGGGCGGCCGCAGAATTGCGAAAGATCCTAAGCGTTTTTGGTCGTCATCAACTCTATTTCTGGCGGACGCACACCGGCCGGGAAGTAGACTTCCTGATAGAGCGCGGGGAGGAAGTCGTGGCCATAGAGGTCAAGTGGTCGAGCAGCATTGGAAATTCTGATCTGGCCGGCTTCAAAGATTGCGCTGATACTTTAGGCGGGCGGCTTCGGTTTTCGGTGCTGCTCTATCCTGGAACGGAAATGGTGGCACTGGACACACGCACGGTAGCTGTCCCTTTCAGCGTCTTCTTCGGCCTTGACCGGTGAGGGTGAGACAAGGTAAGGACAGGACCAGCGGGATCATCCATTCTTGATAAACCAGATTGGCTGTTCATGGGAAAACCGTGACGTCCATAAAATTACAGACCTCGTAAAACCTAGACTTTAACCATGCTATAACATGCTGATTTTATGGTAGTTCGCTCAAGAATTGGACATCGCAAACAGTGGAAAATTGCGACCTGTGCAGTTAGGAACTCTGATTTTCCATGCGGCAGATCAAGAACCGTTCCTCCAAGGTGAATTTGTTGGGTTTCACTCCGTTCTACCCAACCTACATTGTACAACCTCGGTGGCAAGTTCGTAGTTCGTGGGTTGGGTAGAGCAACGCGAAAACCCAACATGACTGGTTGCATGTCCAAAAAATCGCACCTTTTAGGTGTGCGTTTACGAGGTCTGATCTTATCGTACACACTTGAGTTTGACCAAGGTATATTGGGGCAAAAAAACGCCGAACAAGCCGTTGGAGATGGACGCTGAATACGGCGTGGGCCGGGACTTCATCGTCAAAGGCATTGAGACGGACAGACTTGAGTACCGAGATGGGTCGATATGGGGAAACCCGTACTTCAGAATCCTGAGGAGCCAACTCGAGAAGTACATAAGTGAGGAACTCGGAGAGGACTACCTGGTGAGGGCCAAAGCTCAGACGGAGTTGCGCCGGATCAACAAGGAGATGTCGGAACTCACGAAGAGACTGAATATGCTTGAGAACAGAAAAACCGATCTTGAGGAATCATTAAGGAAATGACAGACCACCGAACACGGCACTCAAGCGGACGGGCGTGGAACGACTATCGGTATGAACGGCATCAAGCAGCGGCGGCTTCAATTGCCCCTGACAAGCCATCCGGATTTACATGTAGGCGACTGCGTGCCGTTCTATTTCTGCCCACGTCCAATTATGCTCTACCTGATTCATCAAGCTAATCACCCTGACCTGACCTATCGCGGCGGGCAAGGACCAATCGTGCATATGGAAGCGGATCTTCAAGCTTCCGTCGCGTGGGCTCAACAGAATAAACAGCGTTGGGCATTTACCCTGTCAAATGCCGGGGCCTATTCCTTCGAGGACCGCTGCGACTTGACGCAATTGAATGAAATCAACTGGGAGGCTGTGCAGACCAATAGATGGAGCGGGAACGGTATTGCACCATCAATGAAGGAAGGCAAACAGGCGGAGTTTCTGATGGAACACAGCTTCCCTTGGCAGTTGGTCGAACGAATCGGCGTGTATTCACGGGGGGTCTATCAGCAGGTGGCCAAAGTGCTGCCGGCGGGTGGGCATCGACCGCAGGTCGATATAAAACCAGAATGGTACTACTGATAAGGAGGCGGCGAAGATGATTGAATATAAGCGTGGCGACATTTTGAGAGAAGATGTCGAAGCCCAATAAGGCCCTCCGCGTGCTAAGAGCTAACGGCGAATGGAACGGATACTGGGAGGACAAACGCCTAAAGGCGGCTTGATTCCACTCCCACTTCTGGTTGCACCCGGTGAACGCATACTGCTTGTTTCCGAAGAACCGTTTCAGAGCCGCTCCTTCCTCCCGTTCAGGATTGTCCGCAGGTTCGTGCTCGCCTTAAAACTGACGACCGATCTCGGCGATATCTCCACCACCTCTCCCGTCCGCATATTCCGACCCGGCCGCGCGCGCTTTTTTCGTAGTCTAAGAGCGCCAAAATTCGCGACCTTGACGCTGTTTCCCGCCAGAATTTCTTTCTTAATCGCGTCAAAAACTGCTTTTGTCATCTCGGCCAGGATTTGTCTGGGAAGACCTGTTTTCGCGTGAATCTGTTCCACTATGTCCTTTTTTGTTAGAGCCATGGTAAGTAGTATCTCCGTCGGATTCCGTTTTTTTCGTTGAGAGGTCACAAAACTTCTCTTAGAATGCGAAAGATATAACCAAAAATTATAGGACAAGCAACATATAATTCCTCTTGTCTCGGAGAGTGCACAAAAGCAGATCCTCAACCAGCCCCAGGAGCCTGACTATTCAGCCGGGAACGTTCCAAATCTGCCCAAGCCTTCGTGATCTTTTCCGAATAGTGATGCCTAGGAGCCTGTCGGACTTAGGGATGATCTACTGCGGAAGTGGGGGGAACGGCCCAAATATCCACGAATTTTCGTTGCATAGCAACACTATTCGCCTCAAATTCGTGTATATTTGGTCTCGTTCCTCCACTTCCTCGTGACGATCCCCTAAGTCCGACAGACTCCTAGACACTGAATAGCCGTACCCGTTCACCATTGTCCGTAAAAATCGTAAGAGTCGAGTCTGTGCGACCTGTTGCTGGAGCTGGTTCCAGATTCACGGTTCACGGTTCACGGTTGGACTTGCAACTGTGAACCGTGAACTTGGAACCAGCAGTGATCGAGCCCGATGTTCGGCCACTGCCCCGTGCAAAAAACGTTTTACTTCGGTGAACGGTTGCGAATAACCACTTAACCTTTTCATATTTAGGCAAATGGCGTGCATAAAACCTTCTCTGGCCATCCATCTAACGCGGGCCAAACGGGTTCAAAGCCCTTTGGGGTCACGAAAACGGCTATTCCCTGACCCGGACAAGCCGGAAATCCCAAATTCTAAATCCGAAACAAATTCGAATGGCCCACAACAGAAAGCTCAAAAGAAACAGATTTAATCAGGAACTCAGGAAAAGACAAATTCCTTTTCGATAATGTAGCGGCAGCTATTCTCGATGCTCCAATGGCCGCGGTTCACGGTGAGAACACGCTGTGGATCGGCTTGCTCCGACGTTCGACTGGTAACGCCACAGGCGATGTCACAGGAAGCTTTGCCGCTTTTTTTCTCCATGGAATGTCGTTCGATGACGAACGCTTGTCCGACGTGGGGAAAATTGAGGTAGTCGTTGAGTTCGGTTGTGATCCAGATCTTTCGGGTTTCGATTCGCCCATGGTCAGAAGGGTCATAAGCAACGAAATCAGGTTCCTGCCGGTCCTGAAAGTACAACTCAATGTCTTGGAGGACTCCGGGATCGCGGCTCTCTACAACAGTTTCGAGCTATAGACTTTCAGATAATGTTTTTGGGAAGGCAGCAGGGAGGGGATAGTACCTGTTCGTACATCCCCGACCGATAACGCACCCAAAAGCTTTATCTGGAAGTCTATATAAATAGGCCAAGTCTCTCCCGTCCACATCCTTATCACAGCCGAAATCCGACAACTCGCATCATTTCAACATTCCCCCGTAGATCCCGGGATCGGAACCCTCTATCAATACCGCCCCGACCGACTTTTGATAGAATTCTGCCGGTCCGACGCCTCCTATGATTGCATAAGCATATCCTTTTTCCTTCATTGAATGAAGGCAGGACAGGAGTAGTCCCTTTCCGATGCCTGATCTGCGGCAGGTTGTCGCGACACCGGAAGGCCCGAAGAAATTCCTGCACACCGCATCATAGCACGCAAAACCGACAAGTTCTCTTTGGCGCAGAGCGATATGGCACGAAACCGGTTTATTCGAAAACGTCATCTCACATTCGTCCGCCCAAGCACTAAAAAAGCTCTCCCGGACCCATTTGACGATTATGGATTTCTCCGGTACCAATGCCCGGCGAATCTCGATCCCGTCTCTTTCAAGCCCTTCACAATAAAGGAATAACTGCGGCAGGCCATACAGTTTGACAAGCATGTCCGGCATACCTCGCCTCCTCCTGTTCTACTAACGGTGGTCTTGTTTGAATCTTGTTAAAGTCCTTCTTAATGGAGTTCTGCAAGTACATGAGTTTTTTGCCGCAGACCCACGCAGACAGACGCAGACAATTATCCGGCCGACCTGGCCGGATAATTACAGTCAGCCCTTCGGGCAAAAGAGAGCCGAAGTTGGTGTTTCGCGCTGGCGATAGCCCTTTTTGCCGGGCTGGTCGCCCGGCAAAAATGTCCGCGTGCGTCTGTGGCTAAAAAACTCTTGCTTGCGCCCTTGCCGCGATGTTCTTCGTGGAGAGTGACCTGAGTAGCACGGAGCAAAGATCGCTGTCAAGGGCTTTCTCCCACTGTGATACCCCGCGCCAAGTGATGAAGCGGCTCTCTCGCATCAATACGGATTCCATTACCGTATTCTTACCCAAATAGTTCAGGATTGTACTTTCAACGACTTGCGTACAGATATAGACTTCCAGATAAAGCTTTTGGGTGCGTTATCGGTCGGGGATGTACGAACAGGTACTATCCCCTCCCTGCTGCCTTCCCAAAAGCATTATCTGAAAGCCTATAGTAGATGTCATCAGCGGCCTGCGATTCCTGTTTCTGCAAAACGGCAAAATGATGTTGTCTGGGAGCTTGTCGGACTTAGGATGCGTTACGAAATAACTGTGACATCTTGCTGGTCTTTTAGGCCGTATTCTTCGTTGCTTAAGGGGTCACATACTTCAGTATGCTCGCCCCTTAAGCAGCCTTGAATACAGCCCAAAATCCGGCGCAAGCTTGTAACACTTATTTCGTAACGCATCCTTAGGGATGATCTACTGCGGAAGTGGGGGGAACGGCCAGTACCCGTTCACCGTTGTCCGTAAGAACGTGCACAGATTTTTTTCGATGCGGGTGAAGGTGTTCTCTGTAAATCAGCCACAGTGGTTCGTGGGAGGCTGAAGAGCACCATCTCGGTGAACGGTGAACGGTCAACAGTGAACGATTATTATGCGCCTCAAATTCGGGAATATTTGGGCCGTCATCCCACTTCCCGCAGTAGATCATCGTAAGTCCGACAGGCTCCTCTGGTTTTGCAGCCTCGGATCGAACAAATCTGACCTAAATCTGAGCGCCTAAAATGCCGGTTTATTTCTGAGCAAGCCCTAAGTCCGACAGACTACTAGGAACAGACAGGCATGGCGGAAAGAGAAGACATAAAGGAACGTCCGAAACGATGCAAGATGAATTGAAACCACATAGTTTAACCCTGGTACCGAAATTTCGGGGTGAAATCACGGAAAACATGGACATAGAAAAGGCACTGGGGGAGCAGTTGGAGCACCAGAAGCTCGTCCTTTCCCGCCTCTTCGAGTTAATCGAGCATGAACGAAAGCAGATGGCGGGGGAACTTCTTGACGATGTCGCGCAGATCCTCGCCGGAATAAAGTATTCTGTGGAGCGCTTTGCGCTGGACGTGGAAAAAGGCACGGCCCGACCGGAAACCGGGCAGTCTCTGATCCGCATGATCCAGTACGCAATGTTCAAAGTCTACAGAATATTCGCCCGGTTGCGCCCTTCAGTCATTGACAATATGGGCATACTGGCCGGCATAGACTGCCTCTGCCGAGACTTTGAATCAATCGCTCCGGCCGTCGATATCAACAAGCGACTTCTTGTTCGGGATCCGGATATCCCGGAACGTTTGAAGATCGTAATCTACAGAGTAATAGAAGAAGCTTTGAAAAACGTCGCATTATACAGCAAGGCAAGTCTGGTTCAGCTCTCTTTCGAAAACAGAGAGAAGAACGTTGAGTTGTTGATTATCGACAACGGCGTGGGCTTGAACGTCGAGCAGTCTCTCTGGCAGCAACAGGGCAATAAAGGGCCTGGACTCCTCGGCCTTATGGAACAGGTGGCTTTGTCCGGCGGGCGGCTTACTGTTGACTCCGGAATAGGAAAGGGTACCACAATCCGGGCCGTCTGGGACCTTGCAAGGGATGGAAAGGCTTAAGGGATAGAAGTTTGAATCATACCATCTTAGGATCAATTTCCAATGTTCAATGCTCAATAACCAATTTCCATTCAGGAGCAAATACCTTGGACATTGGACATTCGATATTGGGAATTGACCTATGCACGGTATATTAGCATTTTCCGGATCCC
>JAZDGK010000282.1:0-6990 GCA_043806955.1 Pseudomonadota bacterium | reverse complement strand
TGACTCCAGTTCATATTCGTTATCACTCTGAATAGACAGGCTTTTTGGCTACTTGCGCCTCTTGTCATAAGAAATGGACCAAAATTCAGATAATTCAGTTAATTGCGGGCGATTAAGTGGAGTCAACCCGATACCCCCATTCTACTTTTTTCCTGAGTTCCTGAGTTCCTGATTAAACATTGCTTTTGTTTTTCTTATAAGATTCGGGGGTTTTCTTTCAAAGAGCTAAACTGTTACGGAATATCTTTTCCTTTGTGCCGTGGTGTCTTCGTGGCAAGGAGAAAGGCTTGGGAATCCAACAGGAACTATTTCATCGTCATGTCGGGAATCCGATCCTGACCGTCCGGGACTGGCCGTATTCAGCCAGTTCGGTTTTTAACCCCGGCGCCACTCAAGCGGGCAAGACGACGTTACTCCTTGTCCGGGTCGAGGACCACAGGGGTTTTTCGCATCTGACCGCGGCAAGAAGCCCGGACGGAGTGAATGACTGGGAAATAGACAGGCGGCCCACTTTTGAGCCGGATCCTGAAAGATACCCGGAAGAGATCTGGGGGATCGAGGACCCCCGCATAACCCGTCTTGAAGGTGCAGACACGTGGGCCGTTGTATACACTTCCTACTCCCAGTCCGGACCGCTCGTCTCCTTGGCTCTCACGGATGATTTTCGGTCGTTCGAGCGTTTGGGCCCGGTCATGCCCCCCGAGGACAAGGACTCGGCATTGTTCCCGGTGAAGTTCGACGGCAGATGGGCCATGCTGCACCGGCCTGTCAGTGGCTTTTTGGGGGTAGGAATTCATATCTGGATATCTTTTTCCCCCGATCTGAGACATTGGGGTGATCATCATGTCGTGCTGAAGGCCCACCGGGGGGGGTGGTGGGACGCAAACAAGATCGGTCTTTCTCCTCCCCCGCTGAAGACGCCGGAGGGCTGGCTGGTCCTCTTTCATGGTGTACGGCAGACTCCGTCAGGGGCAATATACAGACTGGGCCTGGCCCTTCTCGACCTGGAGGATCCACGAAAGGTAATAAGGCGTGCGGAAAATTGGGTTTTCGGGCCACGTGAAAGATATGAACTGGAAGGTGATGTGGGACGCGTGGTCTTTCCCTGCGGATGGGTGGAGAAAGACGGTGAAATCAGACTCTATTACGGAGGCGCAGATTCTTGCGTGGCACTGGCCACGGCCAGATTGACCGACTTGCTTGAACACCTGCGGCACTCCCCTCAAGGCGACTGGGAGGTATGACAGACAAACGTTGACCGTTGACCGTTCACCGTTCACCGAAAAGACGTTTTTCGCGCGGGACAGAGGCCGGATAGCGAGCCGGTTCAGCATCTAATGCTTGTTCACAGAAGGAATGCTTTTCGGGTTTTTACGGACAACGGTGAACGGATAACGGTGAACGATTGCCGGGAGGTGTAAATGAGGATTGGTGTTTTGTCGCCGATTGCGTGGCGTACGCCTCCCCGAAGCTACGGACCGTGGGAACAAATCGCGTCTCTTGTGGCTGAGGGTCTTGTAAAGCGTGGGCATGAAGTAACACTGTTTGCCACTGCAGACTCGATAACTTCGGCCAGTTTGTGTTCAGTCTGCCCCAGACCGTACGAGGAGGACAAAGATATTGATCCGAAGGTGTGGGAGTGTATTCACATTTCTGCCGCCTTCGAGCGTGCCGATGACTTCGATGTAATCCACAATCACTATGACTTTCTTCCATTGAGTTTTTCCAACATGATTGAGACCCCGATAGTCACGACGATACACGGGTTTTCCTCTCCGAAGATTCTTCCGGCCTTCAAGAGATATAATAACCGGGTATTCTATGTCTCGGTCAGCGATGCCGACAGGTCGACCGAACTGGATTACGCGGCCACGGTCTATCATGGGATAGATCTTTCGCAGTTTACCTTCAACGGGCACCCAAAGGACTATCTGCTTTTCTTTGGGCGGATTCACCCCGATAAAGGAGTTCGCGAGGCGATCGAGATCGCAAAAGGCAGTGGCAGAGAGTTGCGGATAGCCGGGGTGATACAGGACGGCGACTACTACGAAAGAGAAATCGAACCACATATCGACGGCGAACAAATCACGTTTCTGGGGCCGGTAGGTCCGGATTTGAGGGACTTTCTTCTTGGTAACGCCTATGCCCTTCTGCACCCCATCAGCTTTGCCGAGCCTTTCGGGCTGTCCGTAGTGGAGGCGATGGCGTGTGGCACTCCTGTTATCGCCTTCAACAAAGGTTCAATGCCGGAGTTGATAAGTGATGGGGAAAACGGTTTTCTCGTGGATGACGTCAAAGGAGGTTTATTCGGTCTGGGCCGAATACCCGAGGTCTCAAGGCTGCGGTGCAGGGAATTGGCAGAAGAGCGTTTCTCATCCGAACGAATGGTTGACGACTATGTCCGTGTATACGAATCCGTGCTTTCAAGATGCGGACGTGAAAACCGGCGGCCATGGGGATTCTATGAAGTCTTGTCCGAGCGCCCCGGGCACAAGGTCAAGAGGATTACAGTCTATCCAGGCAAAAGACTTTCTCTCCAGCGACACTGGAGAAGAAGGGAACACTGGTACATTATTCAGGGGGAGGCTTTGGTTACCCTGTATGATATGAACTACCATTTTGAGGAAGAAGAAGGCGTTGACATCCCCTTTACTGCGCCCCACAGGGTTGAGAACCGGGGAGAGAAAAATCTGGTCTTTATCGAGGTGCAGCGGGGTGAATACTTGGGCGAAGACGATATCGAACGACTGGAAGACGATTACGGAAGAGCCGGCCGCTAAGGCTAGGAGGCTAGGAGGCTAGGAAGCTGGAAAGCCGAAAAGCTGGAAGTGGGAAGGGTACGATTTAGTCACCAAGCCATAAGATTAACGACAATTTTGGCAAGATATTTATTACTGCGTCCGGAAAGCCTTTACGGTAAACTGTTTGCAGAGATTTTGTTCTGAGAGTTCATAGTTCAGGGTTGACCCGTGAACCATGAACTCTTTGGTTCCGGCTTTGCCGGGTTAGGAAGCAACACTGCGGAATCAGAAACAGAATTGACAGTATCCTTAACTTTAGGCACTTATTACATTTCGAATGGCTGAGTGTGGAGTCCGGGATGAACGAGCCGATCGTCCAGCGCTATCACGGCAATCCAATACTGACCAGAGACGACGTACCGTATCCTGTGGTGACGGTCCATAATGCCGGTGTCGTTAAACACGACGGACGTTACATCATGCTCTTTCGGTCGCACCGAAAGAACGGCCGCTCCATTATTGGACTTGCAGAAAGCCGTGACGGGTATCATTTTGAAGTGAACCCAAAGCCCTTTCTCGCCCCGGCCGAAAACGGCGTCTTCGCAGAATACGAGGCATTCGGGGTGGAAGATCCCCGGATATGCGAGCTTGACGGAGAGTACCTGATCACCTACAGCGCTTATTCCCGGCATGGGGTAAGAATCGCACTCGCCAGGACGTTCGATTTTCGGGGCCTGGAGCGTTTGGGCCTCGTCAGCCACGCGGATATGAGAAACGTGGTTGTATTCCCATCCAGATTTAACGACCGATATGCCAGACTGGACAGGCCGCATTCGGAGATTTCGCCTTGGTCGATCTGGATATCCTATTCGCCCGACCTTATACACTGGGGCGAGTCAAGGGTGGTAATGATGCCTGTACAATACCACTGGGACGAAATGAAGATAGGCCCGGGCGCAACTCCATTCAGGACGGATTCAGGATGGTTGCATATCTATCACGGGGTTTTCCCGACAATGGACGGACATATATACCGGCTTGGAGTTGCACTGCACGATGTGAATGATCCTTCGAAAGTAATTGGAGTTTCGGACGATTGGATACTGCAGCCCGAAGATCCCTGGGAAGTCACCGGATATGTTCACAACGTAGTATTCAGTTGCGGCGCTGTTCCGGAAACGGACGGCACCGTAAAAATCTACTGGGGTGGCGCTGATACGGTTATGTGTGCGGGAACCGCGGCGATCAGAGATCTGGTCGATTTGTGTTTGAATAATTCCAGACCAGCGATGTGAAATTTCGGATTTCGGATTTTTGTGAGAACTCAGCCTTTGAAAACACGATATCGCCGGCATTTGTAGCCGCACATCGCTTCGCTGCATCCCGAACTTCACATTGCAGTCCGGCCAATTTTTTCAATGGGCCAAATTGTCCCAGATGTTTTCATCCCGAAATCTGATGGTCTCGTAAAAAGCCGAAAAGAGCTGTTTGTTGTCATTCCGGCGCAAGCCGGAATCCAGTTTATTCAAGTAGTTACAAAGAGCCTGGACTCCGGTTTTCACCGGAGTGACGACTTTTTGCGAGTGCATCAAATCCGAAATCCGAAATCGCAAATCCGCAATCATTTGAGGGTCTCTTGTTTCAGTTCAATCGATCGTCTGGTGGCTGATTCCACTGCGTCCATCAGTATTCCGTGAAGACCTGAGCGGGCCATAACGTGTAGTCCCGCTATCGTAGTGCCGCCGGGCGATGTCACCATCTCCCGAAGCCCGCTTATTGGTATACCGGTTTCCAGCGCCATTCTCACCGAACCTAGTACGGTCTGCAGAGTAAGTGCCTTCGCGACGTCTCTCGAAAGCCCCATTTTTACCCCTGCGTCGATGAATGCCTCCATAATCGCAAAAAAATAGGCCGGACCGCTGCCTGAAAGACCGGTTACGGCATCAAGATAACGTTCTTCCAGGACCACGGTTTTCCCGACTGCCGAAAATATTCGATCAGCCGTCTCCAGGTCCGTTTTGGCTACGGATTTGCCTCCGGCCACAGCAGTCATTCCCACTCCGATGAGTGCCGGTGTATTCGGCATTACACGAATTACGCGGGTGTTTTCCGGGAGCCGGCTCTCAAGATACTGAAGAGGTATCCCCGCAGCAATCGAGATCATTAGATTCCCGGGGGTGACTACGGGTCTAAGCTCGTCCAGAACTTGGGCGATTACCTGGGGTTTGACCGCCAGGACGATGAGCTCGCAGTCCTCGGCGAGTTGCCTGTTATCCGATCCGATCCGTATTCCATATGTACTCTTCAAATACTCAGCCCGGCTCGGGTCAGAGTCGAAGACCATTGTCTGTTCTTCTTTCACTATTCCCGCCGCAAGCAGGCCCTTTATCAGGGCTTCCCCCATTCTGCCGCCGCCGGCAAAGCCGATCTTTTCCGATATGCTCATCACTTAACCTCCTTTCAATCCAGACTTTTCAATGTACGAAACCATAGCACGGCAAAGGTCGCAATCAAACAAACTTTTCACCGCAGAGCATATGGGCAAAAATGGTTAATTGAAAGGGAAAATGTTTTCTCCGGAAGAGGAAAGTGTTTTCCCATCTCAAGGTAAGTTCCTTCTTGAGGTTAATTCAGGCCGCTGGAAGCGCGACTTAGAGAAGGGGTTTGGTTGGCATGTAACCTGCTTATTTGGAAAGGAGAAGAATCTGTACGGAGCTGCCATAAGGTGATATATATGAGGAATCGACACGCCAGCTCAGATTTCTAATCTGTGGATTGGAGGGGAGATGTTTTCTACCAAAAGATGCGATTTCAGATGGAACAAAGAGGGGATTTTGTCGCTTGTGACCGTAGATGTGGGTCGCCGTCTATCCATGTTCGTTGTTTTTATTTCTTGCTGTTCGATAATGGACTATCTATTCACTCTAAGGCATCTCGCCGCGGGATTGAGAGAGCTTAATCCTGTAATGGCCTATCTTTTCGAATTGGGGTGGCAGGAAGCATTTCTGTTCAAGTATCTTATGACCGCGGCTGGTCTTTTCCTGTTATGTTCCGCAAGTTCGCGTTCTAAGACCGGTTGGCTGGTTGTTTCCGTAGCGTGGATCTACGGTGTGCTTACGGTCTACCACCTTTTTCTTTTGAAGGTGGCCTAACAAATGTTCACCGTTGACCGTTCACCGTTCACCGAAAACAAGACTCGGTTTTCATGGACTGTGGCGGCTCAATGACGACAAATGCGCTCATCGTTGTCGATTTCCCCAGTCCGACAGGTTCCTGAGCCTTAAGTTACTGCATTCTACTCAGGTAAATACCGTTTCCAAAGTGGCTGTTTTTGCACAAGCCCGCAGCATCCGGTCTATTGCTCTCGCCGAATCATTCACATCTATGTTCACACCGCGTATTCCGTCGAGAAGGATCGTGACTCGATAGCCCAGGCTGCACGCATCCAGAACCGTTGCCTGTACGCAATAGTCGGTTGCCAGCCCGGCAACATAAAGCTCCATGATTCCCATCGCACCAAGGATGGTTCCGAAAGCCTTTTCATCCGGACCGCAGCCTTGGAAGTCACTATAGGCGTCTTCTTCAGGATCCATGCCTTTTGAAATGACGATGGCATTCGGGGGGACCCGGATTTCCGGATAAAAGCGGGCTCCTTCGGTACCCTGAACGCAATGGGGCGGCCAGTTTCCCCCGCCCTTTTTGAAATGGCCGCTGACGGGTGGGTGCCAGTCCCTCGAGACAAAGATCGGCAGTTTCCTGTCGCTGAACTTCCTTATATACTCATTTGTGGGGCCGACTATCTCATGTGCATCCCGCACAGGTAAAGTGCCGCCCGGGAAGAAGTCGTTCTGTAAATCTATCAGAAGGAGGGATATATGATCCATTCCGAGTGTTTCCTTTTAAAGTTGATGGATTCGTAAAAAGTCGTCACTCCGGTGAAAACCGGAGTCCAGTTCCCCCGTAACTACTTGAATAGACTGGATTCCGGCTTCCGCCGGAATGACAAGAAGCAGTACTTTTTGACTTTTTACGACATCATCAAAGTTAAGTATCGGCAATCTCTTCTCATCTGAGCCTCTTGCAAAACGTTCCCTTTTGCCCAATGTGGGCGTCAGGCTCAGATTTTAATCCTCACCAGGCTGGGAAGCTAGGAAGCCGGGAGGCCGGAAAGCCGGAAACCTGAATCGTTGGGGTTGGCTCGCAGCCTTCCGGCTTCCCAGCGTAACAGCCTTCAAGCCTTCCAGCCTTT
>JAZDGK010000281.1:0-8652 GCA_043806955.1 Pseudomonadota bacterium | reverse complement strand
ACCCACCATCGAGAAAAACTGATCAACGCAATAATCTATTTTGCCAAGAATACGAAGTATTGCGGCAAGACAAAGTTGCTCAAGCTCCTTTACTTTTTAGATTTTTGTCACTTCAAACAAACTGGCAAGTCTGTTACAGGTCTTGACTATTATGCATGGCGGATGGGGCCGGTTCCGAACGACCTTTTTGAGGAACTCTCTGGCAGTATGAAATCCGATTTGGCCGAAGCCATAGCAACCGTCCCGATTAATGAGTTCCAGAAAATTGCCCCTAAAAAGTCTTTCAGTGAAAAGCATTTTACCGGCCGAGAGAAAAAGCTCCTGGAGAGAATAGCTTTCATATTCAAAAGCGCTAAGGCCGACGATATGGTTGAGGCTACGCACTTAAAGAATCAGCCGTGGGACAAGACTCTGAAGGCAAAAGGTGAGTTCGAAAGAATTGATTACATGCGCGCTATTGACGACACGAAAGAAAGCCTCTCTTTTCAGGAAGCGGAACACAGGAATAAAGAGCTGGCAGAAATGCATGGTATATTCGGGACCGACTAGTTGCGTGGCGACATTTATCATCATAGGGCAGCATCCGGGACGCCCGTGCGGGACGTGCATTGCGCCCCAAAGGGGATGGCGATGGGGACGTTGTGGCCTGCATTGCTCCGGTGTTTCACCGTGATGCTTATTCCTCTTCTTCCAGTCGCGCAACCGCGCGGGCGATGCTGGACGTGGTCACTCCCACGTGCCGGGCGAGCTCTGCCAGTGACAATCCCAATTCGTCCAGACCGCGTTTGGCAAATCGTCGCTCGAAAAGCGCTGACCTTCCTCCGCTGGCTGTCCCCTTTGAGCTCGTCCGGGCTTATCCTGCCTCTTGCGCACTCGAAATGAATGACGAGAGGGGGCTCAAGAACGCCCCGCCTCGCCAAGAGAGCCGGCATTGTTCTTGACCAACAAGGCATTCTGGTCGCGAATAGGAGAAACTCCTTGAAGCTAAGAGTGTCCGGTTCGAAAAGCACCTTGCGCCCGGCCAGACTGTCGCTGAATTTTGAGCGTATTTCCGGCGACGATGAGGCGGAAACAAGAAGCTTCAACAGGGCGGACGGGTTTTTGAGATATTGGATTTCATCTATGGCCGCCACAAGGCGGCGGGACAAGTCGGCCTCAAGGAGCTTGAGGTATCCGACGAGTGACTCTGGCCATTTACACCGGCGGAACTTGGTAAGTGCAATTCTACAATAGAGGATTTCTTGGCGGACCCGCTGAGCATCAGAACGGAGAATACCAGCGAGCTCAAAGAGATATGGTCGCAGTTGTCGACTCTGAGCGGCTTTCCGGAACCCTATCTGGCAGGTCGCACGACTACCTATCGAAGATGGTCCAACAGTTATTCCCAACAGTTGATAAGAGAGGACATAAGAGACGTTACCGATATCAAATCCATCGGAGATATGGAGACGCTGTATCTTCTTCTGCCGTCCAAGGTGGGCAGCCCTCTGTCTCTCCCATCCCTGGCCGGCGATTTGAGGGTTTCCTATAACTCAGTTCGAAGCTGGATTTCCATCCTGGAGAGATTCTTCCTTGTATTGAGCATATCGCCATGGACTTCCAAACTTGCACGGGCGATTCAAAAAGAGCGCAAGGTGTATTTGTGGGACGCACCTAGAATAAAAGACATTGCTGCTCGATTTGAAAATCTGATAGCCATAGAGCAATTTAGTTGTTTGAAACAGATCCCCTCTGATTGTCGGGTTTCGCTCCACTCAACCCAACCTACGATTACAGAGTTATGCCTCGGTCCTCGATTGTGCCGTATTCGTAGGTTGGGTTGAGGTTACGAAACCCATCAAGACATGGCACGCAGGATTAGTGACGTTTTCAGAACGCTGAACTGTTACGGATTTGTCTTTTCCTGAGTTCCTGAGTTCCTGATTAAATCTGTTTCTTTTGAGCTTTCTGTCGTGGGTCATTCGAATTTGTTTCGGATTTCGGATTTAGAATTTCGGATTTCCGGCTTGTCCGGGTTAGGTCGTTAAGACTTGACTCCCGAAGCGGGTCTCCGCGCAGGGTCGCTTCGACTTGCGAGATGATGATCTACTGCGGAAAGTGGGGGGGCATTATCCAACGGTGCGTCTCCCGTCATGTTTGCCGATTGAGCTCCGGGTACAGTTTCGTGATACACTCGGGACAGATTCCGTGGCTGAACTCTGCTTCCGAGTGTTCAGAGATGAATTTTTCGATCTGATTCCAGTAGCCTTTGTCATCTCGTATTTTTTTACAGGAGGCGCAGATCGGCAGCAATCCGCTTAGAGTCTTCACCTTTGCCAGCGCCTCCCGGAGGTCCTCAATGAGTTTTTCACGCTCCTCTTCAGCACGTTTACGATCTGTGATATCGATAATCATCCCGACGATGCCTCCGAGTGAGCCGTTCATATCAACGAGGGCGGCCTTTTTGTAGATTACATGTTTTATGCCCCCATAGGCACAGACGAAGGGGGCTTCAAATATCTGAGTCCCCTGGCGGGAGAAGAGTTCGGAGTCCATGTTGTGATATTGGTCGGCAATATCTTTCGGATATATGTCATAGGCCGATTTCCCGATGATGTCTTCTTTTTTTAAACCGATACACTCTTCAAAAGCAGAGTTGCATCCCCGGTAAATGCCCTGCATATCCTTGTAATATAGAGGGTTAGGCATTGTATCGATCAGCTTCTGAAGAAAGTCCACCTGTTCCTCAAGCGCCTTCTGTATTCTCTTTCGCACGGTTATGTTTCTGAAGTCTTCAACGATCCCGACCAGTTCTCCCTTTGCATCTCGCAGGGGGGTGGCTGCCAGTATGTACGGCGCTGCGGTCCCGTCCGCACGCAGTTTATCCATATAAGTTTCAACATAGTCTTTGCCCTGGAGGATTTGGACCAACGGACATTCCGGTGTACGGCAGATAGGATTTCCGAGAATCTCGTAACACTTATTTCCCAGGAGGCCCGGGCCCGTTTTTTCGGACAAGCGTTCGAAGGCTCGATTCATCTTGATAATATTGAATTCTTTGTCGACTACACATATTCCGTCTCCCAGGGAATTTATTATTCGGTCCAGCTCTTCATAAGCGAGTCTCACCGCATTCGCTGACCCGGAATCTGTCGGATCTCTCTTCACCGCCGGTTCTCCTGTATCGTAACCGTTCACCGTTCACCGAAAAGACGCTTTTCGCACGGGGCTGTGGCCGAACAACGGGCTCGATACTCGATATCGGGTGGTTCCAAGTTCACGGTTCACAGTTCCAAGTTTAACCGTGAACTCTGAACCTGGAACCAGCATCCAGCATCTAATGATCGTTCACCGAAGGAATGTTTTCAGGGTTCTTACGGACAACGGTAAGCCTGTCTGCGCGCGGACACGCACAGGCAGACGGATAACGGTGAACGTTTACCCTGTATTCAACCGACTCTGTCATGGCCTCCCAGGGGCCCCTACTATTCCTATCGACGCATTTTGCCGGGGAATAAAGAGACGGTCCCAAATTTTGGCTTTCCACGCGGGAGATTTGCGGGGAGAGGGGCAGGACAAGCCCATTTCGCGGGATGCAAAAATTGATGGTCTCGTAAGAAGTCAGAAAGAGCTGTTTCTTGTCATTCCGGCCCCGTATCAAGTACGGAGTAAACTCCAGCCGGAAGCCAGTCTATTCAAGTAGTTACAGAGAGCTTGGACTCCGGCTTTCACCGGAGTGACGACTCTTTACGAATCCATCAAAATTCGCCAGGAGTCTGTCGGACTTAGGGTCTGTCACGGAATAAGTTATGCAATTCCGAGTGCTGAGGCACCCGTCCGGCAAGGCGCGAGGAGGGCGCATACCCGTGAGTATGCAACCGACGAGCAACGCACCCGGACGGGATGGATCGTCGCTCAGAATCCTCAAGTTATTTCGTGACAGACCCTTAGGGCATGCTCAGAAATAACTTGGCTCTCTATGCATCCCAGCTTCAGGCCGGCTTCGTCCCCCAAATCCGCCGCCAAATTTGGCTCAGTTTGAGAAAATGCCCGATTTGTGACGGCGGATTGACCACAGACGATGGACGATAGACCACGAAAACACATCGTCAATGGTCCATGGTCAATCCACCGCCCCGTGTGCCTGATTTGACTGTATCTGACTGAACGGTTTCGAAAACCAAAGACGAGTAGGCGGTGGATTTGGGGTCCGATCCTCAATTGCAAAATCCTCGAAATAGAACGACTATTCCTCCGGTTTTGCAGTCTCGGATCGAACAAATCTGACCTAAGGGACGTGGAAATAAATAATCATCCCATCTTGCTTGTCTTTTGATTGGGCTTCTGTGTTGCATCAAGGGTTACATATCCCGATATGCGCCCCTTGATGCGCCTTGAATCCGAACCAAAATCCAGCGCAATATTGGGACACCTATTTATTTCCACGTCCCTAAATCTGAGCGCGCAAAATGCCGATTAATTTCTGAGCAAGCCCTTGGGGGTCATTGCTCGCAGCAATGATTCCGGTGAGAATTCGAGAATTCCCGAACCGTGAAATTCATTGACAGGCAAACGCTCATTAGCTAAAGTCAATCATACTCCGGCACCGTGCGAGGCTGCCCAACAGCTTGTCCACCGGCGTCCTCAAGAAGATATTTGCCCTCGTTTCGGTGTTTCTTACAATCATAATCTTTTTCAAAAACAGGTAGGAACAATGGGAAAATCTTTAAGCATCGAAAAAATTGAGGCCAGAGATCTGCCTGATGCGTGGTTTCAATGCGTTTATCACATCATAGACAAAGGGCATACCTACACTATCGACAGGGGAAGCTACGAAGGACAGAAACGGCTGGAATTCGACTTTGTCGTTGTGCACATAAAGTACCCGGGCGTAAGGCCGCTGATTCCCGACATCCCCGCATCGTTCGGCATACCGAATCCTGTTGAACCGGGTTACGTTGAGGAGTATCTTCCCTATCTCATGACTTCCGCACGACAACCAAACGAAGAATACACCTATGGACAGTACCTGGAACCTCAGATTCAGGAAGTTATTCGCATGTACAGAGAAGATGGGCACGGCACCAATCAGGCATTCATGACCGTCGGCGATCCGGCCACTATTTATCTCAAAGATCCCCCCTGTTTGCGTGGCATCGACACAAGAGTACGTTACGGGAAACTCCATTTTATGGTCTATTTCCGTTCCTGGGACCTGTGGAACGGATTCCCGGCGAATTTGGCCGCTATTCAAATGCTGAAAGAGTATATGGCCCAGGAAATAGGCGTAGAAGACGGCGAGATGATCGCGACCAGTAAAGGCCTGCACCTGTACGATTACGTATGGGAACTGGCAAAACTGCGTACCATGAAAACAGCAAAGGAATAGCCCGCGAATCAGCACGACTCACCGCACACTCTCCGCTAAAAGAGCCCCACACGTGGCACGGCCGAGGCGGCTGTGCTACATGCGTCTTCAAAGAAAAGAACCCGTCCTTCGCACCTTAGTGTCTCTGTGGCAAAAGCTTTTGGCGGCTGCGCTGTGAGCCCTTGATTTAATGGAAAAGTCGTCTAACTTCACGTAAATTCGTAGTTTCAGGTTTGGGAGGAGTATGCCTGTCGATATCCTGGTAATCGGGGGAGGCGCTTCCGGTTTGATGGCCGCAGGGCGGGCTGCTGAATGCGGGGCTCGCGTTACCGTTCTGGAAAAGATGCCTCGTCTTGGACTAAAGCTTGGACTGACGGGAAAGGGACGCTGCAATGTTACAAACGCAAGTTCCTTGACTGATTACACCGCCGGCTTTCACCCTGATGGCCGGTTTCTGACAAACGCCTTGAACCGTTTCTTCTGGACCGACATGATCGCTTTCCTGGAAAAATGGAAGGTGACGACCGTTGTAGAACGTGGCAATCGGGTTTTTCCGGCTTCGAACCGCGCGCTTGATGTGGTGAGCGCTTTGTTGAGGTATACGAAAGCAAACGGGGTCAAGATTCTGAAAGGCATTGAAGTCAAAAGGATTCTGACAGAAAGAAATCGTGTCAAAGGGGCGGATACAAATCAGGGGATTTTTCCTGCCGACCGGGTCATACTGGCAACGGGCGGGGCTTCTTATCCGCAGACCGGGTCTACTGGTGATGGATTCCGAATTGCCGCTGAGCTGGGTCACGGAGTAACGAAGATCAGGCCTTATCTGATACCCCTTGTCGTTAAAGAGGAATACGTGAAGGATCTGCAGGGGTTGTCTCTCAAAAACGTAAAAGTGACTGTTTACGTTGACGGGAAACGAGTGGGCGACGAATTTGGAGAGATGATATTTACGCACTTCGGCGTATCGGGCCCAATAATATTGACGCTGAGCGGCACGGTTGTGGATCGTCTCGGAGCGGGAAAAGTGGAGATCTCCATCTGCCTTAAGCCGGCTCTTGACGCCGGAATGCTCGATGCACGGCTGAAAAGGGAATTCACGGATCAAGGGAAAAAGGGGTTTAAGAATATCCTGCCGGCCCTGGTTCCGAAAAGGCTGGCCGAAATAATCCCGGTCCTTTCAGGGATTCCTTCCGATAAAAAAGGGGGACAGATCACGGCGGAGGAGAGGCGCAGGCTCGCGGCGTTCCTCCACGACTGGCGCTTGAACGTGACAGGAGCGAGGCCTCTGTCAGAGGCCATTATCACCGCAGGCGGAGTATTGACGAAGGAAATCAATCCGATTACGATGGAATCGAAGAGAATCAAGGGGTTGTACTTTTGTGGAGAAGTCGTCGATCTGCAGGCTAGAACAGGGGGATTCAATCTTCAAATGGCCTTTACTACGGGGTGGATCGCAGGGGAATCGGCAAGCGCTTGAACGAGTGATGAGTAATGAGAGATGAGTAATGAGTACTGAAATCCCTCTTTGGGACTGGTGTTTATTTGTATGCTTAAAGAAAAAATGAACCCGCAACTCGGCAAGATCGATTTGCGAGACATGACTTTATCCGAGTTGAACGCATGGGTCCTGTCCCTTGGGCTGGAGCGGTTCCGCGGGAAGCAGCTTTTCAGGTGGTTATCCAGAAGAGACGTGGAATCCTTCGATCAGATGACCAATCTCAAAAAAGATCTCCGGTTAAGATTCTCCGAAGTTTCTTATCTGGGCGGGCTTAACATACGGAGAATAGACAGATCTTTGGACGGAACGCGCAAGTTCCTTTTCGGACTCGATGATGGCGAGAGTGTCGAGAGCGTCCTTATTCCGGAACGGGACCACTTTACGCTTTGCATATCATCGCAGGTGGGGTGCGCCATGGGATGCCGCTTCTGCCTAACCGGCAGGAACGGCTTCAAACGAAATCTCAGAGCATCGGAAATAGTGAATCAGGTTCGGACGGTTCAGATCTGCCTGGAAGCCGGCGAGAGACTGACAAATCTTGTTTTCATGGGCATGGGGGAACCGTTACTCAACTATGAGAATCTCATCAGAAGTCTTCAAATACTTCTGGCGGACGAAGGCTTCGGTTTTTCAAGCCGGAAGACCACGGTATCGACATGTGGAATCGTGCCCCGGATAGAACAACTCGGCAAAGATGTTACCGTTAGTCTGGCCGTTTCCCTGCACGCGCCGGACAATGAGACACGAAGTCTTCTTATGCCCGTAAACAAGACGTATCCCATCGAGAGGCTGCTCGATGCATGCAGGAAATTTCCGCTGCCGCAACGACGTATGATCACGTTTGAATATCTGCTTATAGAAGGCGTAAACGACCGGCCCGAACAGGCACGGGCTCTTGCACGTCTGCTCAGGGGCATTCGTGCAAAGATTAATCTCATACCGTTCAATTCCTACCCCGGCTCGGAATTCATCCCCTCATCACCGGAAACGGTCCTTACGTTTCAAAGCGTACTGATAGAAAATCATTATACGACCATAATCAGGGAGAGCAAGGGTTCCGACATACTGGCCGCGTGCGGCCAGTTACACTCCCACGCACGGGATTAAGGGACATAGAAGTCTCAACCACCATACCGTATTAGGATAAATGTCCAATGATCAATAATCAATTTCCAATTAGGAAGGTTCCTTGGACATTGAGCATTGGACATTCGACATTGGAAATTGACCTATGCACGGTGCGTCAGCATTTTCCAGGTTCTAAAGGGAAAAGGCATAGGAAATCAAAAACTCATCAGTATTTCCTATTTGACTTTTCGTCCTTACGATTCATTATTGGACGCATGCTGTTCAAGTCAGAAATTTGGAAATTCAGAAATGTCTTCAGCCAATTTGTTGGGTTTCACTCCGTTCAACCCAACCTACGTGTTGCTTCAGCGGCGAATTCGTAGGTTGGGTTGAGTAACGCGAAACCCAACAAAGATTGGTTCTGCTTGAAACACCGCAACTTTTGTGAGAGTCGCAAATAAAAGAGTCTAGGAGCCTGTCGGACTTAGGATGATCTACTGCGGAAAGTGGGTGGGACGGTCCAAATATCCCCGAATTTTCGTTGCATAGCAACACTATGCGCCTCAAATTCGTGAATGTTTGGCCTCGTTCCTCCACTTCCTCGTGAACGACCCCCTAAGTCCGACAGGCTCCTAGGCAAAGGACCTGTTTTTGAACCCCTTAAGGATGTTGAATTCTTTAAACTGGCAAAGATAGAAGGTGGCACAATAACCTGGCCGAATGGTGCAGACATAGCTCC
>JAZDGK010000280.1:0-30975 GCA_043806955.1 Pseudomonadota bacterium | reverse complement strand
AGTCGATTTTTTTTGCCTACAGTTAAAGAGATTCCAGCCGAAGCGGAAATAGTCAGTCACAAACTCATGTTGCGTGCGGGTATGATTCGAAAATTATCCGCCGGCGCTTATTCCTATCTGCCTCTTGGTCTTCGTGTATTGCGGAAGATTGAGAGAATTGTCAGGGAAGAGATGAACAGGGCAGGGGCACAGGAAGTAATGCTCCCCATGGTGCAGCCTGCCGAGTTATGGCAGGAGACAGGACGATGGGATCTGTACGGCAAAGAACTGCTGCGCTTCAAGGACAGGCACGACCGGGACTACTGTCTTGGCCCGACACACGAAGAGGTAGTCACCGATCTGGTAAGACGCGAGGTGCGCTCTTATAGAGACCTGCCTTTGAATCTATACCAGATCCAGACGAAATTCCGCGACGAAATCAGGCCTCGATTCGGGGTAATGCGCAGCCGGGAATTCGTAATGAAGGACGGTTACAGCTTCGATCTCGACGACGAGAGCACTGCCGCGACATATGGGGTGATGTTTGACGCGTACAGGCGCATTTTTGGGAGGCTCGGACTTAAATTCAGGGCGGTTGATGCCGATACGGGCACTATAGGGGGGAGCTTCTCGCACGAGTTCATGGTTATGGCCGAAACGGGAGAGGATACCATTGTCGCCTGTTCAAGCTGCGACTACGCCGCCAATCTGGAAAAGGCCGAGAGTTTGCTGCCGCAAAGCAAACCAGGCGAGGGCGGAGCGGATAAACCGATGAAAAAAGTCTCCACCCCCGGTAAAAAGACGGTCGAGGAGGTTACGGCTTTCTTGGGTATAGAACCGGCGCGCCTGGTCAAGACGCTTATTTTTGCAGTCGACGGCGAACCCGTTGCGGTCTTGGTGCGAGGCGATCATGAGGTGAATGAGCTCAAGCTGAAGAATCTCTTGAAGGCGCGGGAATCAGCGCTTGCTGATGAAGATCTGGTTCGGAGGACAACCGGTGCGCCCTCCGGCTATACCGGCGCGGCCGGCATTCCCGTAAAGATCGTGGCCGATCTTTCGGTGCGCGGAATGAACGATTCCGTGATGGGAGCAAATGAAGAAGGTTTCCACTATCTGCACGTAAAAGAAGGACGCGACTTTGTGGTCCATCACTATGGAGACATCCGGTTTGTTACCCCCGCCGACCTCTGCCCGAAATGCATGCAGCCTCTCGTACTTTCCCGGGGCATCGAGGTGGGGCATATCTTCCGCCTGGGCACGAAATACAGCGAGGCATTAAAAGCCACTTATCTTGATCGAGAAGGGCGAGAAAACCACATGATCATGGGCTGTTACGGAATTGGTGTCAGCCGGATCATAGGCGCAGCGATTGAACAGAATCACGATGAAAATGGAATCGTTTTTCCGCCTGCCATAGCCCCCTTTGATGTATTCCTTCTGCCGGTAAATGTAAACGATTCGGCTGTCAGGCAGGCTGCAGAAGAGTTGTATGACGGTTTGCAGGCGAACGGTTTTGAGGTAATACTTGATGACAGAGACGAACGCGCCGGAATAAAATTCAAAGATGCCGATCTGATCGGGATTCCGTGGCGGGTCACGATAGGGACAAGGTTAAAAAAAGAGGGTGTGGTGGAAATACGAACTCGAAGCACGGGTGAAACGTTCTCGGTAGCCAAGGATAAGGTTGCAGAGAAATTGCAGGAGTTGCGAGAGCAGATTAGTGAAAAGTGAAAAGACAGTGTCTGAAACAGTCTACATTCATCTAAAGAGCTGTTACCCTGGATCAGTGAAGACGGCCTGACGTTCGTAATCGTAATCGAGTCCTACGCGTGGCGCCGCTTTGCGATTACGATTACGAGCACCGTTGCGCTGAGCACGAGCACGATTCAGTCCAGTCACGGAGTTTTGCAGGCGCCTTACTTTTCACCTTCTACTTCTTACCTCTTATTGTTGCCATCTATGATCAGACTTAACGACATCCTGGAACATGTGCAGTCTTACATGCCTGATGCGGACCTTGGCCCGATAGAAAAGGCCTATATTTTTTCGGCCAAAGTTCACGAAGGACAGGTCCGGCTCTCGGGAGAGCCTTACCTCTCGCACCCCCTCGAGGTGGCCGATATACTCGCCTTTATACGCCTTGATGTCGCAACCGTAGCCAGCGGCATCCTTCACGATACGGTCGAGGATACCCATACCACGATCGAAGAGATTAAAGAACTGTTCGGCGAAGAGATCAGCCGAATCGTGGACGGCGTGACCAAGATAAGCAAGATGCTCCTGAGCAGTCGCATAGAAGAACAGGCCGATAACGTCCGCAAGATGATACTGGCCATGTCGGACGATATAAGGGTTCTGTTGGTGAAACTGGCGGACCGCCTTCACAACATGCGAACGCTCCATTATCAGACCGAGGCTAAAAGATTAAAAACAGCCCGGGAGACTATGGACATATATGCCCCACTTGCAGGCCGCCTCGGTATAGAGTGGATCAAAAGGGAACTGGAAGATCTCTCCTTTTCGTATGTTCAGGCTGAGACGTATCTGGATATAAAGGACAAGCTGGAAAAGAGCCTTGGAGAACGCAAGGAGTATACGGAGGAGATAAAGGAAGTAATCCGAAAGAAAATGGCCGAATATGGTATCACCTGCGAGGTGAGAGGCCGGCCAAAGCACATCTACAGCATCTATAAGAAGATGGTCAGGCAGAATCCGCCGCTTGAACAGATATACGATATCATCGCTTTCAGGCTGATTGTTAATTCTGTTAAGGAGTGTTACGAGGCCCTGGGAATAATCCATTCAATCTGGACACCCGTTCCCGGGCGGTTTAAGGATTATGTCAGCCTGCCCAAAGCGAATATGTATCAATCCCTGCACACAACAGTGATCGGCCCGCACGGACAGAGAATGGAAGTCCAGATCAGAACCCGTGACATGGATAAAGTGGCCCGTGACGGTATCGCCGCGCACTGGATGTATAAGGAAGGCAAGGCTTTTTCGGAAGAGGAGAACAGAAAATTCGCCTGGTTAAAGCAGTTGCTCGAATGGCAAAAGGATCTCAAAGACCCGCGCGAGTTTCTTGAATCGGTCCGTATCGATCTATATCCTAATGATGTGTACGTATTTACCCCGAGAGGAGAGGTAAAGGAATTCCCCCGGGGGGCCACACCAGTTGATTATGCTTACAGCATTCACACGGAGATCGGTCACAGGTGCACCGGAGCCAAGGTGAACGGCCGGTTGGTGCCTCTCCGGTCCGAATTAAAGAACGGCGACGTAATTGAGATTCTTACCACTCCCAATCATGCCCCGAGCAAGGACTGGCTGAAATTTGTAAAGACCTCCCGGGCGCGGGCGAGAATTAAACAATGGTTCAAGACCGAGGAATTGGAGCAAAGTGTACATCTTGGAAAGGATATTTGCGAGCGGGAATTCCGGAAGCATCAATTGAATCTTTCGAAACTGCAGAAGACCGGTGACTTGACGAGAATAGCCGCAGAATTCTCCTTTACCTCGGTAGAGGATTTGCTCGCCGGTGTCGGGTACGGAAAGGTCTCGCCACTTCAAATAATAAGGAAAATAATTCCTCAGGAGATCAGCGAAGAGATTCCTCCAACTGCGGTGAAGGGAGTCAGAAAGGAGAAGAAAGGCCGTCCGGAAGGGATTAAGATCAAAGGGGTGGAAGACGTGCTGATCCGTTTCGCCCGGTGCTGCAACCCCCTACCCGGCGACGAGATCACGGGATTCATAACCCGTGGCCGGGGAGTGACCATTCACACAAGTCTGTGCGGGAATGTAGGCGATTCGGATCCGGAGAGACGGATCGAGGTCCAATGGGACATTACGGAAAAGGCCAGTCACCCCGTAAAGGTGAGGATCGTGACCCTGGATAAGAAAGGACTGCTGGCCGCAATCAGCAACGCCATAAGCGCCTGCGATGCGAATATCGTCGAAGCGGACATTCATACCACACTGGACCGGAAGGCGATCTGTAACTTCATCCTCGAGGTAAACGACACAAGTCATTTGAAGGAAGTGCTTGCCGCAGTAAAACACTTGGAAGACGTCATCCGCGTCGAAAGGCTCACCGCTTAAGAAATATGGGACGCAGATTGTAAGGATGATGGATCATAAAAGGCAGGATTTCTAAACTTGTGTAAGGGTCCTTTGTTGCGGAAACTCAGTCTGTTGATTAGAATGCCTTTTCAGCGAATACCCTGAAAATCTACGTTCTACTTTCTTTTTAGACTGCCTTTACCACAGATCCTGAACGAAGACATCGCGTACAAACCACCATTCTTTTAATCGCGGATCCCTGCCGAGCTCTGACGGTCTGCAAATTCGGATACCACCGGCGTTTTGTTTTATTGTTGGCGTGGCTGACACTATTGCCTACACGCGGTCGCTTTCCGCAAATTTCACATGTTCTAGCCATTTGAGACTCCTTTGAGAATATTGACGGGCCACCTAATCTAACACGAAGCCATATTTCTGCAAGCCAAAAAACAAACTCGGCCATAAAGGCACAAAGATACGAAGAAAGACTGTCAGAACGTTTTCTGAGCATCTGTCGGCTGGAACCGGGGCAGGTTTCTTTTTTCCAGAGGGGGGCATAAGAAATACCGCCCGGCCCCTGCTTCGCGGGCAAGACAAGGACCGGGGTCACATACGGCATCAAGAAGCTCTTGGTACGGCTCTACACAAATGAGTACCCGGAATCGACATATTGCAGGGTGGGCTCTGCCCACCGGAATCCCTGCCCGAAAAGGCCGAAGCAAAGATGGTGGGCAAAGCCCACCCTACGATGTTGCTTCGCCGGATCTGGGTTTAATGGGTACTTTCTTCTGTCAGGCTGTACTTAGGGAACCGGAAAATGCTAATATACCGTCCATAGGTCAATTCCCAATATCGAATGTCCAATACTCAATGTTCAATGTCCAAGGGAGGACCCTCTCCTGATTGGAAATTGGTTATTGAACATTGGACATTGATCCTAAAACGGTGCGTTAGAAACTTCTAAGTCCCTTAGAACTCTACATATCCTCTTAAAGCCATGAGATAGACTTCGTCTTCCCGATCGTTGCCGAGCGGATTGAAGAGGACCTGGAAATCGGGCGAGACGGAGAGTTTCTCATTCACCTGGAAGCGATAGTATACCTCGATGTGCTTTTCGTCTTTAGTGATGGAATTGTTGCCCAGGTATGTCTTGTATTCGTCACTGAGATCCGCAACCCCGTAAGCTATGCCAAGGGCATCGTCCGGCCTGTTCCATCCTCTTCCGAGTATATGACCGCCAACGCTCCAGAAGAGATCGGACGGGTAGTAATCCTCGGCCTGATAGCCTGCGCGGGCAAAGAGACCGATATCCTCGGTAACGTACTGATCAAAGCTGAAACCCGCACCCCACGCAGTGTCATCACTGGTTGCGCCGGCTGTCAGGTCTGCATACTTATCGTGACGGCTCGCATTCAACCAGGAATAGACCCGGTAGTTCCCAGGATGGGGCCACTCCCCTGAGATGCCGAACTCGGCGATAGCAAAGGGATGGCTCAGGATGTCTTCCCAGTTGTTTGTGCCGCTTGCGCCGACGCGGAGATAGAGACTCTCCTGCGGAGCGATATCGATAACCGCACCGAGGGAATCAGCAGCCCATTCAATGGCCGGGTTCCAGACAAAGCCCGAAGCAAGGAACTGTGAGCACTCGCAGCCTGCAATACCGTTGGCGTCAAAATAGTTGGTGAAATCTATTTTCCCCACGGTGGCGCTCAGTTTCCCGTCGAAGAACTTGTGCTGATACCAGGCTTCGTAAATGACTTCCTGTCCATCAGTAGTGTATGTTGTGTCGTTTGTGCCGGTAAAGGAATCAATCTCCGTGGTAAGCCCATCACCTTCACCCTGCCAGAAATCGAGTCTGATTATGCCGTTTTTGATGGCTGTCGATGTGAGCCCAAACTGCATGCGAAGGCTGCCGTCCGTTTTGTCTCCCGCTTCACGTACGCCGCTGCTTCCTTGACCGACGGCCAGGAGGGCGGCATCGATGGTAACGCTTTCGTGCCAGCAGGGTCCTTCTTCAGGTAGCCGAACTCCCAGACGCCTGTTAATAACATCGACTTTTTCCACTATCTCGCACGCCGCTCTTTTCTGCTCTTCGAGGGCCTTTTCCTGTGCCGCGGTTTTTTCTTCGAGTGTTCGAAGCTTTTCTCGCAGGGATCTGAGCTCGTCAGTTGATACAGCATCACCCGCAGCCAGAAGCGTGCCACCCGAAGAAACCAGAATGCCAATGACCAGTAACAAAACCCGAATGCCGGAAATACTCTTTCTTCTCATGCCTGTTTCTCCTCAGCTTGATTTTAAGACAGTTCGCCCCAAGACCGTTTGTGCCTAATTTTTTGGTTTTACTGAATTCTATGGGTAGTTTTTCGCATTGAAAACCTTATCGGGCTTTCGGAAATTATCGTTAACTCTGTAACACGAATAATCGCAAAGTGCTATTTAGCAGGTACGCCTCTGATTTGTCAATTGGAATCCTGCGTGCCGCTCTGATTTAGGGAGAGGCTGGTGGTTTTACCGGCCACTTGAAAACGCGCTGCCGGGACGGTACATTAGAACCAATTTGGACGGAGTATAGCGCGGCAAAGCCGCAACCGAAGTAATGAGTGATGAGTGAAATTTCAAACGACAAAGGTGCTCCTCAATTTGAGCTTTGGATTTTGAACTTGGAACAGTGCGGTTTCATTAACGATATCCGAAAAACCTTGATAAAATTTAAAGCGCCTCACGGATAGTAGAACAGATGGATAAAGGGAGAACAAATAGATCGAGTGTGAATAACGGCGCCCTCTTGCGGGCGTATGAGGCGAATAAGACGAAGCTTTCAAGCGATGTCGGGACGATTAAAGGGATCGGGAGTGTTCGTGCCGCCGGTCTCGGCCGGAAGGGCATTTGCACGATCGAGGACCTGGTTTCTTTTATTCCAAGGACTTATGAAGACCGGAGAAGAGTGAGCGAAATTGGGTCCCTAAAGCCTGGTCAGAAGGCTGTCGTAAAAGGAAGAATCACTTCTGCCGGTTCCATTCGCTACTGGAAGAGTCGAAAGACTGTTTTCCAGGCAATCGTGCAGGATGAGACGGGAACTATTTCCGCGAAATGGTTTAATTTCTCAAGAGCCCAGATGGAGCGGGAATTCAGGAGAGGGCGGAGTATCATACTTTCGGGAGAGGTTGGTCTGTTCGGACGGAAACTTGAATTTGTTCATCCGGAGGCGGATTTCCCGGATAAGGAGGACGACGTCGCCAATACCGTCATCCCGATCTATTCGGCAGTGGAAGGGTTTTCTCAGCGCCAGATACGAGGCGTCTTAAGGGTCGCAGTTTCCGAGAACGCGCATGCCACAGAGAGTTTCATCCCTCCGGAGATACTGAATCGAAGGGGTTTGTTGCCGGTACCGAAGGCCCTATCCGCCTTGCACTGTCCGCCGCTTGACGCCGATATCCCACTATTTCTGGAAGGCAGGGACATCAATCATAGAAGTCTGGTATTCGATGAGTTTTTTTTCCTGGAACTTGGCCTCGCGCTTCGCCGCAGGCATATTGAGGCGCAGAAAGGGATAGCTTTCAACGTATGTTCGCAACCGGTCAGGAACTTCGTCTCCGGACTTCCTTTTTCCCTGACCGGCGCCCAGAGGCGAGTGCTTGCTGAAATAGAAGGAGACATGGCCCGAACTCGTCCGATGCAAAGATTGATACAGGGCGATGTAGGGAGCGGCAAGACAGTAATAGCTTTTATTTCGGCAATAACAGCTATGGCAACCGGATTTCAGGCCGCGTTGATGGCGCCGACGGAGATTCTGGCCGAACAGCACTATACCAGTTTTACCAAACTGGCGGCCGGCAGCTCCTTCCCGGTCTATCTGCTGACACGCAACGTTTCCCGTTCGGCACGGCAGAGCGCTTATGATGATATGGCTTCGGGCAAGCCCTGCCTTGCCATCGGCACACATGCTCTGATCCAGGAAGCTGTGCAGTTTGCAAGACTGGGGCTTGCAGTAATCGATGAGCAGCACCGTTTCGGCGTTCTGCAGCGTGCGGCATTGAAGGACAAGGGATGGTTCCCCGACGTTCTGGTAATGACGGCAACTCCCATACCGCGGACCTTGGCAATGACTCTCTATGGAGACCTGGATATATCCGTCCTGGACGAACTCCCCAAAGGTCGGAAGCCGGTAAAAACAGGAGTTTATCAGGAGGCGGCCAGGAGAAAGATTTACGAATTTGTCCGCAAGAACGTGGCTCAGGGCGGACAGGCATACATAGTCTTTCCATTGATAGACGAATCAGAGTCGATGGATCTTCTTAATGCCGTACGGATGGCGGAAGAGTTGCAGAGAGACGTTTTTCCGGAATACACGGTGGGTCTGATCCATGGTCGTTTGAAGAGCGAAGAGAAAGAATCCGCAATGGCCCGCTTCAGACAGGGAGAAGTGAATGTGCTGGTTTCTACTACAGTGATAGAAGTGGGGGTCGATGTTCCTAATGCCAGTATTATGGTTATTGAGCATGCCGACAGATTCGGCCTTTCCCAGCTCCATCAACTTCGGGGCAGAGTGGGCCGGGGCACAAGGGATGCTTATTGTTTCCTTGTGAGTTCCATAGGCGCCGACTCGCCCTCCGGCCGGAGATTAAAAATCATGGAGGAGACGACCGACGGGTTCCGTATTGCCGAAGAGGATCTGAAGATCAGAGGTCCCGGTGATTTTGTCGGGACGCGTCAGTCAGGATTGCCTGAGCTCAGGACAGCAAATATTTTGAGGGATATCGGAATACTGGCGGCGGCAAGAGAAGAGGCTTTTGGTCTCGTAAGAAATGATCCTGACTTGAGTCGGCCCGAGCATAAGATACTGAGGCGGGTTTTAGAAGACCGCTGGGCCGGAAGCCTTTCTCTCGCCGAGGTGGGGTAGACGAAGACTTTGAGGTTCTTGCAAAACCCCGTGGCTGGAGAAATCAGGGGCGCTCAGCGAAGCGCCGGTCATGGAGTTCAGAATATCCAATATCGAACAAGGAATGATGAATGTCGAAGGATGGTTGTAAACTATTCAATATCGGGGACTCACACTGGGCCGGGGCATGGAGGAAATGACCCGGAAAACTTCATAATTCGAAATTCCTTGTTCGATATTCGATATTCATACTCCGGTCGATTACGACTCGGTCATTCGCACAAAGCCAAGGAGGAACTTTTGCAGGGGGCCCTGTCACATTTTTTTTGACAACCCTTTATCGAATGCGCTAAGTATTCTAGAATACAAATTCCTATAAAGCTTCTTCGTAATCAGGAAGGAAGATAATGACTAAACCAGTATGCGTTGGATTAATTGGATTAGGAACGGTGGGAGGCGGCGTAGCCAAAATTCTCCTGGAAAAAGAGTCTCTTATAGCTGAGAGGGCCGGGATTCCTGTCGTCTTGAAACGCATTGTGGACAAATACCCTGACAGGGTTAAACTTCAGGTTCCAAAAGGCCTCTTGTCGACGGATATAAATGATATTTTCAACGACAAAGATATTTCAATCGTAATCGAGCTTATGGGAGGGCATGAGCCGGCACGCACTTTTATTCTTCAAGCCATAGAGCGGGGCAAACATGTTGTCACCGCGAATAAGGCCCTTTTAGCCGTTCACGGAAAAGAAATATTTACTGCTGCAGGCCGAAAGGGAGTGGATGTGGGATTTGAGGCCAGCGTCGGAGGAGGCATACCGGTAATCCGGGCTGTGCGGGAAGGTCTTGTCGGTGACAGGATCGAGTCCATTCTGGGTATCATGAACGGGACATCGAATTATATCCTGAGCAAGATGACTGATGAAGGCCGCCATTTTGGTGAAGTCCTGAAGGAAGCCCAGGCCCAGGGTTATGCGGAAGCCGATCCAACCTATGATATTGAGGGAATCGATACGGCACACAAGCTGGCCATAATCAGCACCCTGGCCTACGGTTGTTTTGTCCGCCTGGAGGATATATTCACCGAAGGCATCTCAAAAATTGAGCCGATAGATATCGGTTTTGCCAGAGAACTCGGCTACCGGATAAAACTTCTTGCCATCTCCCGATGCGACGGGCAGTCCGTGGAAGCACGGATTCATCCTACCATGATCCCGAGCAGTCATCTGCTCGCCAGTGTAAACGGGGTCTATAATGCCTTCTATTTGCACGGAGATGCCGTGGGGCAGGTTCTTCTCTATGGATTCGGGGCCGGTATGATGCCTACCGGAAGTGCGGTGGTGAGCGACGTTGTAGATATTGCCCGAAATGTGGCGAAAGGAACGACGCAGCGAGTTCCGCCTCTATCTACACCGATAGATAAGATGAGAGTCCTCTCGATTAAGCCCATGGATGACCTGGTTTGTCGATATTACATGAGGTTTTCGGCAGTAGACAGCCCGGGTGTACTGTCGAAGATTTCCGGCATACTTGGAAGTAACGGAATCAGCATAGAATCAGTCATTCAGAAAGGGCGCGACACAAAGGATTCTGTGCCGGTAGTCATGATGACCCACGAGGCCCGGGAGAAGGATGTCCGGCAGGCCGTCGAGCAGATTGACCGGCTTGATATCGTCACGGCCAAAACGATGTTTATCAGGATCGAAAACAGACTGCAAACGGAATAGGGAACCGGAATCCACCGCCTAATCGTCTTGCATATCGAAGTCGTTGAGTCAGATGCAGTCAAATCGGGCATACGGGCGGTGGATTGACCATGGACCATGGACCACGGACCATAGACGATGTGTTTTCGTGGTCTATCGTCCATCGTCTATGGTCAATCCGCCGCGTGGGAAAGCGCGGTTCGTAAGCTTGGACAAATTCTGGCGGTGGATTTGGGGAAAACCGTGATAATCAGGAAAACAGGAAAGCAGGAAAAAAGATAACTGTATGAAATACTTGATTCTGATCGGCGATGGAATGGGTGACTTTCCGCTGGAGGAATTGGGCGGCAAGACTCCTTTGCAGGCTGCATATACGCCCGGCATGGATTTTTTGGCCCGGAACGGTGAACTGGGATTGGTGAGAACGGTCCCTGACGGCTTCGAACCAGGGAGTGATGTGGCAAATCTCTGCATCCTCGGTTACGATCCCAGACAGTTCTATACCGGACGGGGTCCGCTTGAAGCCGGCAGCCTGGGTATAAAAATGGCCGCTGACGACGTAGCATTCCGGTGCAATCTGGTCACCCTGGGATTCAGGGACGGACAAGTCATTATGGCCGATTACAGCGCGGGTCACATCTCGACAGAGGAAGCCCGCTCCATGGTCAATGATATTCAACAAGTAAGAGCGTCCGGCCTTTCCATATACCCCGGCGTGAGTTACAGGCACCTTCTGGTCTGGGCGAACGGGGATGAAAAGATCGTTACGGTTCCTCCACATGACCACTCGGGGAAGGATGTCACTCGTTATTGGGCCGTTTACGAGAGCACTCCCGGCTTGGCCGGTTGGATATCGAGCGTTACGGCAATCCTGAAAGACCATCCGGTGAACAGGAAAAGAGAGCACCTGGGAAAGAATCCAGGCAATGCCGTCTGGCTCTGGGGGCAGGGCCGTGCCCCCCGCATGCCCAAGTTTTCCGATCGTTTCGGCATCTCCGGCGGGATAATCTCGGCGGTCGACCTCCTGAAGGGAATAGGTGTGTACGCCGGGCTTGAGCCTATATCCGTGCCGGGGGCCACAGGCTATCTCGATACCAATTATAGAGGAAAAGCGGAATACGCACTCGCAGCACTGAAGAAAAAAGACCTTGTGATAGTGCATGTGGAAGCCCCGGACGAAGCCTCTCATGGCGGCAGCCTTGAGGAGAAAATGAATGCCATCGAGTCTTTTGACCGGGAAGTGGTTCAGAGAACGACCGATGGAATGACCGGTTTTGACGAATACCGGATTCTGTTGGTAACCGACCATTATACCCCTGTTTCCCTGAAGACCCACGTGGCCGAGGCCGTGCCTTTCGCCGTGTTTTCATCCCAGAAATGCCCGGAACAGAGTCAGTTGGGCTTTAACGAGATCGATGCCAAGAAAACGGGTCTTTTCATCGCCGAAGGGCATAAACTTATAGAAAGACTGATGGAATAAATAGCTGTCAGCCGTCAGCTCTCAGCGTTGAATTCCCGCCTCACCCTCTCCGCATTTGCGCATGCCGTATTCCATCCACTGCTGCCGTTCACCCCATTGATTGCCCGCCGTTGTTTTCTCCTCAGCGCTCAGTGCAATTCCACATAAATGTGTATCCCACATGGATGAGTACGAACGCGAGGGTCTGATAGGCGGGGTTTTCTAACCCCGCCGAAAATGGACGGCTTCGTTGCCGGACGGCCCTGGAAAGGGCCGCCTATCCGAAAAAACCTCTTGGAAGTGCTTCCTCAATATGGGTACTTTATTCCGTGGAACTGTACTCAGTACTCTTCCACACTTGGCAATCTGCATCCATACAGCCATACCGCATTGTGATGTTTTGATCGGAAGGTTTTGTTGAAAGAGAGTTGTTCGTTTCAGGCTGAATTACTTGACTTTTCCTGCTAGTTAATATATTCACTTATGAACCGCTGTTCAATTCTAATCTGAGGAGGAGGTGGACGATGGGTACAAAGTGTGGCAGAGTGACAAAATGGCGTGATTTTCTGAGGAGTTGTTGGATTTTTGCTCTGGTTCTTGCCTTGGTTTTGTTGAGCCGGACGGGCGTTTCCGTTGCCCAGGAACCGGGCGCTGATCTGCAGAAATTGCGCGAGGAAGTCAAAGATCTGCAGGGCAAAGTCGCAGGTCTTCAGAAGCAGACTGAGAAAGCGGAAAAGAAGTTGAGCCGTGACCGCATCAACTGGGGTGGGGAACTACGGCTTCGAATGATCTCCGAGTACGCAGAGACCAGCAGAGGTTTCTATGGAAACGGCAGACCCACCGCCGACAGGGACTACCATAACGAAACCGCTTTCCCTTTGCGCCTCCGGTTGAATCTTAATGCAGAAGTTATCCCTGAAATAGTGGATGTTTTCGGGCGATTGACCATCAACAAGAGATGGGGTAGCTATGCGACTTGGCCGGACCAGGATCCTCTGGATAGCGTCAACTCGTTCCATTCAAGCATAGGAAGCGATGTCAGTACGCGAGTTGAACATATTTACGGTAGATTCAACATAAATTACCTCAATTCCGTTTTCTATGCAGGCCGTCTCGCCACCTTGGACGGGCCTCCTTCCAGGCAGAATGCGCCATTTCCCCGCGTATTTATTGATTCGGAAGTGGATGGGGCCATGTGGCAGTTGAATCTCCCTGGGACTCCTTTGGACAATGGGTATTCGCCTATTGCACAATCAACGGAAGGGACAGAGAAATTTCCTTTGGGCAAAGGACCCCTCGCCTCGTACGGGAAGAAGCTGAAGGAAAACAACAATCTCCTGGTTGCTTACGCCAAATACAAGGAGCAGGGATTTACCTCGCCCGGCGGCTCGGCTACCGGGGAGTCTCTCTGGGGACTCCAAGGCCGGGGACCCGATACGGACGTTTATATCGGCCAAGGCCAGATAAAACTGGCCAAGGATACGGTTTTGGTTGTCAGCGGCTTGTATATGCCGGATTGGTACATGCCGAGATACTCCTTCGAGACCGCTGGGACCTACAAGCAGAGCGAGACTTTTACGAGCGCGGATCAGCTCAAGAGGACAACTATTCCGTTCTTCTCTACGTATTATTCACTCTATGGCGCGTACCTCGATACTCAAGTCTGGAGATTCCAGGTTTACGGCGCGGCCTACGCGAACAAGTGGAGCATTCCGGATCATCGGTGGAGAAGGGAAAGCAGGAGTAATGAAGGTGCGAGTTGGACCACAACGGAAGATCATAGGTGGAATGCTGAGAGCTATGATGGTTTTGCCTGGTGGATCGGCATGAATACGGGAGATGTAATCGCGCCTAACCAGCAGTTCACAGTTGAGTATTTCAGGGGAGATGAACACTGGATTAACCCTCTCAACTACAGAGGTTTCAGACGCAAGGGTACGGTACTTAATGCCGCCAACAATTATTACTACAACCCGTCAGGGTTCATGACCGATACCGTCGTCGCGGGCTTCTACCCCGTCAATGCCCAGATATGGGATATTTATTATGATTACTACCTGAACCCCAGTACCAGGTTCCGCCTGGGTTACCTGGATTTCAACTATGATGCTATCGACAGAACCTCGCCTATTGGTTCGTCGGGCTATGAGCATCACTACTGGCCGTATTTTGAGATCAACTTGAGTTTCTAATCTCCGGCAAATATCGATCCTTGACCGCCGCACTGGTTTCAGTGCGGCGGTTTTTCTTGGGGGGGCAATACTGTTGAAATAAGGAAAGTACTCAAAATACCCTCGCCCCGTCCGCGGGGAGAGGGCAGGGTGAGGGAGGCTGACCTGGCTGATTTCTCCCTCACCTCGATCCTCAATGCTGTTGAATTAAGCCGGTCCTGGGCATGTGGCACAGCCGCCCTCGGCTGGGAAATCACGCCCCGGATCACAGCCGAGGGCGGCTGTGCCACATGCCTCTCACTCTTAAAAGCAAGAATTTGGGACTCGGACATCCTTAATTCAACAGTATTGGGAGGGAGGGGCGCCTCGGACCCTCTTGTTGGGTTTCGCGCAGCTCAACCCAACCTGCGAATTCTCCGCTGAAGAATACACGTGGCATACATGTAGGTTGGGTTGAACGGAGTGAAACCCAACAAATTGGATTGGCTGTTAATTGGTTGAAAAGTCTCGCCTTTGATGTTATTCTCACTGATCGTCTGAGCGAAAGAGGCACCGTATTCAATGGGATTGTCCGTAGCTGAAAAGTTGATCAAGGCACACCTGGCAGATGGGGATCTAAACCGGGGTTCCCGAGTGGGGCTCCGGGTTGATCAGACCCTCACCCAGGATGCCACCGGCACTATGGCCTGCCTGCAATTTGAGGCCCTTGGGATACCAAGAGTCAGAACCGAGCTTTCCGTCAGTTACGTTGACCACAATACCCTTCAGATCGGCTATGAGAATCCCGACGATCACTTGTTCCTGCAGGGCATAGCGGCAAGATACGGCATGTATTTTTCCCGGCCGGGCAACGGGATCTGCCATCAGATTCATCTGGAACGCTTCGGGGCGCCGGGCGCGGTGCTGCTTGGTTCCGACAGCCATACGCCCACGGGCGGGGGCCTCGGAATGCTGGCCATGGGGGCCGGCGGTCTCGATGTATCTTTGGCTATGGCCGGATATCCTTTCAGCATCACGATGCCAAAGATAGTTCTCGTAAAACTGACAGGCGTGATGCTGCCCTGGGTTTCTGCAAAGGATATTATTCTTGAGGTATTACGACGCCTTACGGTCAAGGGTGGTGTGGGCAGGATTCTTGAATACGGCGGAGAAGCCATATCTCAGTTGTCGGTGCCGGAAAGGGCGACGATCACAAATATGGGGGCGGAAACCGGGGCCACGACCTCGGTATTTCCGAGCGATGGGGTTACAAAAAGATTCCTGGCCTCTCAGCGACGCGTAAGGGCTTTTCGTCCCGTTATCGCGGATGATGACGCCGTGTATGACGAAATCATGGAGATAGACCTCGGGCGGCTGATGCCTCTTGTGGCGCAGCCGCATATGCCGGACCGGGTCTGCCCGGTGTCCGATCTTCAGGGGCTGAGAGTGGATCAGGTGGCCATCGGCAGTTGCACGAACTCCTCGTACAGGGATCTTGCCACAGTGGCAGAGGTTTTGAAGGGGAAAACGGTCCATCCTGAAGTCAGCCTAGTCATATCCCCGGGTTCCCGCCAGGTCTTGACCGTGCTCGCGAAAACGGGCCATCTCAATGCGCTCATTTCTTCCGGGGCCAGAATTCTGGAAAATGCCTGCGGTCCCTGTATCGGGATGGGACAATCGCCACCCAGCAACGGAGTGAGCCTGCGAACCTTTAACCGGAATTTTGAGGGTCGCTGCGGAACAAAGAGCGCATCAGTCTATCTTGCCGGCCCCGAAGTGGCTGCGGCCACAGCCCTGGCCGGGGTTCTGACGGACCCGCGGAGTCTCGGCGATCCGGTTCGAATTCAGATCCCAAAATACTTCCCGGTTAATGATGATTTGATTATCCCGCCCAAAGACCCGAAGACGTCTGAAAAGACGGAGATCAGGAGAGGACCGAACATTCAGCCCCTGCCCAGGCGACAGCCCCTGGAAGGGGAAATAAAGGGAAAGATTTTACTGAAGCTTGGTGACGACATTACGACCGATCACATATTGCCTGCCGGGGCCAGGATCACGGCGCTCCGTTCCAATATTCCCGCCATTTCCCAGTATATATTCAGCCAGATAGACCCGAAATTCCATGAGCGGGCAAAGGGAGCCGGGGGCGGGTTCATAGTGGGCGGAAAAAATTACGGGCAGGGGTCCAGCCGGGAACATGCCGCGCTGGGTCCGATGTATCTTGGAATAAAAGCCGTTCTAGCGGTATCTTTTGCCCGTATCCACAAGAGCAATCTCGTGAATTTCGGGATCTTGCCTCTTGCATTCATGAATACAAACGATTATGAGAATCTTCAGCCTGAGGACATAATTTGTGTCCCGGGGGTCAGAGAACAGATTCGATCCGGGCAGCCGGTCAGTATAACAAACGAAAGCGGAAACTACCGTTTTTCCGTGGAATTAATGGCCCAGGACCGGGAAAGAGATGTTCTTCTTTCAGGGGGGATGCTTAATTTTGTGAGAGAAAGTATTAGAGAAGAATGACGCGGTGACGCGGAGATTCCGAAATCCGCAATTTGCGGCTGATGAATACACATAAAGAGAGGATTAATGCTTATGCTCAGGCATCTGCGCAGTAAACAGAAGTGGTTCATGTGGATCGTTTTAGGGCCAATCATAGTCGTATTCGTTATCTGGGGTATTGGTTCAATCCGTGAAAAGCGGGCGGACTTCGCAGCGGATGTGAACGGAGAAGTCATAACCAGAATTGAATTCAAGCAGGCCTATGACAACGCGATCAGGCGATACCGGCAGATGTACGGCGACGCCCTGTCCGATGAGATGCTTGCCAAGATGAATGTTGAGAAGACCGTTTTTGATCAACTGATCACGCAGGTACTGCTTCGCGAAGGCGCTGCAAATCTTGGAATAGAAGTCGACGATCAGGAAGTGCAGGATTTTATTCGGAATATGAACGTATTCCACGAGAGCGGCAAATTCAGTCAAAAAAGGTATGAAGACCTCTTAAGGAATAATTCCCTTGTGCCTGCTGCTTTCGAAGAGAGTGTCCGAAAGGATCTTCTCTTTGAGAAGGTTTCCAATACACTCGGTCGGATGGCCGGAGTTGCTGATGACGATATATGGAATACTTTTCAATACATCAATCGCGAGATCAAACTGGCTTACATCTCTTTTGAAGCTGAGTCATTCAAAGACAAGATAAAGATGGAGGAGTCCTCTCTCAAGCGGTATTTTGAAGCCCACCAGGAAGACTATCGTGTACCGGCCAAAGCGAAAGTACGCTATCTTACCGTGCTTTCGAAAGACCTGGCGCATAAGGTGGCGGTCTCGCAAGCGGAGATCGAGGCCTATTACAACGCCAATAAGGAGGAGTTTCGCGAGCCGGAAAAAAGAAGGGTGAGCGAGATATTCCTTTCTGTCCGACCGGGATCTCCCGCAGGCGAGGTGGCTAAAGTCCAGGCAAAAGGAGAGGAAGTCCTGAAGAGGGCCAGGGCCGGGGAGGATTTTGCCGGTTTGGTCAAGGCGTTTTCAGAACGCGGGAGCCTTGGCGCCGGCGATCTCGGGTATTTGCGGCGGGGGCAGATCGACCCCTCGGTCGAGGAGGCGGTCTTCTCTCTGCAGAAGGGAGAAGCCGGTTTGGCCAGGAGCAATATGGGGCTCCACATCTGCAAAGTGACCGATGTAGTTCCATCGGCAATGAAGCCTCTTTCGATGGCGAATGCTGAGATTCTTAATCGTTTGACAACGCAGAAAACCAACGATATGACCCAGAATGAGGCTCAGAAGACGTATGAACAGATAATACAAGCCGGCGGACTGTTGCGACATAGTGGGCAGAAAAGCTTACCTTCGCTGGAGACCGATTTCTTTTCCGAACGCGATGAGATCCCCGGCCTTGGATACAATATGACTTTCAATCGTGCCGTGCTGGCCCTGAAAAAGGGCGAAGTCAGCTCTCTCATAAAACTGCCGCAGGGATACGCAATTGCCGAGGTTCTGGATAGAAAGGAATCGTTTGTCCCCCCACTGGAGGACACAAAGGAAAGAGTGCAGGGAGACTACGTGGCGGTGGAGGCCGGGCGCCTGGCTGAATCTCAGGCTGGAAAACTTTTGTCCGATCTCCGGGGCGGAAAGCCTTTCCTGGAAAGCGTCCAGAGTTACGGCGTTTCCGTGAGAGAATCCGACTTTTTTAACCTCACATCTCCTTCGAAACTTGAATTTCTAAGTCCCGCCTCCTGGAGTGAAATCTCGGTTCTCACCGCGGCAAGCCCGTATATGCAGCACCCCGTGAAATACAAAGAGAGCTTTTACGTAGTTAAGCTTACAGAGAGCAGGCAGATAAACCAGGAACTCTATGCGACGCAAAAAGCCGGGATAAAAGAGCGATTGCTCTCGTTCCAGAAGAATCTGATAATCAAGGGCTGGATCGAGGGTCTAAAGAAGAGGTCCAAGATCGAGGTGGCGAACGACTTCCAGAAGTTCTTATAATCAAGGACTAGAGCCACAAAGGCACGAAGGCACAAAGAAGATGAGTAGAGTTCACTCCCATCATTTTTAGTGCCTTTGTGTTTTGGTGGTAATTCGGTTTGTTATCGGGTGGGGGTGAGTACGGTGTTTTTTATGCTGGAATAGATCTTTTGGAAGCTTTCTTCAAAAGAAGCGGGTGAGATACGGCCTGTTTCGATAAACTTTATGGCTATTTCCTTGGCAGCCCTTAAGATGATTTCGTCATCTCCCGTCAACTGCACAAGTCTTCTATCTTTTTCTTTCTGCATTTTGTCCGTCATAACAATCCCAAGTTAATATAAGCCTCTGCTGTTTTGGAAGAAGGCTGTTTTGTTTCAGCAGAGGCTTATTGTCAGGAAAAACCGCCTTACAGCCCTCCCTGAACCCATTTTCTTGAATAAAAGCACTATACAAGACCGGTGATTGCGGCGCAAGAAAAATGAAATCGAGTTACGGGTTACGGGTTTTTTCATTGCGGATTGCGGGTTGCGGAATGAAAGAATGGAGTCAGGGTGAGAGCGAGGCGAGAAAAGATTGAAAGCTGATGGATGACAGCTCTGAGCCTTCTATAGACTTCCAGATAAAGCTTTTGGGTGCGTTATCGGTCGGGGATGTACGAACAGGTACTATCCCCGACCTGCTGCCTTCCCCAAAACATTATCTGAAAGTCTATAGCATTTTCCGGCTCCCTAAGTCCGACAGGCTCTCAGCTCTATGCGCTCTGCTCCATGCTCCGCGCCCATGCCCTCGGCTCTCACCCCTTCAGCAGGGGCAGAATGACTATGCCGACAAAATTCTGGAGAAAATGCATTACAATTGGAGCCACCAGGCTGCCGCGCCACAGATAGATGAGGGCCAGAATGGCCCCCAGGAAGCCGACCGTTGCCACACCTGCAGAACCTTCATATCCGTGCCCGAGAGAAAAGATCGCCGCAGACAGTACTACCGACAGGGACGGGTCCCGGGTAATTGACCCGAAGCGCAGTATGAGATAACCTCTGAAAATTATCTCTTCCGATATCGCTACGACTATAACGAGAAGGGTTGCCAGAATGAACTCAGCGATGCCTTCTGCAGCTAGAAAAGCGGGCAGGGGCGTGGATGGCGCTTCAAGTCCGGTAGCCCGGAATACCATTTGAAGGAGACTCACTAGAATACTAACCGGCAAAAACAGTGCCGCACCGAGACCGGCTTCGCGCCAGAATTTTCCCGAGGTCAGGCCGATCAGGCTGAGCGATTCTCGATTACGCCAAAGGAAGAATAAGATGAGGGCAACAAGTGAAAGATCTCTTAGAATGGCGGAAACGGCCACCAATCGGAAAGTCATGCTCCCTTCACGAATCGCAAAGAATGAGAAAGCCATGGAAGGTATAATCAGAAACAGAAAGACCGAGACCTCCATGGTTTGTTCTCCACGGCTCGGATGACCATCATCTCCAAAATTCGGGTTCTTCAACAGCATAGATGGCCGCCAATCGTAAACGTTCACCGTTATCCGCAAAAACCCTAAAAGCATTACTTCGGTGAACAATCATTAGATGCTGGTTCCAGGTTCACGGTTCAGAGTTCACGGTTAAACTTGGAACTGTGAACCGTGAACCTAGGAGCCTGTCGGATTTAGGGGATCGTCACGAGGAAGTGGAGGAACGAGACCAAATATTCACGAAGTTGAGGCGCATAATAACCGTTCACTGTTGACCGTTGACCGTTCACCGAAGAGGTGCTCTTCAGCCGCATGAATCACTGGGGCTGATTCAAGGATGGTACATTCACCTTAAACCAGAGGGAATCCGGACATGTTCCGTCGGACAACGGTGAACGGATAACGGTGAACGGATACTGGCCGTTCCCCCCACTTCCGCAGTAGATCATCCCTAAGTCCGACAGGCTCCTAAAACCAGCAAATATCGAGTATCCAGCCCGTTATTCGGCCACCGCCCCCGTGCGAAAAACGTCTTTTCGGTGAACGGTCCACGGTGAACGGTTACATACAAGCAGAGGGGAAGATTATGGCAAAGGAAAAGCTACAGCAGAAAACAGAAGAGCCCAAGCTGGCGGACGAGTTGAAGAAAATGGAATATGAACCGCTCCTCCGGGTTGAAAAACAACTCATAGGATGGAGTGTAGGATTAGGGCTGGTCCTGCTATTTACTTTGTACTGGATTAGTAGTGTTTTTTTCCCGAGCGGTCACTAACCAGGCGTAATTCGATTCAGTCCACTATCTGGATGGGGGCGTCTTCCTTCTCACGACGGGCTATCTCGCCGATTATACAGGCTTTTTCTTTATTGCCTTCCGCCTGCTGAAGTACTTCCTGGCTGTTTTCAGAGGGGACGATCAGGATCATGCCGATCCCGTTATTGAAGACATGGAACATCTCTTTTTCACTGATACCGCCCTTACTCTGTATCAGATTAAATATCGGAGGAACGTCCCAGGAGCCCTTGTGAATCACGGCTTTAACGCCTTGAGGAAGAACTCGCGGTATGTTGTCTATGAACCCCCCACCCGTTACATGAACGATTCCGGACACTTTCAGGGTCTTAGTGATATTCAGGATGGTCTTCACGTATATTTTAGTCGGCTCCAGCAGCGTTTCTCCAAGCTTTTGGCCCAATTCGGGTACCTCGCGATCAAGATCCCATTTCAGGTGTTCGAGGAAAACCTTTCGTACGAGCGAATAGCCGTTACTGTGCAATCCACTGGATGCGAGACCGATCAGTTTATCTCCTACGGATATTTCCGATCCGTCAATAACTTTATCCTGCTCGACAACGCCCACAACGAATCCTGCCAGATCATATTCATCAGCCGTATGTGAGCCGGGCATCTCGGCCGTCTCACCACCAATCAGAGAGCATCCGGCTTCTTTGCAACCTTCAACTATACCTTTAATGACATCGACTGCGGTATCAGGAAGGAGTTTCCCTGTTGAAAAATAGTCCAGAAAAAAGAGGGGCTGTGCGCCGTAAATGATTATGTCGTTAACGCACATGGCCACAAGATCGATTCCGATAGTATCGTGCTTGTTGAGCATGGAAGCAATCTTGAGCTTGGTGCCCACACCGTCGGTAGAGGAAACGAGAACGGGCTTCTTATACCTGGTCGTACTCAGAGAGAACAGACCGGCAAAGCCCCCTATGTCGGTAACGACGCCACTCTTAAAAGTGGAACTCACCAAGGGCTTTATCCTGCTTACAAACTCGTTTGCCGCACCGATATCAACACCGGCTTCCGTGTATCGTGATGTCTTTTTCATGGCCCGCAAAAGGTATCCTTCCTAACCTCTACTAAACACTGTCTTATACTGCACCACGCCGATTTAAAAGTCAATAGGCAGATAGCCTCGGGAGAATTGTTCTTGAATCGTGGTTCAATCAAACACTCAGCACGAAATATGCCGAGGGTTCCAGATGCATCAGTCGAAGTTCGTAATCATATTTTCCGGGAGGGGTGACGTGCGATTAGCTCTTCGGCTTTGCTCAAGACGGAAACAGCTTCGTGTGGGCGTCCGCTCTTGATGTATGCCTGGCCTGCAAGAGCGGCGCTTCTCGCCTTGAGCATATTGAGGTCCAAAGGAAGGAGCAGGTCGGGATTATGACAGTCCAGAAGCATCGTTAGACAATCAAGCCCTCTTTCTTCATCCCCTGTCTCGAGACAAATCCTGCCCCTTAAATAGAGACAGCGCGGGTATTCTTTATCGATCGTTTCAGCCTTTCTCAGCCATTCCGAAGCGACCCCTGTGTCCTTGTCTTCAAACGCCAAATCCGCCAATTCCAGCGCTGACCCAAGTGCGATATGCTTTAGATCCGAACGGTCAAACGCGAATTCCCAGGAATTCAGGAACGATTCCCTGGCGCCGATAGCCTCCCCCAGATCAAGCCAAGCCATTCCGGCAAGGTAATGCAGGAATGGATCTCCCGGAAAGAGGACGAGATCCCTTTGCAGCAGATTCAAATTCCTTCTCTGTTTTCCTGCTACGGCAGCACGGTCGACATAACCGGTATGGATGATTTCGACATTCGCCGGCAAAATGGGGAGGTGGTTCTCCATAAGCGAGGGCCGTATCTGCTCGTGAACCCTGTATCTGAAGCGAAGGCCCTTGATGTTGGGAAACATGCGAATCTGTACGCACGCCATCCCGGAGACTCCGTCCAGGGTGCTTTTGATCGTGAAGGCATGGGCTAACGTGGGCTGATTCTGTTTTAATTTGGAAATTGCTGCTATCGAGGCTTCAGGAAGACGGTCATCGGCATCGAGGTACATGAGCCACGGGTGTCTTGCGTGCCGCAGAGACTCGTTGCGCGCATCTGAAAAGGAATCAGTCCACGGAAACGAGAGAACGTCTGCGCCCATCCGGAGAGCCATTTCAGGGGTGCCGTCCGAGGATCCGGTATCCACGACCACGATTTGGTCACATAATCCGGCAAGGCTTTCAAGAAGAGGCGGCAGGTTATGGGCCTCATCTTTAACGATTATGCAACAGGATAAGCCCGGCATTTTTCGTTCACCGACAGTGCGCCTCGCAAGCGCCCAAAACCGGCATACTTGTAGGGTGGGCTTTGCCCACCGGATTCGCATGTCAAACGCAAGGCTAGGGTGGGCAAAGCCCACCCTACAATGTCTATTCGTTGACCGTTTACCGACAGGCTACCTAAGACATCGAAAACCCATACATCTGTCTGTTCAGTTTTGATCGTATTTTTTCCTGGATCTCCTGGTAGCACCCAAATGACTCCAGCACGAGCAGTCTTTCTGTCATGAATTTGCAGAGATACTCTTTCAGACCGGAGGCCTCGAGGATGTCCATCCACCAGAACCACATCTCGAAGTCGAGATTCTCGATTTCCAGTTCATGATCAACCAGGTATCTCTGCCATTGTACGGGTATCGGATGAAGACTTCCGTTCACCCAGCCCATTCCCGGTATATGTACCTGATTGGACACATATCTGGCCCATCTCTGATTCATGTCCCTTTGCGATGCGAAGGACTTCCGTTTTGGTAGATCGATTTCGATCTCTTGAAGGTGCTCAACCATGTCGTATGCACGCTTCTCATAAGAATGCCCCTGCAGAGTGCAGCGCATCTCTTCCTTAAGCGATACACGCCTGCTTTCGGGCCATTCGAAGTACCTGGTCACAGCCTCTTCCAGGCTGTCTTCGTACGGCAGGTAGTGTTGGCCCGGACGGAATCCAAGCAGATCGAGCTCGCCGATATGATTATTCATCACGACCGCACCGCATGCCGGCGCTTCAAAGAAGCGCATATTGACCTCGTCTCTAATACTTCTATTGAATACAAGATGCGACCGATTGAGGATATTCACATACTCGGCGCCGAATATCATTTGATCTATGTACACTCTGAACTTTCTGCCCAGACTTGCCAGCCGATGCAGGTAATTCAGCCTTTCCTGTTGAACTTTGTAGTTCAGATTGCCTATGAAAACGATGTCGTACTCTTTCGGCATTGAGTAATCCCGATGGAACCCAGGATCATAACCGTAGAGACAAAAGAATTCACAATTCCGGTATCCCAGTCTTCTGAATATGCGGACGCCCTTGCTGTCACACAGGAAGTAGTCGAACATATCCATTATGGGCAGCATGCGATTGAGGGAGAGGTTATAATCGCCTATGAGGCCGACGACAGGACATTCGGCTCTTTCAAGACCGCCGGGCAGCCTGTAAAACTCGGCGTCTCTGACCAGAACGGCATCGGGATGCCATCCATATGGAAGACTCTTTAGAACACTCTGGAAATCACCGGAGTCAGCGTCGAAGGTCCTGATGTCGGCCGCCTTCTTTAGCGCTGTGACGAGAAAAGCCTCGTCCCCGCGCGGATCACGTAACCCCGGTCCAACCAATAACTTCATACTCTTTCCATAATCAGGAACTCAGGAAATCAGGTCAGGAGAAAGGAAGAAAAACCTTTCTTCTCGAGGCGCTTGTGGAAGTCGTCGCACCGGTGAAAACCGGTGTCCAGGAGTATCGTAATCTGCCTGAAATTACTGGATTCCGGCGCTTGCCCCGGACTCCGATCCGGGGTTCGTCGGAATGACGAGAACGCCAGTTATGAGACTTTTGCAAGATGCTCTTCTCTTTAATTTTTTCCTGAGTTCCTGAGTTCCTGATTAATATGTCTTTGGTTCTTGTTCATGCTGCATTGCGATCGGCTTCGGCCCGGGACGATCCCACAGCCGGTTCGCAGAGTCTCCTGAAATGAATGGGATCTTGAATGAGCTCGCCGGGTTGTGCCGCGAGTTCATCGAACCCGTAACGCTCCATATATTGCGCTGCAACTCCGTCACAGATGAGCCGTAGCCTGCAACTCACGCACTGCGGCGCTTTTCGATAGCACCTTTGGGACTGCATCAATGACCACGCATTGTGGAAAAGGTTGTCTTCAGTCTCGGCGTAAATACCCGCTTCCTTGCCCTTTTTGTATACTTCCCTGATAGTGCTCGCGTCGGCGTTCGAGTACGAGCGGTAATCCCATTCAAATGGGTCGTAGCAGATCTGGGGGAAGCAGGTAATATGTTTTTCCAGCCCGGGCAGCATGCACATGGGGTAGTAACGAACGTTTGTCCATACGTTCTTTCCCGAGAATACTCCTATGGCTTCCTTCAGATAGGGCGCGAGCTCCGCATGCTTCGCCTGGAAATCGATCTCTTTCCGGGAATGCCACCCGGCAAGAGGACTAAAGACGATAAAATTTGCATTTCCCGGTGGATAGGATAGAGATGTCAGCATCTTTGCATAATCGGGCAATCTCTTCATGTTCAGAGCATTGGCTACGCAGTTGGCCCGCCATTTTACATTTCGTTTTTCCAGGTGGCCGATACTGTTCATGATTCTTTCAAACGCCCCTGGATTGGTCAGCCGGTCATGGTCTTCCTGGACGCCATGAATAGAGATGAGGAATTCGTGGATCCCGGCATCGATAACGGCGTCAATTCTGTCCATCTTTCGCCATTGGCCGTGCGAGATGATACAGATGCGATTGCCGATTTCATTTCCGTATCTTACGATTTCCACTATATCAGGGTGTATTGTCGGCTCCCCTCCGGTAAAATCGGTGACCTCGATTTCATACTGTTCACGATCCCGTTTCATTCGTTCCATAATCTGTTCTTTTGTCAAGAAACGGCGTTTACCACGATCCTCAAAACGATGGTAGCAGAAGAGGCAATCGATATCGCAGATGTGCCCTATGTCTATGCATCCACGCCTGGTTATGAACTTTGCGCGATTGAACGTCCTGATATCTATGGATAATTCGTCTTGACAGCCGCAATTTGAGATCCGGGAGCATCCCTTTGCGTTGATTTCCTCCAGCAGGCGCCTCGCCTCCACATGGCTGTTGTCTTTTCGCAGCAGGACCATCAAGACATCTTTGGCTTCTTCGTGCTTTTCCTGTTTGTACAGGCAGCCGGCAAGGATATATCTGTATTCATTCATCTCCGGATTAGCCTGAATTACATCCTTCAAATAATCCTCGACTATCTTGAATTCGGACAGTTGGTATGCCGCGTCAACGAAGTTGGCCCATATGTCCCCATCGTCCGGCCTGAGCAGAACAGCCTGATGGAAGCATTCCAGCGCCCTTTTTTGTTCTCCCAGTTGCCAGCAGGCATAGCCCAGATAGTCGTACAATTCCCCGTCACCGTCGCTGCTCTGGCCGATAGCTTTTTGAATCAGAAGGACGGCAGTTGTTAAATCTCCTTGTTCGAGGTATTTTCGAATCTTGACCCGGACATCATCTGATTCCGCAGATGCAACGGCCGGGGTCTCACTCCTTGCCTGCTCAGGTTCCCACTTTTGCTGGAATAACCGGCGGTTGTAATCATTCCCGACCCCTCCCACGTTCTTCTCTTCATTGAGGTGTACCACCTGCACTCCGTTGAGAATGGCGAGGCGCCCTCCGTATTCAGCTTTCATCTGCATGAAGAAATCAGTATCTTCCCAGCCTGCCCGGACATACCTCTCGTCAAAGCGCAGGTCGGTTCGACGGAAAACACAACAGGCGGTGGGAATCATGCTGACGGTTACAACCGGTCTGCTCAGGTCGAAATTGTTGGCGGTATTCCGGCCGGCCGAGCCGTCCTTGTTCAGAAGTCGAGCAGACAATGCCGTTACGTGCCTGCTTTGTTTAAGAACATCAATCATGTGGCGATTCCATCCATATGGCAAGTTGGTTATATCATCGTCACACATTATTACGTAGGGGCTGTGGGAACGACTAAGCCCGCAGTTCCTGTTCCTGGCAGCACTCTGGCGCCGGTCCGCAACTATTATATTATAAGGAGGAATGCTCTTCTCAACGAGCTCAGAGAGTAATTGCTGTAAATTGGCATTGGGTTCATATACGGGGATGATGATATCCGCCTCTACATCCTTTTTGAAGTAATACGGCTCGTCGCTTTGCTCGGAATACGATTCGAGTTCCGAATAGCCGTGAAACTTTGCATAGTTCCGGTGAATACCCCCGCACACGTTGAGAATGCCGCATTGACCGCAGGCTTCTTCAGACGATCCGATGCTCTGCTGGAGTCTTCTCCCATGTTCCAGATATCTTTCGGTCGTCTTTGGCGCGACCCCGTAGTCCCATTCGTAGGGATCGAACATTACTTGAGGATTGTTGCAGATATGTGTCTCGCAGCCCTTCAGCCGGCAGAAAGGGAAATAGCGGACGTTGGCCCAGAGGTTTTTCTCGTTAAGGATATCAAGGGCCTCTTTCAAGTAAGGCGAAACCTCTGAAACTCGAATCTGGACCTCATTCAACCTGTTATATATTTCCGGCTGATCCTGCTCTCCCCATTGATAATGAGGATTGAAATTGATGAAGTTGACTATCCCGGGGTTTACATATTCGATATAATGCCGTGCCAGTTTTGGAAGGTCCGGGGTGTTATACCTGGTGAGAGTGCAGTTTACTCTTATGAAACAGCCGTTTTGATTAAGGTAGGATACGGTTTGGTTTACCTTATTCCAAGCCCCCTGGACGTTCAGGAGATCATCGTGCCGGCCTTCAAAGCCATGTAGTGATACGAGCCACTCGCGGCAGCCGGCCCCTGACAGTCTTTGGATCCGTTCCAGAGCCAGGCCGTTTGTGATGATGCAGGTATGCAGTCCGATGGATTCGGAGAAAGCAATAATATCCGTCATCTGCGGATGAATTGTCGGCTCGCCGCCGGTAAAATCGACCGATGTGTTTCCGCGTTCTTTTGCGGCCAGTAACTCCTCTTTCACTTTTTCCAACGGCTTGGACCAGTTCTCATTACTATGGGCGTAATAACACATCCGGCATTTGGCATTGCAGGGACGGTTGACATCGACGACTGCTCTTGCGGTAGGGATTAACTCACTCGCTATCACTTTCGTTCTCCTTTTGGGTCAAGAAGTACTGTCAAGAATTCTGCCACAGATATCAGTGCGTTTAAGACGCTTTGCCTTGCTGTGGCTTGGTTTTCATAAAGCTTTTGACATTGTGGGGGTTAGACCGCATTCCTCGCTTTATCCATACCTTTCGGGTGAAAGGAGTAAAAGCTTAAGCTAGATTTAAATTAAACTTCAATTAATCTTCAGGACGCCACGGGACGCAGATGAACACGGACTAGCACTGCCCTTTACCCATAAGTCCTGCATAGCATTGTGAACGGGCAGGGTGAGGGGGCCTAACCATGCCGGTTTCCCCCTCACCTCGATCCTCTCCCCCAGGATGGTGGAGAGGAAGTTATGATGCTACTTCAATAGCATATGATCACCAACGGCTTTCAGCCATTCCCCAGCATTGCTTGTGGGTAAAGGGCAGGACTAGCAGGGCCATGCACTCTTCAACTCATACCTGTAGGTCTGGGTGCGGGTTCTGAGGGGAAGATTCCACTGAGCAAGGCCCGAAGATCGCTATCAGGCATCCTTTCTGCGTACTCGTGCACGAATCGATCAAACCGGGGCCTGATCGCGTGATAAGCATGATCCCCGGCAATACTCCTCAGAAACCCCCCGGCTTCGTTCTTGTTGCCTAATGTGAAGCTGCTTATTCCGAGGGAAAACAGTATTGAAAGGCCGGCGAAAATTCCGGATTCGTTCTCTCCGGCATATTCCTTGTGGAGATCATGGAGCAGCAGAGCCGTGTTCATGGCCTCTTCGAACTCCCCGTTATTTATGAAGCATTGAACCAAATGGAATGGATACATGTGGTCAACATGGTCAAAGAGAGCGTGCCCCCATCTGGAGAGCAGATGCTGGAACCGTTTCTTTCTTACCAGGTAGAAAGCCCGATTGTAATCGTATCCGGAATTGGCCTGACTTGAACTTCCGGCATGAACCGTATACGTGACGGTAGCTTTCCTGATATGTGCGAATTCGGAAACGTCGGAAAGGCGCAAAAAGAATTCCCAGTCTTCGAGTCCGCGAATCCCCGGTGTTTCATCGAAGAAGCCGGCTTCTTCCAGGAGTATTCTCTTGAGGAGTACGGTTTGAGGATTGATGTAGTTAAAGTTTTCCAGTGTTTGCCTATTGAAGTCCTGTGAAAGTTTTGCCTCCGGTTTCCTCCTCGACCCATCATTGTAAACCCAGAGTGCGTCGGTATAGGCTAGGCCGAATTCCGTATGAACGTGCAGAAAGCCGCTTAGAACCTTCAAATGATCGGGGTGGAATCGGTCATCATCGTCGCAGAACGATATGTATTCCCCTCTTGAGCTTTCTATCCCCAAGTTGCGTGCCGACGCCTGCCCGCCGTTTTCCTTTCTGAGAAACAATATACGAGGATCACCATAATTCCGAACAACTGTTTCACTATCGTCAGTCGATCCATCGCTGACGATGATAAGCTCGAAATCGCTGAATTCCTGCCAGAGTATCGAGTCAATACAATCGCGGAGCATGCGAGCCCGGTTGTATGTCGGTACTACGACACTTATCTTGGGGTGTTGACCGTTCACCGCTATTATTTGTTCACCGTTGACCGTTGACCGTTCACCGACAGTGCGCTCTGCCACACGACCATAGACCATTGACCGCAGACCATTCCTTGTCTCTTCGGTTCTATCGTCTATGGTCTATCGCCCGTCGTCCATTGTCATCCCATAATCCGCAATCCGAAATGCAAAGACTCGCAGTCTGCCACGCACTCATTATGCAAACAATATGCCGGATAGTGACCGTTCACCATTGTTCGTAAGAACCTGAAAAGCGTTTTTTGGCAAAGGGTCACGGTGATCGCGTATCCTGTTTCGGTCTCTAGTTCCTGATGCCAAAAGACGAGGAACCAAAGACCAGGAGCCAAACATTACCTGAAAATCGCGAGCAACGTCTTTTCGGTGAACGGTGAACGGATACGCCGGATAGCTGCTTTGATCATGCCGCCCGGAATTCATACGCCGGATTGATGTCAGTTGAGCCGAAAACCATCCATGCGACTCAGTCATACCGTAACCGTTCACCGCGGACCGTTCACCGAGAAGACGTTTTTCGCACGGGGCGGTGGCCGAAAAACGGGCTCGATACTCGATATTTGATGGTTCAAAGTTTACAGTTCCAAGTTTGACTGTGAACTCTGAACCTGGAACCAGAACCTGGAACCAGCATCTAATGATCGTTCACCGAAGGAATGCTCTTAGGTTTCTTGCGGACAACGGTGAACGGATAACGGTGAACGTTTACGTTATACCGGGTGGAACTGTCAGAAAGTTGACAGGCAACGACCCATAAGCTGCCGACACCCAAGGAACTCGCCAACCAAGGTACCGGCCCAAATGCACATAGGAGTGTCTGCCTGGGGCATCTTGTCGGTGAACGGTCAACGGTCAACGGTGAACAAACATTGCTGGTATGACGCTTGCACATTCCACTATCGATTATGCTATTCCGAATTGCATACGGCGAATCGAATGTAACCGACAGGGGCGGAGCCTGCCTTCTCATTTCGGATCTCGGAATGGGAAAAGATAGAGGGTGAGAAGGTGAGCAGGTGTGAAGGTGGGACGACCAAGTGCGGAATGGCGAGCGGGTTGTGACTTACGTATTGCGAGCTACGTGTTTCCTTTCGAGTTCCGAGTTCTAAACGGGAGTGAAGAAGGAAACGAAACAAACCAGTAACTACTCAGGTTCAAAGTTCCAAGGTTCACGGTTCAAGGTTAGAGAGCGATGAAGATTGAACGGGTTGAAGATATTGAGGCATGGCAATGGCACTTGAGTGTACGCGAAAAGTGTACAGACCGGCGAAGAAACCAAAA
>JAZDGK010000279.1:0-3861 GCA_043806955.1 Pseudomonadota bacterium | reverse complement strand
GATATGTAACCCTTGATGCAACACAGAAGCCGGATCAAAAGACAAGCAAGATGGGATAATTATTCATGTCCACGTCCCTAAGCATCAACGCGGTTCCTGAAGGGAGGCGATGCAGGAGCCGTTAGGCCTAAACCGTCGTTTAATCATGAAATTGTCATTAAGTACCGATAAGAATCTTGACGCAGGCCTCATGAGGTGCAGGAGAAAAGCCAAATGATAAACAAATCAGAAATCTTGAATCGCATACACCAGATTCCACCTATGCCTGAGATCAGCCGGATGATCCTTGCCCTGGTGAACAATCCCAGATCATCGGCATCCGACATAGTGGAGCTGGTCCGGAATGACCAGGCACTTACGGCGAACGTGTTGAAGCTGTGCAATTCCGCTTATTTCGGCCTCAGGCGCAAGATTGATTCTCTGTCCACAGCCGTGGTCTTGATCGGGCATAGACATTTGGTGGAACTGGTTATGATAAGCAACTGCATTCATATCTTCCGAGGCGGACATAACGGATCCATGCCGGCACAAAATCAACTGTGGATGCACTCGATAAGCACTGCCCTTTTGTCTCAGATCCTGTTGAAGAGATTGGGATATCCCCCTGATCATGCAATCTATACTGCTGCCCTTTTGCACGATGTCGGTAAAATCGTCCTGCATGAGCACATGGGGACTAAATATGGGCCGGTTCTGGATATGGCAACTGAACAAAAAGTATCGTATCACAGTGCGGAACGGGAACTCCTGGGAACCGACCATGCGGAAATAGGGGGCTATTTGATGGAAGCATGGAATCTGCCCGAAAACATCGTAGACGGTATTCAGTCCCATCATACCCCGAGGTCTTTTTTCGACCCCAGAGACATCTCTTCCATAGTCAATCTGTGCGATCTGATTTGCCTTAAAGCGGGACTGGGAAGAGACGCCCTTGACAGCGATAAGGAAAGCCTCTCAAAGGTTGTCGGAACGCAACTGACAACCGATTTTGTTGATTCCTGTGTAGAGGAATTATCGACAGAGATTGAGAAATTCGACATGAGCGTCTTCGGCTTCCGTGGCCAGGCATTCAAGCCGGAACAAACCTGGCCAAGAACCGGCGAAGCCGAAAGAACCCGCTCCCACTGAGAGTCTGTCGGACTTGGGATGATCCACTGCCAGTTCCACGAAAGTGGGGGGACGGCCCAAATATCATTTCCGCCCGGGCTGCCCACAAGGCCCCAAAAAATCACTTGAATCATGCTGAACGCTGACAGTCGAGTCCCGACTGCCGGTTTGGGGAGTCTCCGGTTCGCAGGCCGAACTAACTGACTTTCAGTTTGAGTCTGGCCCCCGGTAGGAGGGTATTATCCTGCAGGTTATTCCAGGAACGTATTTCGGCCGGTATCACGCGATACTTCTGGGCAATTCGCCAAACGGTATCGCCTTTTCGCACCCTGTAATAAGTATATCGGGTGTCTTTTTTCGCCTTTACAATCAACTTCTTTAAAGATTTTTTATCGGCAATCTCCGCCTTCCCGGCCGGAGAGGCAACAGCCAGTTTCTGGCCTACCCGTATCTTCTGATCTTCCGACAGGTCATTCAGTTTCCGAAGTGAATCCAGGGGCAAGCCGAACCGTTTTGCAACACTGAAAAGAGTATCTCCTTTCTGAACAGTGTAGGCACTCTGCTCTTCCTGTTCATTACCGCCGACATCCCCGGTCTCAATACAAGCGAGATTGATCGGGCTCTTATGGCCTTTGGGAGACAAAACAAAAAGCTCGACCTGGTACGGGATTTTCAGCACTCTTCCCGCCTTCAGTCGTTTCCCCTTGATCTTATTAGTACGAGCCAGCACATTTTTCGAAACCCCGAGTCTTTTCGCGACCTTGGCAACGGTATCGCCTTTTCCGGTGATGTATTTGTGGTAGCGCGTCTCTGTTACACGTTTTACCCGGTGGAAATTCTCACCAAAAGGTTCTCTCGACTCCTCGGGTATGCTGATCTTGTATGTGCCATAAGGCGGAGTGCAACCCTGAACAAGCTCGGCATTAAGTACGCCGATCATTTGATAATCCACCCCGCATGCCAATGCCACGGCTTTCAAATCGGTCTGGGGAGGCACATTAATTCTGGCGCACCTGAGCGGTTCCTGATAGTCTACATCATTAAAACCGTATCTTTCAGGGGTCTTGGCAATAATCGCGGCAGCTATGATTTGGGGCACATAGTCCTTTGTTTCCCGGCTGAACAGGTCATACGCGCACATGTCCCAGTAGTCTGCGTTCTCAAATGTTTTGATACCCCTTCTAACCCTGTTTTCTCCGGCGTTATAGCCGGCAGCAGCAAGGTACCAGCAGCCGAATTCTTCATACAACTTCTTCAAGTACTTCGCGGCGGCGGTTGTTGCCTTGTCAGGATCGCGCCGCTCATCCAGCCAGCGACCGACTGTAAGCCCGTATCTCTCGCCCGTTTCCTTTATGAACTGCCATGGTCCACAGGCATGAGCAGGCGAGTATGCGCGCACGTTGAATCCGCTCTCGATCATAGCCAAATAGACAAGGTCTTCGGGTAACCCGTTCTCGCGGAGTATTTCACGCATGCGGGGAATGTAACGGGTCGAACGTGACAGCCAGTTGCGGAATGGTTTCCTTTTTGCGGTCTGAAAATGATTTATGAAGAATTTGACACGATCATTGACCGTTATGGGGATATCAAATTCCGCTTCCGACGCGAGTGCATCCGAAGCTTCTTCTTCCAGACCGGACGGAGCAGCAGCCAATTGCACCGCACTGCTCGGCTTATTAAGCTCTTCAGCGCCCGCGGGGTACAAAGGCAAGAAAGCCAATACCAGAAAAAAGATCAGCCATATGCTTTTTGGCCTCATACGTTCCTCCGTCGCTGGTTTCTGAAAATGTCTACCCATCGGCTTGACAAAGAAAAGACACATTCTTCGTTTCGCTCAGATTCCGCAGAGTCAGTTGTGATCGGTATGCCGAGAATGAAGGCTTCGCTGATGGGCGTCTGCTGAATACTGAATAGGTATAAACCTTTTACAATGAGTGAATTTCCGGTGTCAAGCAATTTTGTCGGCATTTGGTCTCAATTTCTTTAGTATAAAATAGACTATTCCTCCGAGGACAGGTAAAAATACAATTACCAGCAGCCAGATCATCTTTTTTTGCGGATCGGCGAAAGGCCTGTGCACTACATCTCTGATGGCCAGGAAGGTCGGAACCATCGGCAGGAGGAGGAAAAACAAAGTCATTACCAGACGCATGGTTAACCCTCGGACTTTTCAACTATGCCTTTGCAATTTTTCAGCCAGGCCAGGATCGTCTTTTTCTTTGCATCTAATGCATGAAACCTTCATGAAAAGCAAAGAATTTCGTCTCTCTCCGTAAAGATTGCGCTTTCTTTTCAAAAAAAATTCTTCAAAAATTTAAAGTTAAGGAAGAAATTTGATGGGTCGACCGTTGCATCGATTTCGTTCCAGGAGCCCCGTGGACTTAAGGGATCCTCAAGGATGATCTACTGCGGAAAGTGGGGGTAATGGCCCATTGGTTCTGATAAGTTCGTAAAAAGTCGAAAAGTACTGCTTTTTTTGTCATTCCGGCGGAAGCCGGAATCCGGTCTGTTCAAGTAGTTACAGGCAAGCTGGACTCGGGTTTTCACCGGAGTGACGACTTTTTACGACATCATCAATATTGGGACACTTATTTATGTCCACGTTCAGACCTTGTAAAACCTAGACTTTAACCATGCTATAGACTTCCAGATAAAGCTTTTGGGTGCGTTATCGGTCGGGGATGTACGAACAGGTACTATCCCCTCCCTTCTGCCTTCCCAAAAACATTATCTGAAAGTCTATATAACATGCTG
>JAZDGK010000278.1:0-49587 GCA_043806955.1 Pseudomonadota bacterium | reverse complement strand
TGACTCCAGTTCATATTCGTTATCACTCTGAATAGACAGGCTTTTTGGCTACTTGCGCCTCTTGTCATAAGAAATGGACCAAAATTCAGATAATTCAGTTAATTGCGGGCGATTAAGTGGAGTCAACCCGATACCCCCATAACATTATAATTGTCAGGCAGGATATCGTAGATATGAAATCTAAAGTTGATGGTCTCGTAAAAAGTCGTCACTCCGGTGAAAACCGGGGTCCAGCTCCCCCGTAACTACTTGAATAGACTGGATTCCGGCTTCCGCCGGAATGACAAAAAGCAGTACTTTTCGACTTTTTACGAACTCATCAAAGTTGGGCTCCACATATTCTACGTTCGAATCTTTCCTGTAGCGTTCAATTGCCTCTTTCATGCTGAGACCGGCCTTGAGTTTTATATGCTCAATCCCGGTTCTTGCAAACCGCCGTTTGACCTCCGAGGCTATGCCGGCATGGTAGGCAGAGGCGGCTCGCGGCCTGATTCCTCGCTTGAACTTGACCAAGAGTTCGCCTTCTCTGTATTCCCTCGGTCTCTCCAGACCCACAACCCTCGGCCCCTTCCATCCGAGCCTCGGCATTTTTGCACCGTACGAGATCGGAATCCCGATCAGTAGACTCAACAAACAAACCAACAACAGAACCAGTTTACCGTGCCTTCTCATGCTTCTTCCCCCTGCGTTACACACGCATTGTCAAAGTCTACTCATCGAGAACATGTTCACCATTGTCCGTTCACCGAGAAGGGCATTAGACGACATGCCCGCAGGGCGATGGCTATTACTTTCTGGCAGCAACATCCAGGCCAGATCTTGTGGCGAGGACGTTGTTACAAATTACAACAGGTTAGCAGGCAGGCCGAAGAGACTGGCGAAATAGACGGCCGTTGTGTGGAGAACAACATTTCCATTAAAATAGAAATGTCTGTCCACAACAGCGGATATCGGCAGGGCGAAATCCCGGGTGATGTCCGCATATGGTTGACAAGACTGCCGTAATCATATAGACCTTCAGAGCTTCTTGCAAAATGTTCAATTTTGGCCAAGGTCAAGGAAGGCGAAGATTTTAACCGGGGAATACTGGACGTATTTTGAGGATTAAAATCTGAGCCTGACGCAGAGACCTGCCCTGTCAAATAGGACCGCGACAGATGTGCGCAGAGCAGTTGAAAGCTGCCAGGCATCACGGGGGCACTGAGTCAATGCCAACCATTTTACAGGGTGCGGCAAAAGAGGACGTTTTGCATGAAGCTCATATTATCCGAATAACATAAGTGTCTGTCAATTTGTCATGCCATGTTTGTCTATTCTTGTCAAATGCCGCCCAGAAAAAGCCCAGGGAGAGAGGAATCGCCGATAAGACAGCGCCTGCCAGCCGCAGAAACGAATGTGCATAATTAAGCGGCAGCCCCGAGGTATGGACCACTTTGAGATCAAAAAGCATCTTCCCCGGGGTTTGTCCTGAATACCCATGAAAAAAAACTGAATAAACCGCTGCGAAGAGGATCATACCGAAGGGCAAAGGCGAGAGAACAAGGGCAATGAAATCTGAAACTCCTTCGGAGGACCCGGGCGCCGTCCTCACCGCGACTACTGTTGCAAGCATGAGAAAGAGCATCAGCAAGGATAAAAGGCACAAATCAAAGGCAAGGGCCCATAGTCTCCTAAAAAAGCCGGCACGGTCCAGATGGAGGTTAAGGGACGCGGCCAAAAGTAATTGTCCCACCTTGCGCGTCTTTTGGTCCGTCTTCCGCGTTGCACCAAAGGTTACATACGGCAAGTATGCGCCCTTTGATGCGCCTTGAATACGAACCAAAATCCTGCGCCATCTGGAACAATTATTTTCGGCCGAGTCCCTTAAACCGGAAAAAGCAAGGGCCGGAGCAGGATCTTTGCTTTTCTTCCCTCCTCGTCCCTTGCGGCCCGAAGCGCCGGTAGAAGCAGGTGGCGGGGTTTTGTCCTTATCCCCTCTTTTGGTGCGCCCTGCTTTATCCAGTCTTATGGTCTTATTCGGACTGTCTTCTGCCGGTATGGCCGGTGGCTCTTCGTGTTCTTTGGAGGGCTGTTCTTCAGGCTGCAGCAGGAAATCAAGGCTTGCTTTATCATCTAGATCCAGGAATATTCGGTCTGCCTCGTTCCGGGCTTCTTCCGACTCCTCCGGGCTCCTTTGCTCGCCGGGAGAGTTCAATGTTATTTCCAGGTCGGCAAAGTCGAGCTGAGGAAGGTCAGACTCCTCAGAGGCATCGTTTCTGGTTTCATCCCGGGGAGCAATTTCCATCTCCATACCGGCAAAGTCGAGTTCGGAAGAATCCAGCTTTTCAGAATCTCCCGGGCCGGTTTCTTCCTGAGACGCAATACCTATTCCGAAGTCGGAGAGGTCAAGATGAGGGCGGCCGGGCTTCTCGGGACTTTCCGTCCCGGTCTCATCCGGAAGAGCGGGCGCCATCCCCAGATCGGAGAACTCGAGTTGAGGAAACGACGGCTCTTCAGAAACTTCGGGTTCCACTTCTTTTTCAGATGGGAGTTCCATGTGCAGACCAGGAAAATCTATCTCCGAAAAAACCGGCCCTTCAGCCCGTTCGGCGCCTTTGGTTTCTTCGCTGGACTTTGCCTCTATCTCCAGATCAGGGAGTTCGATTTGGAGGATATCCGGCTCGTCTTCGGGTACACCTGTCTCGCCGGGGCTCTTTGTCTGGTTCACCGACTCCGGAACCTCAGGAGCATTCTGCAGATCCGAAAAATCTATTTGTGCGAGGTCGAAAGCCGGTGGAGGAGACTCTTCTGAATCAGAGAGCATGGATTCTTCGCCCATTGTCGGCATGGTCCGGTCAAGAGAAGAGGCCGCCGACTCTTCGTGCGGGTTCATTTCAGCATCGGAACGCAGAAGCTTTGACAGAAAGCATACCTGTTCGGGTGTTGCAGCGAGATTGCCAAGCATCGATCTCGTTTCAGTCAAGTCCTTTTGACAATTCTTACAACTATCCACGTAATCCGGATTTGTGAATCCACACTTGCGACATTTCATTTCACTCTACCTCGTACAGGGATTTGAACTCGCCGATAAATAACCGAGCTCATACTGGATAATGCTTACTACGGCCAAAGCAGCAGTTTCCGCCCGCAAAACACACGGCCCCAGCCTTGCCGGTAAGAAACCGGCCCCAACCGCGGTTTCGACTTCCCCCGCCGGGAAGCCCCCTTCCGGCCCAATTAGAACGCAAACTTCTTTCGGATCGGAAGCCGACAAAATGCTTCTCAAGTTATTATCGGAAGCTTTTTCCCAAAATATTATTTTCAGGTCGTGTCTCCCGCATGCAGTCAAGAGGGATGAAAAATCGCAAACATCATGTATCGCCGGAAGAGTGTTTCTTCCGCACTGCTTGGCTGCCTCTACAGAGATTTTCTCCCATCTGGCCTTTTTCTGGTGCATTTTGACCATATCTCCACGAGAAATAGACCTCTCCGAAATAAAAGGCCGGAACGCCGAGACCCCAAGTTCGGTCAATTTCTGCACCAAAAAGTCCATCTTCTGGCCCTTCAGGAGTGACTGGCCGACGGAGATGCGCAGGCGAATCTCCTCTCCGCAAGTCTTTTCGTCCAGAAGGATATCAATTCTATCACCAGTCATAGATAGAATAGTCGCCGGATATTCCGCACCGGAGCGGTCAAAGACATCAATTCGGCCGCCGCGTCTCAGCCTCAGGACGTTCCTGATATGGTGGGCATCAGAGCCCGTTATCACGGCTCTGCCCTGCACAATTTCAGACTGAAGAGAAAATCGCCTCATATCACCGGTTCCTGGACATGACCAGGCAGGCCCAGCCCCCGTTTTCGGCCACGGACTGCAGGGAAAATCCCTCAGCCTCGTAACCCCCGAAAAGGTCGTCCTTCTCTTCGCCAAGGATCCCCGAGAGGATAAGTACACCGCCCTTTTTTACGCGTTTCGAAAGAAGTGGGCAGAGTACAACCAGGTCACGATAGACTATGTTGGCCAATACTATCGTGAATTCTTCCGAAATGTCGGCGAGGTTCACGTCATTTACCACCATTCTATTTCCAAGTCCGGTTCGATAGACATTTTTTGAAGCACTTTCCACCGCCTCCGGATCTACATCTATCCCGAGTACATAATCGGCGCCCAGTCCGGCAGCCGCCATACCAAGAATGCCTGTTCCAGTGCCGACATCCAGGACTCTAATCTCGGGATTCAGTGATCTGAATTCCTTTCCCGACAAGAGATCTTCGAGAGTCCCGATACAGAGATGAGTGCTCGGATGCTGGCCGGTGCCAAAGGCCATTCCCGGATCTATATCGAGGACGATGTCCCCTTCTCCAGGAATAAACTCCTCCCAGGATGGCTTGACCACAATCCTTTGCGTAAGGCGAAGCGGTTTGAAAAAGGCCTTCCAGTTGTGAGCCCAATCTTCATCCTGGACAAAATGGAAGGCCACGCTGCCGGAGCCCTTTATCCGTCCTTCCAGAAACCCGGTCAGTGCGGTCATTTTGTCGGCGGATGCTTCAGCAAAAGGCAGATAGGCTTTTACACGCTGCATCGGAAGACGGGACCCATCGGACTCCAGATCCTCCAGCACAATGCCCCTCCCCGTAATCTCGACGAGATAATCGGAAATGACTTCGGCCAGGTCTTCTTCACATTCTATGGATATTTCGTGCCACTTCATCTTAAACTTCTCACCACAAAACACCCCATCCCCGTGTCATTCTTCTTCCAGCCATGAAAGGGCCTCTCGGGCTATTTCCACTATGTCCTCATTCGTTTCCGACAGCAAGCGAGTGAGAGGTCCTGCAGCACGGCTGTCTCTTATTTTTCCGAGTACAAATGCTGCGTCGCCCCGAACATTCATGCTCGTCGATGAAAGGAGCTCTATCAGCCCGGGAACAAGCACACGCACCTTTTCCGGCGATTCCTCAAGCAATCCTTCGACTATCACCATTGCTCCCAGGCGAACCGTGAATTCTTCTCTCCCCAGCAGATCCGCAAGCATGTCCGGTCTATCCTGGGCCAGAATAATCTCTCGGGCTTTATCGCTGTTTCCTATCGTAAGAAGCGAGGCCAGGATTTCTATAAGACCTTCTTCGGAAGCCGCATTCTTTATTGCTTTCAAAAGCGATCTTTCGCCGGCTACTCCAATTATCTGTTCTCTGCGGTCGATAATGGCTGCCGGAACCGAACGGATGCGAGATTCCGTTTCCATTGACGTAAAATGCGCAATATCAATGACTTCTATATTAACGTGCCGTGAGGAGAATGCAAACCGGCACGCCAGTTCCACCATTATTGGACAAGACGGGCAGTTTTCCGCGACCAGGATTTGGATAAGAATATCCCGGGTGAGGCCTCTCAAATAGTCCGCGGTCTCGTCTTTGAGCGAGTTGTCTCCATCTGCAGCAGTACATGCCTTCAGGAAGGGGACCAATTCAAAGCCCAGGGGCAGAGCGGCATACCGGATGTTCTGCCGCGAGCTGCTTACGATTCTTACGGACGGGGCGAGGTGACAGTCTTCTTTGAAGGGTCCCGACACTCGTATCAGCTTGGAACAGCCGGCTATCTCACGTACTGCATCCCGGAGGCGACCGAAAAAGATCTCATCTTCCGTCTCTCTGTAATAGAGCTCAAGAGTCACCCCTTCTCTCATATCTTTCAGCAGGTTCCGGGCCTTTTCGCGTTCCGAGTGGGATAGCACAGCAGCTCTCAACAGGTAAGATGAAGCGCAGCCACAGTTCTTTTTCCCGCCTGAACCAAGGAATTATACTCGCCGCATGCTTCTCCGGTCTTCTTAATGATTAGACGCACATTCTTTTCCTTGGCCGCTTCTGTGACCTCTTTAGAAACCTTCATTACCCCGTAGGCCCCCGTACCAATGACCACGGCATCCAGGTTCTTGTCAAATATGCCTGCAAGATCCTCCAAATGTAATGCGTGCCCCTCTTTTCGCCACCAGTTTGGTCTTACTTCATTTGGAAAAATGACAAGATCCGCACGATATGTCTGACCGTTGACGGTAACTGAGCCAAACTGATAGTCAGTGATCACCGCAATGCCTCCGATGTAAGGGACTTGGAGGTTTCTATCATACCATTTTAGTCACTAAGCCATAAGATTAACGACAATTTTGGCAAAATATTTTTCACTGCGTCCGGAACGCCTTTACAGTAAAGCATTTGCAGAGATTTTATCCTGAGAGTTCAACATTCAGGGTTGAACCGTGAACTCTTTGGTTCCGGCTTTGCCGGGTTAGGATCAATGGCCAATATTCAATAACCAATTTCCAATCCGGAGATGGTCCCTTGGACATTGGACATTGAGATTTCGACATTGGAAATTCTTATATCATTCTAATCGAGACACCTCATATCAGTGGCATATCTCTAAAGCATGGCAACAGTCTCCTCAGTATCAGCGTCCCACCAGTCAGACTTTGCCTTCCATGCTTTACTCTTTCTTGAGTTCCTGAGTTATTGATTCAATACAATTTCTTTGGATTCTTTATCGTGCTTTTTCAAAATGCTAAGTTGTTACGGTTTTTGTAAATTTCTGTTGACAACCTGCCGATCACTTATTATATAATAACGGTTTTTGGCCAAGCCGATTTGGTTCAGTGAAATTCCCGTACGTCTGCGGGGAGATTTCAGATCCAAAGAGATCAAAAAGAAAGGGGGTGGTTCCCATGGACTGTGTAACGATTAAACAAGGGGTTAGCTGCGTCTTCATGAGCAAGAAAGGTTGTTCTTTCAACGGTGGAGCATGTCATACTGTTGTCGAGAATTGCGAAGGCTGCAGCCGGGTCATAGAGTTCCCGACCGGGAAATACTGCAGCAGCTATCCCGATCCAGCCTCGAAGTGGAAGAGAGGAAATTGCAATCTCGCAACACACTTGAAGACTGAAGCCCCTAAGGCTGCCGTCAAAGTCAATCCACTCAAGGCATCCAAACGGAATGCAGCAGGGCGATAACTCTGCCGGCAATATCCGGCCACAATCTATAGACTTTCAGATAATGTTTTTGGGAAGGCAGCAGGGAGGGGATAGTACCTGTTCGTACATCCCCGACCGATAACGCACCCAAAAGCTTTATGTGGAAGTCTATATGCCGATCTTTGCTCGTGGAGAGCAACACCTGCGAGTGTTGCTCTCGCCAAAGGCCCTCGGCGGTTTTCAGGAAAGCTTCTTTAACGCCTGTTCGAACCGGTCCATCCCCTTGGTAATACTGTCCATCGATGTAGCAAAGGAAAACCTTATATACCTGTCATCACCAAAAGCTGCTCCCGGAACAACTGCAATCCGTGCCTCTTCCAAAAGATAATCACACAATGCCACGGAATTGTTTATCTTTTTCCCATTGCACTTTTTTGTATAGTAAGCGGATGTATTCGGAAAGGCATAGAAAGCGCCCTGTGGCCTGATACAGGTCAGTCCCGCAATAGCCCTCAGTCTTTTTATAATGTAATCGCGCCGCTCCTTGAAGACCGAAACCATTTCGGCAATAAAACTCTCCGATCCGTTCAGGGCAGCTACGGCCGCTTTCTGTGCGATCGAGTTCGGATTGGATGTGCTTTGGCTCTGTATATTGGTCATGGCGGAAATCACTGCCTGCGGGCCGGCGAGATATCCTATGCGCCAGCCGGTCATTGCATAGGTCTTCGACACTCCATTCAGGATGAAAACTCTTTCCCTCAGACCCGCATTGAGCGACAGCAGATTAAACGGCTTCTTCCCGTCAAAGCGGATTTTTTCATAAATGTCATCCGATATTATATAGCAGTCATGCCTGGAAATCAGTTTTCCCAGTGCGGTGAGAGTCTTCCTGCTAAAGACCGATCCTGTCGGATTGGACGGGCTGTTCAGAATGATGGCCTTTGTTTTTGCAGTCATGGCCTTTTCAACTTCCGTGATATCCAGGTCGAAATCGTCTGCCTCCCTGGTTGGAACACAGACAGGCTTGCCCCCGGCAAGCTCGACTATGGGCGGGTATGAAACCCAGTACGGAGTCGGGATTATCACCTCATCGCCCTTATCCAGGATTGCCTGCGCGAGATTGTAGAGGGCGTGCTTGCCGCCACAGGAGACTATGATCTCCGGACGGGTGTACGTCAAGCCATAGTCCTCGCTTAATCGTTTGATCACGGCGTCCTTCAGTTCAAGAATTCCCCCTACCGGTGTGTACTTTGTAAATCCACTCTTAATGGCCTCAATGGCCGCTTTTTTAATATGATCAGGGGTATCGAAATCGGGTTCTCCCACACCGAAATTGACGATGTCGACTCCAGAGGTCTTCATGGCCTTGGCTTTAGCATCAATGGAAAGTGTGGGCGACGGTTTAATTCCACTGGCCCTCTTGGATAGAATCTTTTTGGTCATCTCTTATCCCCTCGACTTTGAACAGTTTTAGTAAACGTTCAGCTCTTTGAAAGAAAACCCCCGAATCTAATAAGAAAAACAAAAGCAATGTTTAATCAGGAACTCAGGAACTCAGGAAAAAAGGAGAATTATATAGTGCTGATCTTTCTTAATCTAACATCATTCCAAGGGCTGTGTGAATGTCCAATAACCAATACTGATGGTCTCGTAAAAAGTCGAAATTCCTCGTTTTTTGTCATTCCGGCGAAAGCCGGAATCCAGTATTTTCAATAAGTTAAGCACACTATGGACCCCGGTTTTCACCGGGGTGACGACTTTTTACGAATGCATCAATACTCAACGCAAGAAAAAGACTCACTTGGACATTGGACATTGAGAATTCGACATTGGAAATTCTTATATCATTCTAATCGAGACACCTCATATCAGTGGCATATCTCTAACGCATGGCAACAGTCTCCTCAGTGTCAGCGTCCCACCAGTCAGACTTTGCCTTCCATGCTTTACTCTTTCTTGAGTTCCTGAGTTCCTGATTCAATACATTTCTTTGAATTTTTTATCGTGCTTTTTCAAAATGCTAAATTGTTACCAGTTTTATAATAATGAGCCATTGCAGTTCGTTGGCGCTCCCAGGAGCCTGTCGGACTTAGGGATGATCTACTTCCTCGCGACGATCCCTTCTGCCTGTGCGGACACGCAGACAGGTAAGTCCGACGGGCGCCTAGCTCAATTTTACGTTTAGGACAAAGTCGCGGGTTTGTCGAGAAAAAAATACTGCAAACGATTCTCGAATCGCACAGAACTCGACTGTTGCGAGTTCCTGCGGATAACGGTGAACGGATAACAGTGAACGGCTCTCAGTAGATTACCTCTTTAAGAAACAGCCCTTGCGGGGGCGCAGTTATGCCTGCTTTTTTTCGGTCATGTCCCGCGAGAATGCCTGCAAACTCCTCCGGGGTGCGGCGGCCCTGACCCACTTCAGCCAGTGTTCCCATAATATTCCGGACCATATGCCGGAGAAAACCGTTTGCCTTTATCTCAAACTCGACAACACTATTCCTGGACGTCAGACTTGCGCTCGAAACCGACCGAATGGTACTCTTGACGTTGCTGTTACTTGCCATGAATGCTGAGAAGTCGTGCTCTCCCAGCAATACACCAAGGCACTGCTTCATGAGTGCAAGATCGAGGCTGCCTCTTATCTGCCACGAGTATAGCCGCTCCAGAGGGGATCTTACATCCATGTTGAAGAGACGGTACAGGTAGACTTTTTCCCGGGCAGAATAACGGGCATGAAAAGAAAGGTCTACCTCGGTCACTTCCTTTACGGCGATATCATGGGGCAGGAGGCTGTTTAATCCGCGAAGCAGCCCCTCTGTGGGGATTCCGGAGGCGGTCCTGAAGTTGGCGGCCTGATTGAGGGCATGTACACCGGCGTCGGTACGACCGGAGCCGATAAGCTTGACGTCTTCCCCGGTCATTATGCCTATTTTGTTTTCAATTACTTCCTGGATGCTTAATCCGTTGTCCTGGCGCTGCCAGCCGCAGTACCCTGTACCGTCATATTCAATCATCAGTTTTATGTTTCGCATGGGGATCAAGGAAAGAGCGGGATCGATTTCAGACCGGATGCTTCGTCGAATCCGGCGGCGATATTCATATTCTGAACTGCCTGGCCCGAGGCGCCCTTAGTAAGGTTGTCTATCGCGGATATTACAATTACACGGCCGGTCCGTTCGTCGACCTTCAGGCCGATGAAGCAATAGTTGGACCCTTTGACATGGGCTGTCCGGGGATAGTTGTCTTCGGGACAGATCCTGACGAAGTGCTTATCCTTGTAGAATTCCGTATACATGCCGGCAATCTCACGGATGCTCTGCCCGGCATTGAGCTGCGCGTAGATCGTGCTGAGCATGCCTCTTCCCATTGGCAGCAGATGGGGAACAAAGGTCACCGTTACTGGCTTTCCGGCAAGACTGGTCAATTCCTGCTCGATTTCCGGTGTGTGCCGATGGACCGCCACTTTGTATGGCTTAAAATCCTCGTGTACTTCGCAAAAGAGGCTCCCTACCGCCGCAGATCTTCCCGCCCCGCTTACCCCGGATTTGGAGTCAATGACTATGGTATTCGTATCAATGGAACCCTGTTTCAGGAGCGGCGCAAGCCCCAGAATCACGCTGGTCGGATAACAGCCGGGATTGGCTATCAACCGGGCTCGTTTTATGTCCTCTGAATATAATTCCGGTAATCCGTAAACAGCTTGCGCAAGGTATTCCGGAGCGGTATGAGGTTCGTACCATTTCTCATAGACGGCGGGGTCTTTGATTCGAAAGTCTGCGCTCAAGTCAATGACTATCTTCCCGGCCTTGAGGAAATCCGGAACATGAGTCATGGCGGTCTTATGAGGAACAGCCATAAAGACCACGTCTGAAGATTCGACTATCTTTTCCGGGTAGAAACCGGAGCAGGGCATATCAAAACAGGTGGAGAGAAGCGGAAACACTCTGCACAGAGGCTGGCCTTCATGCTGCCTCGATGTGACCATGGTAATTCTAACTTGCGGATGTCCCGACAAAATCCTCACCAGCTCCAGACCGGTATATCCGGTGGCGCCGACAATGGCTGCACGCAGCATAATCTCCCCCACTACAGTATAATGAATTCGTAGAAAGTCGTCACTCCGGTGAAAACCGGAGTCCAGATCCCCCGTAACTACTTGAATAGACTGGATTCCGGCTTCCGCCGGAATGACACAAAAGCAGTACTTTTCGACTTTTTACGAGCTCATCACAGTATGATTCTGCATTATAAAAAAAAGAGGGTTTGCAAGCAAACCCTCTCAAAAAAAGATATGTCAAACCAATTATCTCTTTGAATATTGATACCGGGCCCGGGCGCCTCTTTGTCCATATTTCTTTCTTTCTTTTGCCCGCGGATCCCGTGTCAGCAACCCCGCTTTTTTGAGAACCGATCTGTATTCCGGATTGTACTCCAAAAGGGCCTTGGCGATCCCGTGCCTGATAGCTCCTGCCTGGGCCATTTTCCCTCCACCTGCGACATTGACTGATATATCAAAGGTGGACCCTGTATCAGTGAGTGCCAGGGGTTTTTGAAGGATCAATAAAGGGCTTTGATCACCAAAATACTGTTCGGGGCCCTGATCATTTATGGCGAGACCGCCCTTCCCGGAGTTCATACGAACCCTGGCTATAGCGGTTTTTCGCTTGCCCGTTGCGTAATATACTTTTTCAGCCATTATAAGCTCCTAATCTAAGTTGAGGGTTTCTGGTATTTGAGCCTGATGGGGATGTTCGGCCCCCCGATAAACCTTTAGCTTTTTCAGCATGCTCCGGCCAAGGGTATTCTTTGGCAGCATCCCTCTTACAGCGAACCTGATCAGGTCTTCGGGCTGTTTGCTCAGCAGATCTTTTGCGCTGATGCTCTTTATTCCGCCAATATAGCCGGTATGGTGATAGTAGATTTTATCGGACCATTTGTTGCCTGTAAGTCTGATTTTGTCGGCGTTGACAACTATAATGAAATCCCCGGTATCCACATGGGGGGTATAAACCGGCTTATGTTTGCCGCGCAGCCTGGATGCAATCTCACTTGAGATGCGGCCCAAAACCTTGTCCGTCGCATCAACGACATACCATTTCTTCTGCGTTTCGTTAGGTTTGGCCGAATAGGTTCTTTTCACAATTCTCCCCGTCCTTTCAAAAAGGAATAGGCGCGTAAGTTAATCTACATGTAAGAGTTTGTCAATAGTTCGGTTGGGGACGGGTGCATCTTTGATTGCCGAACCCGGGCGATATCGATATGGTTCATAATTAGAGATTGAACTTCCGGTCCTTTTTCAACCGGTTCCATCAATTTATTGGTTGCATTGTGGGCGGCTGCATGCTAACTTATGCGTGTTTCGGGGCGTGGCGCAGCCCGGTAGCGCACCTGCTTTGGGAGCAGGGAGTCGGAGGTTCAAATCCTCTCGCCCCGACCATTCCTTTCACTGCCGCTTTATGCCGGGGCATTAACCGGCCTTCATCCGGAAAGCGCGCGACGATCACCCCAGTCCCCACAGGCTTCCGACTTCCATGAGCAGGCCTCATCTAACATTGAGCTGCGTCAGCTTCACTGTGTCGATCCGGCACAAGCCAACACTATGCGTCCCTTACTTCCTCGTAACGGCCACCAAGTCTGACAGACTCTTGGGGAGGCGTCTGTGCACAAACACCGTTTATCAAGCAGGTTTGAGATTATGACGATATCTCTTAGGGGGTGTCTAAAAACTCTCAATCTTGTTCAAGGTCAAGGAAGGCGAGGATTCTAACCCTTGAAGGCTGGGATGCTGGGAGGCGAGAAGGCTGAGAGGCAATCCCAGCGGATCAGCTTTCTAGCTTTCTGGCCTTCTGAGGATTAGAATTCGAGCCTGACGCAGAGATTGGGCAAAAGGGAGAGTTTTTAGACACCCTCTTAATGACGGACTTGCAGCACGAGCATTGATGTGTACAGAGACAAAAAAGTCATTGTGGTCATGCCGGCATACAATGCGGCAAAGACCCTGCGAAAGACTCATGCCGAGGTTATTGCCCAGGATTATGTCGATCTGGTCATAATCGTGGATGACGGGAGTCAGGATGAGACCATAACGATAGCGAATACCCTCTCGCGGACCAAGGTCCACGTTCATCCGAAGAACAGGGGCTACGGAGGGAATCAAAAGACATGCTACCGCCTTGCCCTGGAAGAGGGCGGGGATATAATCATAATGGTCCACCCTGACTATCAGTATACTCCGAAGCTGATTCCGGCCATAGTATCCATGATAGGCAACGGCCTTTATTCCTGCGTCCTGGGATCGAGAATCCTCGGGGGCCGTGCTTTGAAGGGCGGGATGCCCGTCTGGAGGTATGTTGCGAACCGCTTTCTCACACTGATTGAGAATATGCTGATGGACGCAAAACTCTCAGAGTACCATACCGGATACAGGGGGTATTCCCGCGAGCTTTTGGAACAGGTGGGATTCGAAAGGAATTCCGATGATTTTATCTTCGATAACCAGATACTTGCGCAGACACTATGGCTCGGTTATGTAATAGCAGAGGTAAGCTGTCCGACGAAATATTCCCCCGAGGCTTCGTCTATCGATTTCAACAAGAGCATTAAGTACGGCCTCGGATGTCTCGCGACAGCAATGAAGTTCCGTCTGGCCAGGATGGGGCTCATCTCCTCGGAGATCTTTCCCTGTTCGAAACGGAAAGAACGAATCCACACTTCGGAGAGGTAACCGTTCACCGAAGGAATGCTCTTGGGTTCTTTCGGACAACGGTGAACGTTTACGCACTAATGAACCCCCGACTGAAGCAAACGCTGATATGCCTCACCCTGATAACTCTGACGTGCACAGCTTTCTGGCAAATCGGAGATTTGGGATTCGTAAATTACGACGATAATCTTTATGTTACCGATAATCCGCATGTGAAGACCGGTTTGTCCTTAAAGGGTATGGTCTGGGCATTCACCTCCGCCCACGCTGCCAACTGGCATCCGCTGACATGGCTGTCCCATATGGCAGATTGCGAATTCTACGGTTTGAACCCCAAAGGGCACCATCTGACCAGCCAGTTCCTTCACCTTTTAAATACCGTCCTGCTCTTCTTGCTGCTGAACAGTGTTACGGGAGCCGTATGGAAAAGCGGCCTCGTTGCAGCTCTCTTTGCGGTCCATCCCCTGCATGTAGAATCAGTGGCCTGGGTTTCAGAACGTAAGGACGTCCTCAGTACTTTCTTCTGGCTGCTTGGCCTGATGAGCTATATTCGGTATGTCAAAACTCCAAATGCCCGGCGTTATCTGCTCCTTCTGCTTATCTTTGCCTGCGGTCTAATGGCCAAACCTATGCTGGTCACACTGCCTTTTGTATTGCTCCTGGTGGATTACTGGCCTCTTTGCCGCATGCAGTTTCAGCCCGGCAGCCCATCATGCATCCCTTTTGTGGGTACTACAAGATTATCTTCCCTGGGCGCGTTGAAGGAGAAGGCGCCACTTTTCGCCTTATCCCTTGTTTCAAGTGCCGTCACGATTCTTGTCCAACAACATGGTCAAGCGGTCACCTCGCTCCAGCTCATACCGTTTCATCTCCGCGTCGCTAATGCTTTGCTGTCTTACGTGCGGTATATCGGAAAGGCTGTTTGGCCATGTGATCTCGCGGTTTTCTACCCATTTTCCTTAAGTATGTCCGCCTGGCAGGTAGTTGGATCAGGATTGCTCCTTTTGGGAATATCCGCTCTCGCTTTTCGAAGCGCCCGGAGATATCCGTATTTTGTCGTGGGATGGTTATGGTATATAGGCGCCCTTTTGCCCGTGATCGGCATTGTTCAGGTCGGCACACAGGCCATGGCCGACCGGTATGCGTATATCCCGCATATCGGCCTTTTCTGGGCAGTTGTCTGGATTGCAGCCGATACCCTGGAAAGAGTTCCCAAATTGAGGGTCATAGGCCCTGTTCTGGCAGGAGTGATCGTTTGTGCGCTGACAGCATGTACCTGGAAACAGCTTGAATACTGGCGGAGCAGCACAGATCTCTGGACGCACGCCCTGACAGTGGTCCCTGACAATTACATAGCACGAAATAACCTTGGAATCGCGTTGGAAAGGGAAAGAATCTTCGGCCAGGCCAGAGGGCATTTTCTATCAGCGTCTCGGCAGAAACCGGACCTGCCCGACGCATATTATAATCTGGGGCATCTTGAGTTGGGGATAAACAGGTTTGAGGACGCCGCCCGCTGGTTCACAAAGGCATTGCGAATCAAACCGGACTACGCGGAAGCCCACAACAATCTGGGAGTCGCCCTGGAAAGGCAGGGAGATTTGAACGGGGCACAGCGGCATTTTTTCGAAGCCCTGAAGCTAAAGCCGGATTATGCAGAAGCCCATTATAATGTTGGTGTGATACTTCAGTATCAAAACAGGGCGAAAGATGCGATCCCTCTTTTTGCCAGGGCAATAGCGATCAGACCCGACTATCCGGATGCTCATAATAATCTCGGAGTCGCACTGGTTACGACAGGACGGCCGAATGAGGGAGTCCTTCACTTTCAGGAGGCCCTGCGCCTCAATCCGCAATTGCGCGACGCTCAACAAAACCTCGAGTTTTTGGGGATAAGTGAAAGGAAGGGACAGAAGCAGTAGATCATCCTAACCCTAGTTCTGCCCTTTACCCACAAGTCCGTCCATAATGGGAAGTGTTGATCCAAAAAAACGGCCGGATTGACTTCCCCTCGCCTCCGTCCGCGGGGGAAAGGGCAGGGTGAGGGGTAAAAGTGACCCTTTTCCCCCTCACCTCAATCCTCAATGCTGTTGAATTAAGGATGCCAGTCAGAGCACCCTCGCCCCGTCCGCGGGGAGAGGGCAGGGTGAGGGGTCTTAAGGCGGCCCTTTTCCCCCTCACCTCGATCCTCTCCCCCAGGATGGTGGAGAGGATGTAACAGGCGGTACTTCAACAGCATACGGCACACACTGGCACCAGCGATTCCGTCGCACGACCTATGGGTGAAGGACAGCCTCCTAGTTGGCTTCCGGCACGACCTTACAGGGACCCTCTCCTCTGCTGGTATGGGCTTCGATCATGCTTTTCAGCGAATCAATCTTGTTCATCATCTCTCTCGTCACCTGATCGAGTTCCTGCCGTTCTGTTACCACCCGGGGCGTAAGAAGAACCAGCAATTCCGTCCTGTTGACCGAAGTGGTCTTGCCGCCAAAAAGCCATCCAAGGACCGGGATATCCTTTAAAAACGGGATCCCGGAGTGACTGACGGATTTTCTCTCCTGAATCAGACCGCCTATGAGCGCGCTCTGACCATCATAGACCACGACTGAGGTCTCTGCTTTTCTCTTGAAAATGGTCGGGGTTGATGTGACTCCCGTGGTGGTCTCTTGCGCGTCACTGACTTCCTGGCTAATCTCCAGAGTTACGAGGCGTGCGGAGTTGATGTGCGGAGTCACCGTTAAGAGGACACCGGTATCCCGGTACTGAATCGTCCGGCTGGTACTGGACTGCTGCGTTTGGTTCTCTGTTGTGGTGGCCAGAGGCACATATTCGCTGGTAACGATTGGTACCTGAGATCCTACGCTGATTGTGGCCTTCTGATTATTTGATGCCACTATGCTGGGGGCAGAGAGTACGTTCAATCTGGATTCGCTGGCCAAAAGAGACAATAGAGCCCGTACATTTGCGCCGTCCAGGAGAGAATAGGCAAAGCCTCCTGCGGGAACCGATCCGAGGAGTGTTGTTTTATTCGTCACTTTTCCTCCCAACAGGGGGACCTTTGCCTCTTCGTGCTGAAGCCACCAGTTGATTCCGTGCTGCAAACTGTCACCAAGTGTTATTTCCGCTATCATTACCTCTATCATTACCTGACGGGGGACTACGTCCAGTTTCTTTACGGTTAAACTTATCGTCTTGTAGTCTTCCGGCGTCGCCATAATAACCAGTGCGTTGCTGCCCTTATCAGGGATTATCCTCACTTCCCCTTCCAGTTCTCCAGGGGCTTCGGCCCCCTTGGCATTTGCCGCCGGCTTGGCCGGAACGTTCCGTTTTGCGTCTCCTGCTTTTACCGGGGCCGCTTTTGCTGCGCCTTTTTTGCTTTCCGTGTAAATCTGGTTGAGAACCGAGGCCAGATCTTCAGCCTTCACATTCTCAACGAAATAGACATGGACGTCCGTACCCAATTCGGCCCGCTCATCAAGCTTTTTTATCCACCCCGCGGCCTGGGCGAGCAATTCGGCACTGGAGGTGATGGCCATAACGGAATTGAGCCGGGAAATAGGAACAAATCTGATTCCCCCCTCGGCCTGCTTATCCTTTGCCAGCAGGCCGTAGGCGCCAAAAACCGCTTCGAGATCGGTAATTATCTCTTCTGCGCTCGTATTCTGAATGGCCAAGAGCTCGACCTTTATATTCTCAAAGATCTGAATATCGAATATATTTACCATCTCGATCAGCTTTTTGATGTTGGAGGACAAGTCTGTTACGAGGAGAAGATTGCCCACAGGGATCTCATATATGTTTGCACCCGGCGTAAGGAAAGGCTTCAGGATCTTTGCCATCTGGGCTGCCGGAACGAATTTCAGCGGCATAAGCTGGATGATGAAGTCTTGTCCCGCGGGCTTTGCCTCCCCCCGGCCGCCTTCAATATGGGGCGACAAGGCTTCAGTCTGGGCCTCGCCAAAAGGCATGATCTTATAAATGTCGCCTGTCTTCACTATGGCGACACCGTTCATCTTCAAAATCTGCTCCAGAACGGCGAAAAGCTCGGTCTTGGGAACCTTCCCTGCGGTATGAATGGTCACGGTCCCCTTAACGCGCGAATCCACGATGTAATTGAGCTGCAGGGATTTGGCCAGGACTTCTATGACCTCATTCAGGTCTGCATTGTCAAAATTGAGGTTGAAGGTCTCCCTGTCATTAATCGGTGCAGGGACTGCCCTTGCCTTAGGGAAACCGGGCTGTGGAAGTGCCGGAGGCGGTGCTCCCGGCCCCGGATCGACTCTCTTTTCCGGCTGCACTTCCGGAGTTGCAGCCGGACCCGCGTCCGGTCTTGCCTCCGGTCTTGCCTCCGGTCTTATCTCAGGTCGCACCTCCGGTCTCATCTCCGACCTGTCAGGCACAGGCGAAGGGATAACCTGGGCTTCTCCGGGCGAAGGCGGCGCAGAAAGCTCCGGTCTCAATCCCGGCTGATCTGCTACAGTCATGGGATTGTGGGAGGGCTGGACATCATCGGTTCGCGCGGCATCAGACGTTGAAATGCTTCCGGGTGGAGGTGGCGCCGAAAGCGGATTCTGCGTCCCCTTGCCGTCAGTGGAAGGCACAATCGCGGTGGAATCCGCTCCCTGCTCTTCAGCGGGAGACGGATTAGCGGTTTTGGCAGGGACTGCCCGCCGGAATCGCGGATTGGGGACATTTCCCGGCTTGCGGGAAGGCCTGACTTTCTGTTCACTAACAGCCGAAGTCTCCGGACTTTTCGCTTGTGAGTTCTCCGCTACGCCTTTTTTTGTATCGGCAGCACCTGCTGCGGTGCAAAGAGCCAGAAGCCCCGCAATTAGTATTGCCGAATAAAATCGTTTGGCTCCAGAAAGCACTTACTGATCCTCCTTACGGCTTTCATTCTTCAGGATTCGAGGGTTCCGGTGCTTCATCTACGGCTACCTCCGGTTCTTTTTGTTTCTGTAGATGTCTCTTTCTCAATTCGGAAAGTATTGCCGCCCTTTCGTCTCTGGTTCGACCCACTCGCCTTCTCTCGTCGACCGGCGGCGGAGTGGCACGCCGCGCGCCCTCATCTCCCTGGACCGGTTCTCTCTGTGCCATTTCTCTCTGTGCGCCAGGTCTTTGCGGCACGGCGGTTCTTATGTCCCGCCTTTCCTTTTTTGCCTTAGAACAATTCAGGGTGTACGTCCGGCCTTTTGGGTCCTCAACAACGATTCCTTCATCATTTATATCGGTCACCCGATATCGGGCGACGTTGCTGCCGATCGTTGTTTCGGTCGCCTTTTGCTTTTCAGCGCCTCCCGAAACCTTTACCAGGGCGCTCTTGTAATCCCCTATTATGAAAGTCCCGTAGACCATCAGTTCCGAATTTGGGTCAAAGACTTCTTCCGGTTCGGGTATTTCCTCTTTCTCTTCAATCGGATTCCGGTTCGGAGAAAAAAGGTTCTTCTGGGCAATTATTTCATACGTTTCTTTGGGCTTTCTCTGTCTGGGGTCGTTGACCGCGGGCTGGCCCCCGGCGCCTGTCGTGTTGCCCCTTCCCTGCTGGGCTTTGGAGTCTTTCAGCCCCGTCTTCTGCCCGGCAAGATTTGCGGCTGTGTTATTCCGGTCGGGCGCACCGGTCCCCACACGAGCATTTCCCTCCCCCCCGCTCCTGAGTGTACTCGCCCGCGTGCCGGTTTTCGGGAGGGCGCCGATCGGTTCTCGAGACGATTCCTTTACCGAGACATGAGGTTCGACCGGACTCTTCCATGCATTGTACAGTCTAATACCCACGACATAGGCAATCACTGCCAGGCACAGGTTTAATACGACGATCGTTCCGCGGCTCAGTTGAATCCCTCCGTTTACCACAGGGCAGAATTAGTAACCGTTCACCGTTGACTGTTCACCGTTCACCGAAAAAACCGTTTGCAGCAACAACAGCGGCCAATAACCGAAGACATATTCATCTTCTTTATGCCGTTAAGTACAAACAAACGGTCAAGAAAGCACGACTACATGGCTGTCCACCAAAGACGCACCGTCCGGGTTCTTGCGGTGAACGGTGAACGGATAACGGTGAACGGTGAACGGTTAACGGTGAACGGTTATCAAAATTACGATTCCCCTTGCTCTGCATCAAGCAGTTCTCTTTTGGGGGCGCCCGACTTCGTGGTTTCAGATTTCGAGGCCCGGGGTTTTTCTGAAGATTTTATGAGCCCGCTTATGACCAGGCCTGTTCTGAAATCGGTCACAGGGCGCGGGGCGGCCATGCGCGGGACACGGGAGCGTGGATCCCCTCTTCCTGGCATCGGCCCCGCACTCACAGGACGCCTTGCCGGCCCAAAATTAAAGACATACACGTTCATCTCTTTTATCATCATCAGCTTCGGCCAAGTTTCAATCTCGTATAGAAGATCCTTTAGAGCCGATATCTTCCCGGTGGTTTCGATCCTTACGGGAATCTCCGTATACCTGTCCAGCGGCACCGGAGGCAATACCCTTACACTCGTCACTGCAATACCCGTTTTCCCAGAAATCTCCCTTATTATTTCCTGCAGACTTGCTGCGGCCAGAGACGGATTGTCTCCCTCGAGGAGACCGCCTTCCATCTCCTTCAATTTGGTTCTTACCGCCGAAAGATCTCGCTGCAGAGGCGCCTTCTCCTTTGCCCGTTTTTGCGAGCCGGACAGAAGTTTTTCTCTCTGGATAATCTGCTTCTTCGCTTCCTGCTGCTCGCTTAGAACGGGTTCAACCCTGTACATATACAGCAGAATAAGAGCGCCGACCACGGCGCCAAGGACCAGAATTTTTCTCTCCCTCCGCGAAACCTTGAAAGGAAGCTTGGCCAATCCTCTCAAAACAGAAACAAATGGGGAGTTCTTATCGGTTTTCTTCTCCACCCGTACCCTCTATTGTCATCTCAATTCGGAACTGTTCCAGGCCGTCAGGGGTCTTGGTAATGGGCGAGGGAAACTTGGCGTCCTGGAACAATGCCGATCTTTCGAGAATAGGAATCAAATCTGAGGCAGTAGGCGCCTGTCCTTCTATCTGGACTTTTCCCTTTCCACAGGTAAACCTGTTCAGCCATACCTTTTCGGGAATAGTACCGGTAAGCTCTCGCAGTATCTCGAGCTGACTGTAATTCTCCCCATTAATCTCCTCCAGAATCTGCAGGTTCTTCTTCAACCCCCCTATTTCCTTCTCCATCGCTTCGACCGCCTTTATATCCGGGTTCAATCGATCCACTTCGGCGTTCAGCATTTCAAGTTGGCGTTTCTCCTTTGACAGCATCACCGATCCCCAGGATATCCCCAGAGCGCCAATAATGACAGCCAGAATAAGAGTGGGAATGAGACTCGCCCGCTTTCCCTCTTTCTTCGCCTGCTTTGGCAACAGATTGGTCCTGAGGGTGACCTTCTTGAGGCCCTTTAGAGCTGCGCCGTAGGAAACAGCGAACGGCTGGAAATTCAGCCGGACGCCCCTTAACCGCGCGGGCTTGAAATCTGTTGAAAACCGGACTTCTGTCTGATTGACCAGTGCATTCCAGTCCTCTTCAGACCTTCCCATCTTTAACAACACGGGCTTTATGTCCTGAAAAGGCACTCCCTTCGTCCCCGAAAAGTGCGTATTTGAAAAATGATCAAACGCCTTTTGTATTTCCGATTTGATCTCTGATAAACCGTCCCGCCAGGAAAAAGACCTGGAATAGGCCGGGAACCCGTCAGATATCAATACCAGCTCGCCATTGTCCTTTCTTGCCAGCAAAACGGCCTGGCATCCCGGTCCGGATAAGCCGGCCCCATCAACAAAGGCATTAAACAGGGCACTTGTGCTTACCTCTATCGACACTGGTTTGGAATTGGCCAGCGATAAGGTCTCAAGGTAAAAGTTGATCGCCTGCTTCCTGGCCGCAACCAGCAGAATCTCCAGGCTTTCGTCGCTTTCTCTTAGTAATTGAAAGTCGTAATATACTTCTTCCGGAGAAAACGGGATATACCTGGACAATTCGTATTCCAGCACTTGACCCAGATTCTCTTTTGCGCTCGCAGGAAGGCTCACAAACCTGAAGATGGCTTCTTCTCGCGGAAAGGCAAAGAATACCTTACCCGTTTTGACCTTTGCCTTCTTCTTAAATTCTAAAACCTGTTCGATTATGATCTTCTGTCTCTGATCTTTTGATTCAGCCGGCGGAAGTGAGGCGATTTCGCAGAACTTGAGCGCAGATCCATCGATCGATTTCTGAATGGAGACCATGGCCAGGTAGTCTTTCTGAATCTCCATTCCAATAATGGAATCAAGCAGCATTATCTTTTATCTCCCACCACCGGTCCGTCCAGGTTACAATCGAACTCTCCGGTCCCTTGATCTGGACGACCGCTTTCACCGATCGCGCTATCTTGCTCCCCTTTATTCTACCGGTTGACTTTACAGTATAAAACCCGCTCGAAGAGCTTATTCCAACCGGCGCCAGGGTCGTAGTGTCACCTTTGACGATCTGTAACTCCTGCGGAGTCTGGAAAGGTCTTTGCTCCAGAATCTGATCCACTATCTGATTATCAGGAATCACCCATCTCAAGACGGCCGGGGACGCCGTATTCACATTGATCGTGTCGTTTTGCGTATATACCGTGAGCTTGTCGGCAAATTTCCTGTAGATTTCCGGTGTAATGCCTTTCACCAGGAGCAATTCCTCAACGGCGTCGAATTCCCCGTCCTTGCATTCATAGGGGTCCGGGAGGGCGGCATAATAGTCATCTTCAGCACCGTTCAGGCGATGAAGATTGTCCTGATCGCGCCAGTCCAGGATCGAATCGGCAATTATGCCGGCCTCTTCAGGCGGTATATCGAGATTTCCCATAAGATCTCTCAGGGCGTCTTCCGACGCGCGGTTAATATTGAGTTTTCCCCCCTCATCCTCAACACTTACTTTAAAATCGCCTTCATTCATTGAGACTTCGTGGGGACTGCCGTCCGGCACCCATAACTCGTTCTCTTCCTCCGGTTTTTCTTCTTCTCCGTTTTCTTGAGCCAGAACAGCCGTCCCGGTCTTGTGGAATCGCGTTATTTCCAGCAAGGCCCGTTCCACCCCTGCACGGGCCAGAAAATACCCTTTCAACTCGTCTTTATAATTGGTCCATATATCCACTTCCGTACGCATGGCATACGAAAACTCAAGCGCCATAACGGTCAAGAGCGCAATGACCCAGAGCACCGCTATTAATGCTATACCATTTTTCTTCAAGGCCGGCATGTATCCGTTCACCGTTATCCGTTCACCGGCGTCCGTAAGAACCTGAAGAGCGTTTTTTCCGTTGTCCATTCACGGTCGTCCCCAAAAAACGTGGAGATCTTCCTCCATAAACGGTGAACGCATTTTCTGTTATTCGACCACCGTTGTACGTGAAAAGCACGACCAACGTCTTTTTCGGTCAACGGTGAACGGTGAACGCTTACGCCGGCATCACCCCGGCAAGCCGTGTTGCCGGAACCCCTTTGCCACGAGCGGAATACTAAGTCTAGCCGTCTCTTTTTCGCCCGACTCGTCCTTTGAGAATTCCAGGGTTATTCTTATTGATCGGGGGAAGACCAGCATCTCTTTAATGTCCCAGGATTCCTTCCACTCCCCGTCTTCAGTCTCGTACTCGAAAGAGACCTCCGAGGCGGACGAGCTCAAGAGAACGCTCTCTTCTCTTAGACTCGACGTTTCCTCGAACACCTTTTTTGAGAAGACACGCTTTTCGCAAAGCATAAGCCCTTTTCCGGGCTGGACGAAATAGGAGACAAAGGCGAGGCCCACAACATCCCCGGAAGTGAGCCCTACTGTGGAGATGAATCTGACGGATTGACGCTCTCCCCTGAAAGCCGGCGTCTCTTCGTTTCCTTCTCTAAAATAGTACGGGTACGTCGATCTCACCTGCTGCTCTATAAGGTCCGCGACAATCCTCGTCTCCTGGTTCCGCTCCGCGGCGCTTTCACCTCGCTCCCACGCCCTGACCGCCAGATTTAAGGAACCAAAGATAATGACAACTACGATCCCAAAAATGGTCAAGGCAACCAGGACTTCGAGCAGTGTAAACCCGCGACTATTTCGCATCTTTTTCGGTGAACGGTCAACGGTGAACACCTATGATTATTCCGTGCCTGTCAGGGCCGCCGAAACCGACTTGGGTATCACTCTAAAGCCTTCGAGCCCTATTTGGCGCTCTTTGTCGCCGCTGGACCACAATACCCTGAGATCTATTTCGTAAGCATCCACCGGCAGGTCCTTATAGTCCTCTTCGTCCATCAGCTTAGAGCGCAAAACCTGAGCCCGCCACTTGTACCTGCTGTCAAACTCGCCCTCGTCCTCCCCTTCGGAGAGGTCATTTTTTGCAGTAAGCTCGCCCATTTTTTCACGGGCGTAAAGTATTGCTTGTGTATATTCACCTGATCTATCGGCACACGTCAGCCCGCCTGAAAAAAGTTGTATCAAAAAGGTCAGCGCAATCCCCAGAATAGCTACCGAGACCAGAACTTCCAAAAGGGTAAAACCCCGTTCCGGATTCCTAGTACAGCTCCACGCAAATGGGTGTCCAAAATGGGTTCCACGAGACGCGGATAGGCGGGGTTTTCTAACCCCGCCCACAATGGACGCCTCGGTCGCCGGGCGGCCCTGGAAAGGACCGCCTATCCGAAGGGCCGAAAGAAGGCATACCCGTCTCCCGAGTACAACAAAATGGATACCTTGTTCTGTGGAACTGTACTTAGTCTTCAAAGGAAACCTCAACTATGCCGGTGACCAGTCCGGCTTCAATCCTTCCCTTGACCTTCTGGTCTCCGCCAACGGTAATAGTTCCGCCGCTCGAGTTCCCGATTGGATAGAAAGTTATTGCCGGCTTTCCTTCCTTGAATTCGGATCCCTGGACCTGCACGCTCAAAAACCGCACGTCAGGAGGCAATTCGTGAACGTGAGATTCATCGTCATTGAGCCAGAATTTTCCCTCGTCCATATCAATGTTCAGCACCTGGTGCTCGCATTTCGAGACCGCAAGACTGCGTGCCTCCCTGAGAACGGCCGCTACCTCTCTGACTGAAGCCTTCAGTCTGACAGTGCTCAGACCCTTTGCCAGCGCCGGAAAAGTCACCATGGCGGCAAGCCCGATTATGACGAGAACGACCAGGAGCTCCAGCAGGGAAAACCCTTTTTTTGAATTGAGCATGTTATGCATGAGCTCTCAGGGACGTGGAAAATGCTGATATCCTCGCATAGGCCAATTTCCAATATCGAATGTCCAATACTCGCAACAATTTAGCGCTTTGCAAAAACGCGCTAAATCTCCATGCAGAATGAAAAATACAAGATCTCGAAACAAATCCTTTAAATTTTGAAATTTGCACTTTGAGTTCAAGTTTAGCCAGTTTTTCAAAAGGCTAAACTGTTACCAACACTCAATGTTCAATGTCCAAGGTGTTTGCTCCTGATTGGAACTTGGTAATTGAGCATTGGACATTGATCCGAAAATGGTATGATTGAAACTCCCAAGTCCGACAGGCTCCTATGCCCCGGGCTATTGCTTCAGTGCCTTCCAGCTTACTATGTCCGTGTCGTTTCCTTCGCCGCCGTCAGCATTGTCGGCGCCGTAGCTCATCAAATCGTATTCGCCGTGTTCCCCGGGGCACTTGTACACGTAGGCATGATTCCAGGGATCCTCCGGAATGTCCTTCTCCGTATATGACCCGTTCCAGCGAGGGATATTCCCGACGTCGGTGCGCAGTGCCTCCAAACCCTCTTCAGTAGTGGGATACCTCCCCACATCCAAACGGAACAGCTTCAATGCCGCCCCAAAGCCTTCTATCTGACTCTGTGCCGCCTGCTGCCTTGCCTTATCTACTTTTCCAAACATCCTTGGGCCAACGAAAGCAGCAAGCAGACCGAGTATGATCATTACAACGAGTAATTCGATCAGCGAAAACCCTCTTTCCTTCAAAAAGCGCCTCTTTTTCATCTCTCCTCACTCCCATCACGAAATCGCTATGCACTATGAGTAAACGTTCACCGTTGACCGCTAGCCGTTCACCGAAAAAGACGTTTGTCTCGGTTGTTACGGACAGTGGCGGCCAAACAAAGGAAAGCACGATCCGCCTGCGGCGCATTTACGAAGATGCCGCTTTTCAGGTCCTTACGGACAACGGTCAACGGATAACGGTGAACGGTTACCACTATGCCCTCTGCTCCACGCTTCCCTACAGCGGCAATTCGTTTATGCTGAATATGGCGAGCAGCATAGAAATTACCACAAATCCCACTACCACGGCCATAAAGAGTATCATGGCCGGCTCCAGGAGATTGACCAATCGTTTTACATCGGTCCGTACTTCGTTTTCAAAGCTGCTCGCGATATTTAACAGCATACCGTCCAGTTGTCCGGATTCTTCACCTACTCTGATCATGTGAACAGCCAGGGCAGGGAAGAGGTTTGCCTTCCTCAGGACGTCGGCCATCTTTCCACCCTCCTTGATCTCTCTGTACACGTCCTCCATCGAACGGTTCATCACCAGATTTCCCAACGTCTCACGGGCTATGCTGATGGCGGAAAGAATCGGGATGCCGCTTCTTATCAGGGTGCCCAGGGTACGGCAGAATCTGCTTACCTCTACTTTCCGGATGAGATTTCCCAGAAGGAACCACTTCAGCTTCCAGTTGTCCCATTTGAACCTGCCTTCTTCAACCCCGGTGTATGCCTTGAAAGCCCAGAACACGCCGGCTACCGAGAGCAGGAGAAGCCACCAGTAACCTTTCATGAGATGGCTTACATCGAGCAGAAATTGAGTGGCCAGAGGCAATTCGCCTCCTGTCTGCGAAAAAATCTGGGCGAATCTCGGTATCACAAAGGTCAAAAGAATTATTATGGATAGCCCGCCGACCGCACTGAGTATTACCGGATACATCATGGCCGAGCTTATATAGTTCCTAAGCTCTTGAGCGCTTTCGAGGTACCCGAGTATCTGTTCTAAAGCCTTCGGAAGGAATCCACCCGCCTCTCCGGCCCGCACCATATTCACATGCAGCTTGGAAAAGGTCTTCGGATGTTTCGCCAAGGCATTGGCCAATGTCGATCCACCCTGAACGTCTTTTAGTATTTCCTCAACTATCTCTTTAAGTGCCTGTTGTTCCGCTAATTCGGACAAAATACCGAGGCTCCTGTCCATCGGCAGGCCGGCCTTTAACAGCGTGCACAACTGTTGCGTAAAATTTAAGACATCGCCTGCGGAAACTCCCCGGAATCGGCCGAATTTCAGTTGTCTGGAAAAAGAAACATCTTCACCGGGCTGGGCTATCCTTATCGGAATGTACCCAAGGGAATGGAGCCGGTCGACAACGGCTCTCTCACCGTGAGCCTCCATGGTCCCTTCCACTGTCCGCCCAAGAGTGTCTGTCGCCTTGTAAGAAAAAAGCGGCACTATTCCTCCATGGTCACACGCAACACTTCAGCAACGTTCGTTATTCCATCCCTGACCTTTTCCCAACCGCTTTCCCTCAGGGTTTTCGTTCCTTTGGCCATCGCCGCCTTTTTCATCGTTGCCGCATCAGACCTGTTTAGAATCAGGTTCCGGAGATCCTCGTCCACAATGAGGAGCTCGTAAATTCCTGTCCTGCCGAAATAGCCGGTAGAAGAGCACTTCACGCAGCCCGCTCCTCTATACAGAACGAGAGCCTCATCGCTGGCCATGCCGATCTCCTTTGAGATTGGATCATCTTTCGACAGGCGGTAGGATTCCCTGCAGTGCGGACATATAACCCGCACGAGCCTTTGAGCAAGTATTCCCATGAGCGACGAAGAAAGCAGATAATCCTCCACGCCCATCTCCAGGAGACGGGTGATGGCCCCGGCCGTATCATTCGTATGCAGGGTGCTGAAGACAAGATGCCCGGTCAGTGCGGAGTGAATTGCAATCTCCGCAGTTCCCCGGTCCCTTATCTCTCCTATGAAGATCACGTCCGGGTCCTGTCTGACTACGGAACGCAGGCAGTTGGCAAAAGTCAGACCTATGTGGGGCTTCACCTGGATCTGGTTTACCCCGCTTAACTGGTATTCAACCGGGTCCTCAACAGTAATGATCTTCTTCTCACTCGAATGGATCCTCTGCAGAACGGCATAAAGCGTGGTGGTTTTGCCGCTTCCTGTCGGGCCGGTAACCAGAATCATCCCGTAGGGTTTTGTTATAAACTGGTTAAAGACGTCCAGAGTCTCGCCGGGGAAGCCCAGGGTCTCAAGGCTCAGAACAACGTTGCTCCGGTCGAGAAGCCTCATGACCACGCTCTCTCCAAATACCGTAGGAATGGTGGATACCCGTATGTCGATGTCTTTTCCAGAGGGCCTTATCCGGATCCTTCCGTCCTGAGGGAGCCGCCTTTCCGCAATGTCGAGCTGTGCCATTATTTTTACTCTGGACGTAAGCGCCGCATTCAGGCTCATGGGCGGCGCTTCTACATCGTGCAATACGCCGTCTATCCTGTATCTGACTTTGAAGTCCTTTTCAAAGGGCTCCAGATGTATATCACTGGCCCGTGCCTCGATCGCCTTTGTTAGTATCAGGTTTACCAACCTGATTACCGGGGCCTCGGATGCCATATCTCGTAACGAATCTATATCCTGGTCCAGATCGCCGGCAGTTTCCCCACGGTCTTCTATATCACCGATTATTCCTTGCATGGAGGACCCTGTCCCATAAAGATGGTCGATCGCGTTCAGGATCTCCTCCTCTTTTACCATGCAGGGTGAAACCTCAAAACCGGTAGCCATTTTCACGGCATCGAGCGTATACGTATCGAATGGATCGGCCACACCAAGGTGCAGGACCTCGCCCTCCAGCTTCAAAGGTATGCACTTGGCATCCTTCATGAATCTGACCGTCAGCCCGTTTATTGGTATCAGCTCGCGGTCTTCCTTTAGAGAAATGGAAGGAATGCCCAGTTCTGTTTCAATAAACTTGTGCAGGACATCTTCCGAGATGATCCCGGCAGACACCAGCCTTTCGACCAGCCTCGTTCTGTCGGGGATCTCTATGATTCTGTTCACATCTTCCCTTGTGATTCTTCCCGCATCGACCAGCATTTCCGTTATGAATTTTCTTTCAGGATACATTGAATTTCCCATTCCGCGAGTCAACCGGACAATCCGAACCAAATCGGTCGACGGTTACCTTAGACTTAACTGGTTTTCCGAAAAGACTGTCGCGTAATCAGGGCCCAGCCGGCAAACAGCGCCCAATACGAGCTTGAAGATCTGAGAGGGCGTCTTAAAACTCTCCCTTTTGTCCAATCTCTGCGTCAAGCTCGGATTCTAATCCTCGGAAGGCCAGGAAGCCAGGAGGCTGGGAAGCTGACCCGCTGGGATTGCCTCTCAGCCTTCTCGCCTCCCAGCATCCCAGCCTTCAAGCCTTCAAGGGTTAGAATCCTCGCCTTCCTTGACCTTGAACAAAATTGAGAGTTCTTAGACACCCTCTGAGACATTGCAAATCATGCCTGCAAGGTGCAGAGGATAACTCATCACATATCAGTCTGCCGACAAGTCCTACTGCAGGTGGCTCTTTATTGAGGTCTTGAGTTCATCGAGATTTGAGGACTTAACAATATAATCGTCCGATGCCCAAGACCCAATGTCGTGCTTATACTCGCTGTAGGCCGAACTCAGTATGACGGGAAGCGTCGGTTTCTTGGCCTTAATCTGTCTTAATACATCGATGCCCTTCATACCCGGCATGTTTATGTCGAGAACAACAAGGTCCACCGGAGTAGTTTCAAATATTCTCAGGGCTTCCTCGCCATCCATTGCCGAAAGCACCTGATAACCTTCTTCCTCCAGTTCCTCTCGATAGAGTAGATGGATGCTTTCCTCGTCATCCACGATCAAGATCTTTTTCATCCACTAACCTCCTAACCCGGACAAGCCGGAAATCCGAAATTCTAAATCCGAAACAAATTCGAATGACCAAAAATGATGAATTCGCAAGAGGTCAGAAAGTACCACCTTTTGTCATTCCGGCGGAAGCCGGAATCCAGTCTATTCAACTGGTTACTGAGGATCTGGACTCCGGTTTTCACCGGAGTGACGACTTTTTTTGCGAATTCATCAAACTGGGTATTTACATCACTCCGGTAGCGCTTTTTCGTGCTCGTGCTCGTAATCGTAATCGACTCTTTGTGCATCCAAATCGCGCTTCAGCATAAAGACCAACTCCTTCGCGATTACGATTACGCGCACCGCTTCGCCGAGCACGAGCACGATTCACCAGAGTCAAGTAAATACCCAATTTCATCAATTATTGGAATCTATAGGCAATTTTATGCTAAAGGCCACACCTCGGCCCGGATGATTGTCGACATCTATTTTTCCATTGTGCCTGGAGACAATACGGTAGGAGACGGCCAAACCCAGTCCGAAACCTCCCTTCTTCGTCGTGAAGAAGGGATTAAAAATATTATGAAGAACGGACTCGGGAATACCTCTCCCGGAGTCTCTTATTGTACAGACACCATATCTCTTGCCGCCTTCTTCATGCTCGGAACTACTTACCTGCACACTGCCCCCCGCCGGCATGGCCTGCCTGGCATTGAGCAGGATGTTGAAAAGAGTATGCTTTATCTGCCTCGCATCACACAGGATCGGGGTGACCGAATTCAACTCTGTATTTACCGCAATGTGTCCATCCTTGAATTCCCTTTGCATCAATTGCAGGCATTCCTTGATGATATTGTTCAGATCTCTTTTTGTATATGTTTCTTCCGGCTCCTGAACAAAATCAAGTAACTCCTTTAAGGTCTTCTCGAGACGCCCGACCTCATCAACTATGACCTCAAGGTAACGTTTTTCGGTCTTCCCCGAGGCCACTTTTATCGCCCGTCTTGCCAACCCCCCTATGGAAACAAGAGGATTTCTGATTTCGTGCGCCAATGTGGAGGCCATTTCCCCCATGGCTGCCAGTTTTTCGGCTTCCGTCAGGAGGCCTCTAGCCTCGACCAGTTCTTTATTTGTTGTATCGAGAAAGGAGTAAAGCCTCGCATTCTCCAGTGCCAGCCCGGCATGGTTTGCCAGCATCTTCAAAACACGAGCGCTTTCCTTCGGTTGCGCATGCTCAACTAACACCTGATCGGCTATAATGACCCCGATCATGCCGTCCTTGCCGAGAAGCGGTACGACCGCGGACGAGACCGCACCGTCCGGCATGACCGGCCATATACTTTTAATTTCCGGATCCGAGACCAGGTCCTCTACAATCAGAGTATCTCCTTCATCTGCGCCTCTTAACGTCTCATTTCTGTTATTCAAAGGGAGAACAAAGCCCGAGGAGGTTGTATCCCTCCCCTTTTCTTTACGCCATGCCTCCTTCAACGCCTTCTCTTTCTCATTGATCATAAGAATAACGGCCCTGTCAAATCCTAATCCCTCGTCACTCGTAATAGCACTGATAACAGTATTGCCTATTTCATCGACGGAGACTGTCTTCATCAGCTCACCGCTTATCTGATAGATGGTCGACAGTTCGCGCACCATGGCTTCATTTTCTCTGGCTAATGCTTCCATATCGGCATGGACCAGGACGCTTTCCAGACTCTTGGAAATCATACTGCCCATCGTCGATAAAAGACGGACATCATCCGTTGTAAATCCATGACTTTTCGGAAAGACCTTTCCGTTCTTTTCGTGCACGCACAAACTGCCCGTAACTTTTCCCTGAATAGTCAAGGGTGCTATCATCGTGGCAGGGCCGTCCTTCTGAGAGACAATTTGCGGGCAGATACCGGCATCCGCGGTTGTTCTCGTCGCCATGTCGCAGAAAAACTCTACTTTTCCGCTTGATGAGTAGTCCATCACTCGTTTGTAATCAGCCTCCGGAAATTCACCGTAGGTCACAAGCTGCCCGGCTCCGGTCTCTCGTTCCGATTCGCCGGTGATAGAAATGGCACACCCCCCTGCATCCATCACCTTGGTGATGATCATGGACATGGATTGAAGCAGGTTCTGGAGATCGAGAGTCTTTCCGAGGACCTTTTCGACCTCGAACAACGCTGTAAGCTCGGCTATCCGCTTTTTTGAGGACTGCAGTATTTCTTCGTTCCCCATTATGCCGGCGATTTCCCGGCTCACGGCCGCAATAAGATCCGATTCTCCCTGTGACCATACTCGCCGAGCCTTGTCACACAGGACCAGAAGACCGAAAACGGCATTGTCCTGGCACACTGGAGCCGCCAGCAGAGTCTGACACGGCTTTCCTATGAAATCTTCAAGATATCTCCGCTGCTTTTCAGTAAGAGAATCGACTATGAAAGGCTTCTTTTCGTAAGCCAGCCGATTCAGGCCGGATTCTTCCAGTTTCAGACGCGTTGACACTCTCTTCCTGTGCGAGTGATCGCTCGCAGCCTCAAGAACAAGATACTCGACCCGCGGCTTCGCCGAGAAGTAAGCCGAAAAATGGGCATCCATCGTATCGGACAAAAGCAGCACCGTATATTCCAGCCGGCGTTTTACATCTACTGTTTCGTTACTGATTCTTATCAGCCTGGAAAGAGTCTGGTACGCCTTGATATAAAAATCGGTATCCATTGTGGATAGACGCGCCCCGTCTTCCTAGGAGTCTGTCGGACTTAGGGGATCGTCACGAGGAAGTGGAGGAACGAGACCAAATATTCGCGAATTTGAGGCGCATAGTGTTGCTATGCAACGAAAATTCGGGGATATTTGGGCCGTTCCCCCCACTTCCGCAGTAGATCATCCCTAAGTCCGACAGGCTCCTAAATTGTCAGTTCACGCAGGAATTTGGCGGAATCTTCAGGAGGAATGGGATTAATATAGAACCCCGTACCCCATTCGAACCCGGCTATCATAGTCAACTTGGGCATTATTTCAAAATGCCAGTGAAAGTATTCCAATGATCCTTCTTTCAAAGGTTTCGTATGCAATACATAATTATACGGAACATGCTGAATTGCAGAATTCAAGCGCCGAAAAGTCTCAGAAAAAATCTCTGCCAGTTGATAAAACTCAGCATCGGTCATATCTACATATGACGACCGGTGCTTTTTGGGCAACACCCACATTTCGAACGGCGCACGGGGAGCATAGGGGGTTATTGTGACGAAGTCCTGATTGTCGCAAACCAGTCTCGTTCCCTGTGTCAGTTCCTGACGAATAATGTCACAGAAGACACAACGCTCCTTATAGTTGAAGTAGGTCTTGGCCCCCTGCAACTCTTCGGTAACCAGTTCGGGCACGACTGGAAGCGCTATGAGCTGTGAATGTGAGTGTTCCAGGGATGCCCCTGCCGACTGCCCATAATTCTTGAATATCATTACGTATCTGAATCGACAATCTCTGGCCAGATCGACAATTCTGTCGCGGTATGCATAGAGGATCTGGACGATTTCATCGGGCGGAAGCTGGGCCAGTGTGGCATCATGATTGGGAGTCTCAACTATTACTTCGTGTGCGCCAATGCCGTTCATCTTGTCATAGACGCCTTCTCCTTCTTTATCCAGGTCCCCTTCTATCATTAGAGCGGGGTACTTGTTAGGGACAACCCGCACGGTCCATCCCCCGGTATCCGGCTCGCCGGTGCGGCCATAGGCGAGGACCTCTTTGGGTGTGGTATTCTCGTTTCCGGCGCAGAGCGGGCAGAACCCGCCTTTGGTTGCTTCTTTTTCCACTATGAAATCAGACGGCCTTTTGCCCCGTTCCTTTGAAATGATGACCCACCGTCCAACTATCGGGTCCTTACGTAATTCCGGCATGATTACTCCTCCTGAGAGCCTGTCGGACTTAGGATGATCTACTGCGGAAGTGGCGGAGACGGCCCAAATATCCCCGAATTTTCGTTGCATAGCAACACTATGCGCCTCAAATTCGTGAATATTTGGTCTCGTCCCTCCACTTCCTCGTGACGATCCCCTAAGTCCGACAGGCTCCTGGCCAATGTGTATGAGGATTAGTGCGAACGGAAACCCGCTGGGAATACCAGATGCTTCCGGTCTTTATCTTTCCCCCACTTAGAGTTGACGGATCTATTGACCTTCCACTTTAATAGTATTGATAGAAATTCCAAGGAATAAGATGCTGTCCTGCTCTATATTAATAATGATTCGACATAATTAAAGAATCAGAGGTGACCCTGCACCGTACACGCATCTCTACTTCTTCCAACTTCACTTCGTGCCCGCTGTTCGGCCACTGCCCCGTGCGAAAAACGTTTTTTTCGGTGAACGGATAACGGTCAATGGTGAACGTTATCTCAAACCTGCCACCGCACGCGCTCGAAATTCTCATCCGGTACGGCGATAGAAAGATAGCCCGTTGATGGATGCCTCTCTTCCGTCAAACCTCGGGTCTTAATCTCCACTGTGAATCGAATCTCTTCCCCGGCCTTGGAGTGCAGTTGCTTGAAAGGCACTGCCAGTTCGACCAGTTTAGAAGACCGAATGGAATCGAATTCGCCAAGAGCTTTACAATGGTCCGGCCTGCCCTCATAAAAACGATACTTACTGTCTTTTGCCGCCACGGTTGGAACAAAGACAAGGAACGAGGGCTGAGTGCCCTGCAGAACAACGCAGATTTCCTTCCCCAAGGGCCACTTTAATAAGTCTTGCTCCCTTATGTCCAGCCGCAGATAGAGATTCTCCAAATCGAATCCATACCATATCCCTGAGATGGCATTCTTTCCATGGTACATGGCGCCTCCCAGCGCCTTGTCCTCAAAATAACCTGCTCCACTCCACTCGAAAAACTGGGTCTGGCGGCCGTCAAGGACGGGATGGATGAATCCACTCGGCTCTCTCAGGGGTACGGCCTTTCTAGTCTGTTTGATGGGCAGTGTTATTCTTTCCGGGACCTCGGACCCCAGCGCCTGGTAAACCTGTGAGAGATGCTGCCGGAAAAGTCGGTCGAATTCAAAGGCATAAGCATTTGAAAACTGGTCGCCATACCACCAGAACCAATCACTGCCTTCGGCTGCATAAAGGGCATTATAAGCCTCTTCTATGCGATTCTTTTCCGATTCTTTCTTGTCTCTGACCCTCTTGGACAAGAAGAGTCTTGTTTCTTTAAGGCAATCCCACGCGGTGTTCTCCTCGACCCCACCGATCCAGATATCAAAATTGCGGTTTATCCACGAACCGGTGTAGAGATTGCTGATCGAACGTTTCGGTGGAAATTCACGGAGGTAATCAGATACCGTGGTAGTCTTGAAATCACTGCTCTTTGAAAGCCTCTCGTAGATTCCGGAAAGAAATGCCTTTCCACCGTCACTGTAATGCTCCCATGCGTTTTCTCCATCCAGGATAATGTTGAGCAGAAGTGGATCGCCCGATTCCCACTGGCTCCTGATATTCTGGAGATGGTAGAAGAAATCTGCCGCTGAATGGTGCGGTTCGTTGCGATAATAGACGAAACCGAAGAGGTCGGAAAGCGCATGATCGCGAAAGATCATGTTTATTCTGGCGCCGTCATGGTCAACCCCGAAGGGATAAAACAGAGCATTCCTGCTCTGGTCATCGCGGGCGGAGTTGAACAGAACGGCTTCGTCGCTGGCCGCCCACTCGATCCCCAGTTCGCGGCAAATCGGAATCATTTCAGGGCATACGGATCCCTCTGAAGGCCACAGCCCGACCGGCCTTATTCCAAAGGTCTTTTCATGAAAACGGAGTGCCTCCCGGAGGTGCCATTTTGTATCTTCAGGATAGGAGAATCGAGACGGCAGGCTTACGTCCGTCCGTGCCCGCCGGGCAAAATCGGAATCAAACAGCAGCGGCAGAATAGGATGATAAAACGGGCTGGTGCTGATTTCAATCTGCCCTTTTTCTGCCAGCCTCTTATATAAAGGTATAAGTCCTTTGATTACTTCTCTCTGGACGTCGAATAAGACAGTTTTGTCGGATTCGGTGAAAAATCGCCCTTTCTGCAGCAAGGCTCGAATTGACGTCTTGTCCTGGCTTGTATAGCCGAACCAGGCAAGATTTAACCATATCTGCAGATCAAGAAAATCCTGAGTATTAAACCGGGCAACAGCCTCCCTGAGTTGAGACTCGCTTACGTTCATCCCCCGCTTAAGGAGCAGTTCCCAATAGCGCGGATGGGGTCTAATCATGTTCTCGCAATTGCAGTTGAAAAAATTGGCCAGGAGGAACTCTTTGTCTTCCGGAGAGAGTTCTCCTGCCGGTTTCAGGCTCACATCCAAAAAATCGTCTTTGGCTTGGCCTGAAGCGTATTCTTCGAGTTGGAGCAGAAGGGACGGGACCAGATTGAATGTCTGTCGGATTGATCTAAACCCGTCCAGCAGAGCGGGCATGTCGTAGTAGGCTTTTAAGGCATGAAACCGGACCCAGGGCATGGAATACCTATGCGTAAACGGGTCCCTGTAATATGGCTGATGCATGTGCCATAGAAAACAAATATAAAGCGGAGGCAATGCCATAGCTTCTTATGAGCCACGCGCCTTTTCTGCAGATTCTTCTTTCTTCTTACATTCGAGGCACAGGGTGGTTACGGGACGAGCACGCAGTCTTTCTTCGGAGATATCCTCTCCACAACTGTCACATATCCCAAAGGTCCCGCTCTCTATCCGTTCAACGGCGCTCCGGATCTTCTGCAGCAGCCTTCTTTCCCTGTCTCGAATTCGCAATTCGAAATTGCGGTCTGATTCGAGAGTTGCACGATCGGCGGGATCCGGAAAATTGTCGGGCGAATCCGTCATCCCGGAGAGTGTCTTCTCGGCCTCACTCAATAATTCCGCTTTTTTTTGCTCCAACAGTTCCTTGAAAAACGTAATCTTTTCTGGGTTCATACACCTGAGCCTCCGGCGGGCAGTTAAAATAACTTTTAAGCAGAAACTATTACCATTTTTGCCCCCGAAAGTAAAGTTTAAGCTGTTTCCCCGGGCTGAGTAATCCATTGACTTTTTATTTCGATACCGCTAGTCTGCGTTCTGTTCGCCATCCGCCTCTTTCCACGAAGAAATTGCAGGGGAGATCAACGAATCTGATGAAAAAAATAGCGCCGTCAATTCTTTCTGCCGATTTCAGTCGGCTTGGCGAGGAAATAAGAGCCGTTGAGAAAGCCGGAGCGGACCTCATTCACATTGACGTCATGGACGGTCATTTTGTTCCGAACATAACAATCGGTCCTCTTGTTGTTGAAGCCGTCCGCCGGATCACCTCCCTGCCTCTCGATGTTCATCTTATGATCTCAAATCCCGATCAGTTTATTGAAGAATTCGCCCGGGCCGGATCGGACATCGTCACCGTACACGTCGAGACGTGTAACCACCTGAACCGGACCGTAAGTGCCATCAGGAAACAGGGCATAAAAGCGGGTGTGGTTTTGAATCCCGCAACTCCTCTCACTACTATTGAGTATTTGCTCGATGAAATTGATATGATATTGCTGATGAGTGTCAATCCCGGTTTCGGGGGCCAGTCTTTTATTCCGGGCATCGTTCGTAAAATCTCTCAATTGCGGGAACTGGTCGACAAGCTCGGCCTTCCGGTTGAGATTGAAGTGGACGGCGGAATCAATCTGGAAACTGCTAAACTGGCAGCCAGAGCAGGGGCGGATATCTTTGTAGCGGGGTCTGCCGTATTCGGCAGCAGCGACTACGCCGAGACTATCATCTCCATGCGCAAGGCGCTCATGGAAGAATAAAGAATAAGGATGGAACTATGCCTATATTTGAATACATCTGCACCCAATGTGGGAACAGATTTGAGCTGTTGGTCTACAAGATGACGGATGACCCGACCTGCCCGCACTGTAACTCGTCCGATGTCGGGAGAATCCTCTCAGCCACTGCTTCCTTTTCCGGCGTTTCAAAAGAAAGACTGCCCGGGGCAAGAGATACGGGATGCTGCGGATCGGTGCCGGGCACATCTGCAACCTGTGCAGGCCCGGGAAGCTGCTGCGGAAAAACCGGCCGCAAGTAACGTCTTAACTTCTTCAAATACTTTGCCGGATCACGCTTCTCGGAGACATCCGGCCTCGTCCGCGAAGGCCGGTTTGTGGACGAGTCTATTATGAAACTCTAAATCCCACCAAAAATCGTTGGAATTCCAACATTCCCTGCCTTAACGCCAGGGCGACTTTGTTCTGACCCAAATAAGCGATAATCTCCATTGCTTGTAATTATGTCGGGACAACCGTCACACACAAAATGCGAGAGCTTACACGCAACGTCCGCTTGGTTTTCGACTACTTGCGGAGGACACAAAACGCATCCGCACCTGCCTGACTTCGAAAGGGGGGGACAACAAATTTACCGTGATTGTGGCGCCCCAAATCCGCCGCCAAAGGTCAGTCAGGGCAAGTAACTATCTGATCTACTGCGGCGGATTGACCATAGACGATGGACGATAGACCACGAAAACATATCGTCAATGGTGCATGGTCCGTGGTCAAAGCACCACCCAAGGTGAACTGATTTCACGGACGTATTTTGACTTCGCCCGCGCGGATGCAACAGAAAATAGGCGGTGGATTTGGGGTGCCGTAATCAATTGCTATTTTTCGTGGTTTACTGTATTTTTTCAGGATTATTTCTAAGAGGGTGTCGAAAAACTCTCAATTTTGTTTCAGGGTCAAGGAAGGCGAGGATTCTAACCCTTGAAGGCTTGAAGGCTGGGATGCCGGGAGGCGAGAAGGCTGAGAGGCAATCCCAGCGGGTCAGATTTCTAGGCGCCTGTCTTCCTAGGAGTCTGTCCGAGAACTGGGATCGTAGCGAGGAAAGCGGAGGACGAGACCAAATATTCACGGATTTGAGGGATAAAAGCCGTTCACCGTTCACCGAAAAGACTCTTTTGTGATATTACGGACAACGGTAAACGGATAACGGTAAACTTATACTGGCCGTCATCCCGCTTTCCGCAGTAGATCATCAGTTCTCGGACAGGCTCCTAGGGCTGTTTCAATCAATTCTTCTACGGACCGGCCGGACATCATGGGGGCAATATGAAAAGTAATCGGCTAAAGATGCTTGTTTTATTTTTGTGCGGTCTGTGCCTTTGCAGTTGCAGCCGTGGCGCCTCGTTCGAAGAAGAATACCAGTTGTCCATCCGGGCGGGAAAAGGAGAACTATCTGCATCGGAACACGACGATTTGCTCGGGAAAAACCATCCCATTATCATGCAGATCTCAGACCCGGGCACAGCGGCTCTGATCAATGGTTTTGCCCGGCTCCCTCCGGCATCTCACGACGTACTGCGCAGCCAGGGGTACCTGAAATGGAACTATGCTGATCTTCCGGCAAGCTGTAAGGCTCCTTTCCTGTCTCTGGTGCAAGGCAATCTGGCGCTGGCGAGAGGACAAGGTGTACAGCCCGTACCCGGCTTTTCGCTGAAGGCGCTGAATCGGGGTCAGGTCGGTTATACGGTAGTCAGTATTGATGCAGAAAAGGATCAGAAGGTCGTCAGCCTGTACATACTGTGGCCGGAACTGCCCAATCCTACCTGGGTCACAGTGGTCAACGCAAAGCTGGCAGGCACCGAAGAGTACTTCAAGGCCCATTTAATGAAACTTCGCCTGCTCGTAACAGCCAAGGCGTCACCCCTGCCTTCCTGACCGATCGGCATCTTTTAACTTGAATTTTTCAGGAACTTCTGCCAGGTATGTCGAATACAAAAGGGTCTGTCACGGAATAAGTTGCGCAATTCTGAGTGCTGAGGCGCCCGTCCGGCAAGGCGCGAGGAGGGCGCATACCCGTGAGTATGCAACCGACGAGCAACGCAGCCGGACGGGATGGATCGGCGCTCAGAATGCTCAAGTTATTTCGTAACGCATCCTAAGTACCCAAGGCGGGATCTGCTGTTTGGCGACTCTGCTCGAACGGGATGCAGAGGGAAAGGCAATTCGTGTGTACTCACAAAACGATGAAGAAGCTGTCATTACGGAATACTTCAACGGCTTTACCGGCCGTTTCCTCGATATAGGAGCATATGACGGCAAGACGTTCAGCAATACTTATCGCCTCGTCGAACTGGGGTGGTGCGGTATCTGTTTTGAGCCGTCGCCGTCCGTCTTTCCCAGGCTCAGGGAAATACATAGAGACAATCCTCGCATAACCGTCGTTCAAACGGCCATCAGCGACCGGACCGGCCGGCAGCGTTTCTATGATTCCAACGGCGACGCAATCTCAACTTTTGACGAACGACACAAAAAGAGGTGGGAGGACGGCGCAAAATCAGTTTTCTCGGAAGTGGAAGTAGATACCGTCTCAGTGGAGGAGATGTTCGGTACTTACGGACGCAACTTTGATTTCATCAATCTTGATGTAGAATCATGCAACTGGGAGATATTCCGGGCATTCGACTTTGCCGGAATGTCAATGCTTAGACTTATTTGTGTCGAGCATGACGGCTGGATTGAAGCAATGATGAAGATAATGCACCCCTTCGGGTTCCACGAGCTTGCCCGAAATGCAGAAAACCTGATAGCGGGAAGATGAAAAAGACAAACCTTCGTGGTGAGTCTTTCTGGTTGTATTGTCTGGAGAAATCGTGGACATCTTTGACTGGTACCGGAAGATTATTGCGGGTAAACGGGGTGTAGTATTCGAGTTCGGGTGCAACGACGGATACCATACGAGTATCCTGTCCGGGATTGCCGGCAATCTCTGTACCGGATACAGGTACTTCGCACTTGAGCCGGACCATCGAGTCTTTCCCTGTCTCCATGACAGAGTCAAGGACAACCCGTCGATCACACTCATCCAGGCCGCCGTGCATTCTGCCGGGGGCATGCATGAGTTCTACCTGTCCAGCGGCACAGGAGACGATGGTTCGGTATACAGCGGGTCGTCATCGCTGCTGAAACCGGGCGGTGTCACAAGGGTTTGGCCGCGGATGAGGTTCGACAGCGTGGCCACGGTGCAGTGTTTCACTTATGATGAACTCTTCGATAACGCCGGTGTGGATATGGTGGACTTTATATGGGCTGACATACAGGGGGCGGAAATCAACCTGATCCTCGGAGGGCAAAAGGCCTTAAAAAAGACCCGGTATCTCTATGCCGAGTATTCTAACGGGGGGTTGTACGAGGGAGACGCCCCCCTGGATAATCTCCTTGCCGCTTTACCGGAAGGCTGGGAAATAGCGGAAGATTTCAAAGGCGACGTCTTGTTCGGAAATACCGGAACAGGCTCCTGGTGAAATAACTGCGGGGCTTACGATTTGCTTCTTCTCAGCCAAGTGTCCAATTCTCGAAAAAGCTTATCCAAGGAATGCATGACGTCACCGACTTTTGGGGATGGCTCTTTCATATAGCCAAGCAGCCGTCCGAGATCCTCATCTCCGCTTATTCTTGCCGGAGTTCTCTCTTCTCCAAATGCGGAATAGTAGTCCATGAATTTGAAGCCGTTCCCAAGTACTTTGTCGCTTAAGACAAGCCAACGACTGTGAATTGCCAAGCCGTCTGCAGCAATAAGGCCGTGCAGGCAGGAGGAAAAGATGTTTTCACATTTCGCTATTTCTCCGACAACGAATCGGGGCTCTTCCTGCACGTCGACCACGTGAACGTCATCCGGATATTTCTCTTTCAGGCGGCGGATGGCAACGTTGTCCTTATCGACGTAATGAGGCACGATACCTAGCGCATACTGGCTGCATACAGCGCCTCCCAGGAGGTTTGCCGAGAGCAGACCGGGATCTCCCAGGATTACGTTTTCGGGAGAATGCGCCCTTTCCCATGTGAGTCTCCCGCGCAAGGCGAGAATTTTTGCACGGCTGAACGCCGTCCGACTCTCCTCCCACATGAAACCGGTTCCCAGGATGATCCCGGAGTAATCTGATGAGACATAGTCAAGGACACTACCGGCACAGATCAAATCACAGGCATCGATCAATGCGTGAGACGCCCGATAACCATAGTGCTCGAGCAGGACAGGGGTCAGCATGTCCCCGAAGTTCTTTTCATCCATCCAATATGCGCGGATCTCTTTGCACATAGAATAGATCTCTATCTAACGCATCTGGTTATCTCGTTTTCAAGCAGGTCTATCCTGCCGGCTTTCTTAAGATGACCGGTATTGTGATCCACTATCGGGATCATGCTTTCGTGCAGTTCTTTGATTTCATCCTCGTTCAATCGACACAATCTATCGATTTCCCGAATAAACAGGTTCAATCTTCTCAGATAATCCTCTTCTTCGTCGTAACTCTCGTCGATGAAAGGATGGAATGTTCTGAACCCCAATTTGCGCAGATGCTTCAGTATGCCGTTGCTTCCAAACAAGAGGAAAGGCATTCCATGCCTGATCCCTTTGTAAGTCTTTTCGCTGACGAACAAAAAATCATTATGATCACATATCGTCTCGTTTATTATGAAAAAGTGGGAATCACTGATTTGATGCCTGATGCTTCTATTCCCGGCCCAGTCAACATCTTCCCTGCCGCCGTCAATTTCTACCGGCAGCTTGAAGCGCCCCGCTCGCATGAACTGAACGGCCCCCGGAAAGTCTGAATCAAAGAAGTCCATCGATCCAATCAGCCTGTCAATTCTGCTGAGACTGCCCGGCGGCGGTTCGGACAGGAACGACAGATGGCCTCTATCATCATAATTCTTGTACATCAGGTATAGGAATATCAGGAAGCGGTCATCGGAGTATCTTCTGTTCAGAAAGATGAAACGCTTCTGCTTTTTGCCGGAAGTGCCTGCCGAGTTTTCATCGCTGAAATTGATCTTTTCTCTCAAGTAGGACCAGTCAAAGCCGAATGCCTTTATCCTCCCCTTGACGGTCCTGCCTATATTTCTTGAATCGCAGCATGAAATGATAACCTTGTCTGACGGAATCCCCAGATATAGGAGAAACTGCGAGAGGTTGTGCTGGAATTGACTGGAATGGAGAGGGAAATACTCCCAGGTGTTGCAGAGGAATAAGAAGCTGTTTTGTTGTCTCAAGACCGAATTCAAATCCGTATTCAATGCGATCGGTTCGTCTATGCCCTCCTCGTTTTTGTTCCTGCTTATTTGTTCATAGTCTGTCTCTCCATTCAACAACTTGAACCTGGTATAGTTATGAAAGTACTTGCAATATAAAAGGAGATCGCTGCCGCTTAACGAAATGGAGGGTTCGTATATCCTGCAGCCGGTGAATCGAGAGACGCTTTCGTTGAGCAAGTATCCCGGGTTGTGGTCAAATACGTATATCATGGCTTGAATCCCATAAGTACAGCTCTACACAAATGACTACCCAGAATCGACATACTTGTAGGGTGGGCTCTGCCCACCGGAATCCCTGCCCGAAAAGGCCAAAGCAAAGATGGTGGGCAAAGCCCACCCTACGATGTTGCTTCGCCAGGTCCGGGTTTAATGGGGACATCTTCTGTCAGGCTGCACTGTGCGATTATACACGAAGGCTCAGAAAGGTCATCCAGATTTGTAGTCGATTCAGGGCCTTTTGAGGGCTGTACAGGAAGGATTTCGACTTGCTATTTTTTCCCATGAATCATATGATCGGCGAAAGTGCGGCTAAGGGTCTGTCACGGAATAAGTTGCGCAATTCTGAGTGCTGAGGCGCCCGTCCGGCAAGACGCGAGGAGGGCGCATACCCGTGAGTATGCAACCGACGAGCAACGCAGCCGGACGGGATGGATCGGCGCTCAGAATGTTCAAGTTATTTCGTGACAGGCCCTAAGATGGGCGTGGTTGAAGAAGAAGCGGATGAGTCTCTATACTGGATGGAGTTGTTGATCGAGGCTTCAATAATGGAATTGCAAAAGGTGTATCCTCTCATGCAAGAAGCCGGAGAGATTCTGGCTATGACTGTTGCATCAATTAACACCGCTAAGAGAAACTTCGGTATCCGCAATCAGTATGACAGCCGGAGGAACAAAGAATGAATCGCCCTTCCAGAACCAAGAAACCCAAGAAATCCCCCCCGCAATCAAACCAATCCGAATCTTCCAATCCGAAATCGAGTACTCCGCAATCCGCAATCCGCAATCCGCAATCAAATGACTTGCGGCGCCAAGCCGAGGAACGTTTGGGCAGGGAAAAGTCAGAAGCCTTCAAAACCATGACGGAAGAAGATGTCCGGGCACTGGTTCATGAGCTTCAGGTGCATCAGATTGAACTGGAGATGCAAAATGAGGAACTGCAGCATGCCTTCCTGGAAGCCGAGGAGCTGCGAACAAAATATCTGGACCTTTACGATTTCGCACCCGTTGGATATTTCACCCTTGACGAATCCGGGACGATATTGGAGGTGAACTTGGCGGGAGCGAAGCTGCTCGGCCTGGAAAGGCGTTCATTGGTCGGGAGGCGATTTCAGCTTTTTGTGGCCTCGGATGCCCGTGCCGAATTTCATGTTTTTTCCCGCCGGGTATTCGAAAGCGACGGCAAGAAGACGGGCGAACTGAAGCTTCTGAAGGATGGTGAGAGCCCACTTTATGCCCTGATGGAAGGTATATCGGTAACGGACGCCCAAGGGGCCGGGAAGCTGATGCGAATCGCCGTTATGGACATCACCTCGCGTATCCGTGCGGAGGAGGAGTTGCAGGAATCAGAGGCCAAGTATTCGTCTCTGGTCGAGCAGGCGGGAGACGGGGTACTGATTGTGCAGGATGAGCTCATCAAGTTCGCCAACCGGGCCTTCGCGCTGAATCATGGCTACACCGTTGAAGAAGTGCTCGGCAAATGCTTTTTTGAGCTCATGGCGCCGGAATGCCGCGATGAATCAACCGAGAAGCAAGGACGGCGCCTGACGGGCGATAAGATTCCCAACTATCAGACCAGAGCGCTTTGCAAGGATGGAACCACAAGAGACGTAGAAGTATCGACCGACGTTATCCTGTATCATGGAAGACCGGCGGTCATGGGAATTGTGCGCGACGTTACCGAGCGCAAGAAGCTGGAAGAAGAGCTTATCAAGCTTCACAAACTGGAGTCCATAGGCGTTCTCGCCGGGGGTATCGCCCATGACTTCAACAACCTCCTTATGGGGGTCCTGGGCAATATCGCCTTGGCCAAGGTCTCGCAAAGACTGGAACCCGACACTCTTGAAAGGTTGAACAGGGCGGAAAAAGCTGCCTTGCAGGCCAAGCATTTGACTGCTCGATTACTCACTTTTGCCAAGGGCGGGGCGCCGATAAGAGATGTCGTTCAGATTTCAGAGTTGATTGAGGAGATGGCCTGTTTTGCCGTAAGAGGCTCAAACGTCCGGTGTGAGTTCTTTATAGCCGACGACCTTTGGCCGGTGCAGGTGGACGAAGGGCAGATCAGCCAGGTTTTCAACAATCTGGCCCTCAATGCCCAGCAAGCCATGCCTCAGGGGGGGACCATCGACATACGGGCACGCAACGTATTTGTAGAGGGAGAGGAACACTTGCCGCTTAAGGCCGGCACCTATGTGCGGATATCGTTTGAGGACCACGGCATCGGTATCCCAAAGGAAGACCTGCAAAGGATATTCGACCCCTATTTCACTACCAAGCAGGCAGGGCGCGGGCTGGGTCTCACCATCGTCTACTCTGTCATACAAAAGCACGCCGGCTATATCGATGTCGAAACGAAACCGGAAAACGGGACGACCTTTCACATCTTTCTGCCCGCAGCCAAGGGCGTGGTGGAAAGCCGGGTTGAGGAGGATCGTCATTATGGTTTGCCCTCCGGGGAGGGAAAGATACTGCTGATGGATGACGACGAAGCAGTGCGAAACGTCGGCGGTGAGATACTGAAGCATCTCGGGTACAAAGTGGGCCTGGCCGGAAACGGTGCAGAGGCCGTTAAGCGGTACGCAGAAGCCAGAGAATCAGGGCAGCCGTTTGACGTGGTTATCCTGGATTTGACCATACCGGGTGAAATGGGCGGCAAGGAAACGATGGAGAAGCTCCTGAAGATCGATCCAGCGGTAAGGGCCATTGTCTGCAGTGGGTATTCCAATGACCCGATCATGACGGAATATGCAAAATTCGGCTTTCGCGGCGTCATTGCCAAGCCCTACGAACCGGAGGAATTAGGCAAGACCTTGTGCCGGATCATAGCCGGAACTGAAGAGTGAGGCCCCTCCGTAACTCACACCCCACGTTAAGTCCCATCCCCTGCCCTCTCCCCCGAATCATAAGGGGCGCGGGGTGGTTGTTGCTTGGCGAACGCGCATCCTCCGTGGCATTATGGATACCTTCTTATGTGGAGCTGTACCAAGCCGTCATCTTTACCTTGCCGGAGAAGTAATTATGAAAGATGAAGACAAGACAAAAGAACAACTTATGGATGAGCTGATAAACTTGCGTCAACAGACTGCCGACTTGCAAAAGTCGGGAGCCGAATGCAAGCGTGCGGGAGTTGCAGGTCGAGCCGCCCTCCAATATGCCGAAAGCATCATAGAGACAGTTCGTGAGCCGCTTTTGGTTCTGGATGCAGACCTCAAAGTACTCTCGGCCAATCGTTCCTTCTTTGATATCTTCAAGGCGAATCCGGAGGAAACCATAGGAAATCATATCTATGACCTTGGAAACCGACAGTGGGACATTCCCAGACTCCGGCTGCTGCTTGAGGGTATTCTTCCCGAAAAGACCCAGTTCAACAACTTCGAAGTCGAGCACGATTTCTCGACAGTAGGGCATAAAATAATGTTGCTTAATGCCCGCCAGGTCTATCAGGAGGAGATTGGCCGAAAGATGATCCTTCTTGCCGTCGAAGACATTACAAAGAGCAAACAACAGGAAAGAGAACGAAAGAACATGCTTTCCATGTTCGCCCACGACATGAAAAACCCACTTGTAACATCAGAAGGGTTTCTATTAAGACTTATTTCAGGGAAGGCCGGAACCATTGCAGAAAAACAACATAAGTATCTTCAAATCATCCTTAGCGAGCTTGGTAAATTGTCACAGTTACTATCCGATTTTCTGGAGTTCTCGAGACTTGAAGCGAAAGGATACAAGCCTGTCCTTGCTCCATTCAATATTGAAGCGGAAATCCGAAGAAATATTGAAGCCGGAAAACTGGAGGCTGAGAAGAAACAGGTCAGTGTGTCCATCATTTCCCCGGAAAAGATGATTCCTATGATCAATGGGGATATTGCTATGATAAACCGCGTCATCAGGAATCTTCTCGACAATGCAGTGAAATACACAGGTCCGGGAGGTACCGCAACGGTCAAAGTATCAGACAGAGGGAATGAAATACTTGTCTCTGTTACGGATACAGGCACGGGAATTTCAAGCGATCATACGCCTTATATATTTGATGCATTCTACCGCGGGAGCAGAAACGTAGGGGGTTCGGGGCTCGGGTTGGCCATTGCCAGAACGATAATAGAACGGCATGGAGGAAGGATATGGGCCGAAAGCATACCCGGCAAAGGCAGTACCTTCAGCTTCACCTTGCCGAAGCAATAGGCTTGGTGAACGCCTACAATGAGGGGTGCAGACAAGAATAGAACTCTGGGGAGGTTGATGGACGTGAACTGCAGGATTGACGAATCAGAACCGGGAAGCGCCCGGCGCGGGACGATTGATCGGGACATTTGGAAAGCACATGAATATGCCGAAAGCATCGTGGATACGATACGAGAGCCTCTGGTCATACTGGATGGCGGCTTAAAAGTGCTTTTAGCTAATCGGCCCTTCTACCAGGTTTTTGAAGTAACTCCCGAAGAGACTCAGGGACAGTTCATATATGACTTGGGGAATCACCAGTGGAGCATTCCGAAGCTTCGCGAACTACTGGACGAAATACTCCCCCAACACACAGAGTTCCGAGATTTCAAGGTAGAACATTATTTCGAGAGTATCGGGAAAAGAGTTATGATCCTGAATGCTCGACGTGTGATACGAGACTACGATAAGAGTCCGCTGATTCTTCTGGCCATTGAAGATGTTACCGATCGCCACCGGGCGGAGGAAGAGCGAGACAGACTTATCAAGGAACTCCAGGACGCACTTGCCACGGTCAAGACCCTGAGCGGCTTGCTGCCGATTTGTGCTTCCTGCAAAAAAATACGCGACGATGCGGGCTATTGGACGCAGATAGAAACATACATCCGGAATCACTCTGAAGCAGAATTTAGTCACAGCATTTGCCCTGACTGTGCGGAGAAAGTCTATCAAGAGATACGCCAATTGAAAGAGCGCGATGCTCCGGATACTACCGGCCAAGGCCGGACTTGAGGCGGTCCAGGAGTCTGTCGGACTTAGTACCTGACTAATTCCATTGACAGAATAGAGGGAACAAGATTATAGTACGAAAAGATCGTAATACGCCGACAGCCAAGATTAGGCATCTTAAACCTCTCCACAATCCGCAGGTCTTCGGTCCAAATCCGGCTCCGCTATCACGTTTTAATACATACGCAATACAGATAGAATTACGCGCTTTCAGGAACTATACACAGCGACATAAGTTCGAGGCGTTCGATCAGGCAAGGAACGAGCGAGGAGCCCGCGGAGCAGCCTTATTGCGCTGTGAGCAGGCACCGCAGCGAGTGACGCAGCATGTCGAGATGCATCGGACTTATGTCGCTGAGTATAATTCCCGATAGCCTTATAAACAAAAGAGAGGTACATCAATTTGACTTCGTTTAATCTTCATCCGCAGATCACGGCCGGCATCAAAGCTCTCGGCTACGAAACACCAACCCCTATCCAGCGCCGCGCCATTCCGCTGGTCCTTGATGGGCAGGACGTCATGGGCCTTGCCCAGACCGGAACCGGCAAAACAGCGGCTTTCGTGCTGCCGATTCTGGAACGTCTGATGAAAGGACCGCGGGGCCGTATCCGCGCCCTCGTCATTGCCCCGACACGCGAACTGGCTGATCAGATCAGCAACGCCTTTGCCGACCTCGGCCGTCATACGCACATTCGCAGCATAACGGTCTACGGCGGTGTGGGCACGAACCCGCAGATACAGAAACTGCGCGCCGGTGTCGAAATCGTGGTTGCCTGTCCCGGCCGCCTGCTTGATCACATCGGTCAGGGCACGATCAACCTGTCGAATCTGGAGGTGCTCGTTCTCGACGAGGCGGACCGGATGTTCGACATGGGCTTCCTGCCTGATATCCGAAAAATCATCAAGCATGTGCCGGCCAGGCGGCAAACGCTGCTTTTCTCGGCAACCATGCCTGATGATATCCGCAAACTGGCGCAAGACGTCCTGAGTACCCCGGTTACGGTTCAGGTCGATCCCGCTGCGCCCGCAAGCACTGTGGCGCACGCGCTCTATCCGGTAAGTCAGCATCTCAAAACCGCGCTCCTCCTCGAACTGCTGCGCCATACAGATACGGACTCGGTCCTGATATTTACGCGCACCAAGCACCGCGCCAAGCGGCTTGGGCAACAATTGGAAAATGCCGGCTACCGGGCCGCATCGCTGCAGGGAAATCTGTCGCAGAACAAGCGCCAGATGGCGCTCGACGGATTTCGTGACGGATCCTATCAGGTCCTTGTTGCGACCGACATCGCAGCCCGCGGCATCGATGTCTCATGCATATCCCACGTCATCAACTACGACATGCCTGATACCACCGACGCTTACACACACCGAATCGGCCGGACCGGCCGCGCCGCGAAGACCGGGGATGCCTTCACGTTCATTACTCATGAAGACGAGGCTACGGTACGCGGCATCGAGCGCGTGCTCGGCGGAAAGGTGGCTCGTCGCACGCTGAAGGGCTTCGATTATGAAAGGCCGGCGCCGGCACGGGAAACCGAATTTGCCCGCCCGCCTCGTGAACCGCAACGCCGCCGGGAGCGGGCACACCCGGTGCCGTCCGGATACCCTCGCCCCGTCCACGGGAAGAGGGCAGGGTGAGGGGACGTAACCGCGCCCCGGTTTTCAATCATACCATTTTAGGATCAATTTCCAATGTTCAATGCTCAATAACCAATTTCCAATTAGGAGCAAATTCCCTGAGCATTGGACATTCGATGTTGGGAATTGACCTGTGCGCGGTATATCAGCATTTTCCGGGTCCCTGAGTTCACGGTTCACAGTTCCAAGTTTAACC
>JAZDGK010000277.1:0-2861 GCA_043806955.1 Pseudomonadota bacterium | reverse complement strand
GATTGCCCCCGCCGACAAACAGCCGGGTATTCGTAACAAGGTTTTCGTTCCAGTAAGTCTCTAAGGAATTCCACACCCTTCCGAAGCTCAGGTCCACGTCCCAGGGCCACATCTGCCATTCGTTACTGGCGCCTGTATCACGGTAAAGGTAGTAGTTTTTGTGGCAACAGTCAACGTCGCCCGTGATTGCGCGTACGGCAAGGAAATTTACTACCTGCGCGACGTCCACGTTGTCGTAGAGATATCGACGGCGTGCGTCACCCGAGAGGCTCAGGCCGTCGAAGAGCGCAGACAAATCAGCGTTGTCCTCGTATTTGCGCGTCTTCTTTTCCGCACCGGTGGTAGCGGAACCGGCAGTATCGAATCTGTTATACATCTTGTAAAGGGCGCCCTCGGCATTGAGGCCCATCCGAATCAGCCAGTCCTCATCGCCGTTCTCCATCACATGGGCTGTGCCCCAAAAGGCCCCGTTCTGCTGGACGCGCACCGGAAAGACCCAATGGTACGGGCAATCCGCATCCCGATAAATACCATAGGCCAATATATTGCGCATATGCGCTTTATCCGGATAGGTCGTCATCAGGTTGATGTCATCGGCTCGCGGCTGTCCAAGTTCCCACTTAAAGTTATGCCCGGGATGGAAATCGATGTCGTAGCTCTTCTTCGGAAAACCCCGACTGGATTGGCCGTGAAGGTTGATTGCAACGTTATCGTAGAACTCGCCGTCATAAAAGAGTGCGCAACGGGTTCCCGCGTCGGAATTAGCGGCTGCGGGGTTCTCGATGAACCAGTGCAGGACGGGCAGCGGATTAACAAGGTTCGGATCATCGATCACGGTGCCGGTGTATCGGGGCGAATTCACCGGATCAAGATACGGCGGATATTGCGAGGCGCGTCCGGCTGTGTCGGTAGCCGTAATGGACCAGCGCACCATCTGACCGGCGCTGAAAGCCCCTGCGGGAATTCGTGCTCCATACACCATGTCACCGCCCACTACGTCGCCACTTCTCCCGTTATCAAGGAGAGGAACCGTCACTTCAGCGCCGAACATGACCCGGTAATGCAATTCTACCGTGTCAACGGGATCGAACGACGGCTCGATTCTGGCCGTTATCGACAGGTCATCATTCTCGCCTGGAATTTCCGGGTTATGGTCGTTGTCGGAAATAATCGGCCCCAGTTTTTCCACGCCCGTGTTGTTCGGCTTGCCGGGAGTCGGCGTCGGGAAATAATGCGGTGACGTGTCGGTATATGAGTGTATCTTCGCCATAAGTTCCGGCAAGACCAGCAGGTTCGGACTATCCAAAAGATGGTTCAATCCCTGTACGGCTAATATGTTCGTACCCACTCGAAGGAAATCATACTCGGGGATAGGAAATTCAACGGGATGAACGGCGACACGGTTGATACGATAAGCAGATGAACCGGAATTCCATGTCTCCGTACCCGGCTCGGGGGCGTTACTACGCGCCACTTCATGACCGTTGATATAAGTAATCATCCCGTCTTCGTACCGCATAAGCATAGTCAGGGTCTGAACCATCGCGGGATTTTCAATCTCGAAGGGTATCCGAACATATACGGTTTGATTCACGGACCGCATCGCAGAGACGTCCAGACCGACCAGCTCCGGATAGGCAAAGCCGACGGCGGTAACGCCGGTCTGCCAGCTCGAATCATCCAGGCCCGGGAGCGTCCAGGGACGCAGAGTTTCCGAATCCTGTGTACTCGGTTCCAGAGAGTCGTTCAGCGGCACAAGCGCTTTTGCCGGGGCACCGGACGCCACGAGTGCTGCTTCTGTTTCGCTGGCGCTAAACCCGTAAGAAACATCCGGCGCCTGGATCGGGTATGCGGGAAAGAATTCCGAAACCACCGTATGCCCGTCCGGACCGACCAGCCCCCAGGTACTCGCCGTCCCTGTTTAGCCTGAAATTAGTGTGCAACACTCCCGCAGGGTCTATCCTGTCCTTTCCCGAGGCGAAAACAACCAGATAGGCGCCGGGCGCGAGCGTCACCTTTGGAAATGCCCACTTTGTCAAGATACCGACATCATCCGTCAGATACCACCCATCCAGGTTGACCGTATTGGCCCCGGTATTGTGAAGCTCGATCCAGTCCTGCTCGTCCCGATCTTCATCGTCAAGGCCGTGGTTATTCATGGCCATGAACTCGCTTATCCGGACGGATTCCTGTGCCCGGACCGTAGCGAAAGGGCAAAGAGTGAAAGCTAATACAACGAGAAAAGCAAGGGGCCTCGAATGTCTCATATTCGCGGCATTCATTCTTGTTCGGGCCGGCAAACCGCAAATCGCCACTACTAATAGCCGATACGCTCTATAACGACACAAGATAGAATAATGTAAAAAGCGGTCTCTCACAATAGTACCTCCCAAAGGAATAAACCAGAGACAGGTGGGCTTGAGTTGAAGGTGCCCCAATCCCCTCTGTGAGATACGCTCCGTAAGAGGATGCCTAAAAGAAGAAAATTGTGGCAACAGGGATTTTTAGTATTTGACTTTGGTCTCTTCATAAGTGTCCGGTGCAACCTCTCGGGCAATAACCTCGCTGATAGCGAAAATAAAAAGGGTCCATACTGAATCAATCGGCATCTACCACATCAGCCGTGCAATCACTTGTCACTCCAGTTAGTTCGCATAGAGCCTACCGATACAGCCGAATGTCGTCGAAGTACATCTGACCTGTTCCGCCGGCCGCCGGACTACTCTTCGTGCCAAGGCCAATTGTTATCGTATTGACATTGGTCAAGGCCACACCCTGATCGGCAAATGCCTGAAGGTCGATTATCCACTGGTTCCATCCGGTTTTCTGCGTTGCAGCAGGGTCGTCATGGTAAACAACCG
>JAZDGK010000276.1:0-17041 GCA_043806955.1 Pseudomonadota bacterium | reverse complement strand
GATAGGACGGTATGTTTTTCCCACGGGTTCCAAGATATCCTGTTGAGCAGTAGCCGTCATTTGATCCACCCAATAATGCAGAATTGCAGCATGGCACGTTTCAGCCATTCCGTAGGTCTCGCCGGGTACATAGAAATTGAGTACGCCGAGGGAACGAAGTGCATTTTCCGGCTTCATGGCCGAAAGAGTGATAACGATGCCGCCAAGCCCCGCAGCCGCTTCGGCAGCCCGCAACACGTTCGGTGACTGCCCCGAGCTGCTTATTCCAACCAGCATATCGCCTTCAGACATCCTCCTCCTGAGAGGTTCGGCAAAGACCTGTTCATAGCTTATGTCGTTAGCGACGGCAGTTATCAAAGATAAGTCCGAAAAGACTTCTGTATGAACATTGGCATTTTTGGCCAGGTCTGCAGAGATATGACTGGCCATCGAAGCACTCGCCCCATTTCCGACCAAATATACTGTCCTCCGCGATCCCCGAATCCGGAGAGTAAGATCCCTCCAGCGTACAAAACCTCGGTCAGGATCAACTTCCTTTCCGGCATGATCGCGGATAGAGAGTAGCATCAAAGTCGATTCCGTATCTTTTATGTTTTCGGACCAGGTGGGCATTTCTTCTCCTTTTCAACAAAACTAACCCGAAACTCGCAACGCGAAACCCGGAATTGTCTATGCTGCCTCAGCCTCCATGATTCCCGTCCACAACTGCGGTATCGTGTCGCGGTGCCATCCTTTTACATAGTAACTCTCCCCGCCGTCCGCCACGGTGCGCACGAGCATCGTTTTCCACGGGCGAAAGTAGTAATAAGGGGTGTCACGAGATGGTTCTTCCCGATACCTGGCGGGCAAATCCACCAAGTCGCAAACCAGGGTCGTGAAATGCACGATCTGTCGATTTTCCTGCCGGGCGATGTTTCTCACCATAGCCAGCGCTTTCAGATATACCTCGGGCGCCATAACCGAACTCCCGAAGTTCATCACCACTCCACCTTCGAGCGACTCCATCACGCCTGCAAACCGAAGAAAATCACTGTAGCTGGTAGCACCGTATGCGGCGCCGTCACAGTTAGGAAATTCGTGGACGATATCACAGCCGATGCCGACATGCACGGTAACCGGTATTCCCAAGCGGTATCCAGCGGCAAGAATGCTTGTGCTCCGGTTTGGAAAACGCTCTTCCTCGATCACTTTCCCCACGGATTCCCCTAGGCCTTTACCTTTACCGGCTGCATCGGTAACAATATCGTTGATGCGTCCTGTCTCTCTCCATAGGCCGAAATGCCCGTCTTTTATGTAATGGGCTACGCTTTCTGTTGTAGCGCCGATTAAGGCCAGCTCGTAATCGTGGATGACGCCTGCACCATTCATGGCGATACAGGTGAGATATCCTTTCTCCATCAGGTCGATCAAGTAGTTCTGGACACCCGACCGAAGGACGTGCGCCCCCATCATTAGAACTATTGAAGAATCCCGTGCCCTGGCATCGACAATCCTTCCCGCCACAGTTTGAAACGCAGGGTCGATCGCAGGAGACGGGTTCAGCGGCAGGACCTTCGACAGATCGAGATCATGCCTCCGCTCCGATAATGGTTTAATCTCCAAACGCGAACGATCAAAGACGTTTAGCGTTCTCCGTTCACCGTTCACCGACAAGATTGGTTGACCGACCCGTATTGGCTTCATTCTTTCTCAGCACTCTGTACTCAGTACTTCCCTCATTCCGAAATCCGAAATGCAAAGACTCGCAACTCGATTCATTTCATCAACGACGTAATAAGCTTCTGCATACTCTGCTTGTCAACAGACTTCTTATTCCCCATTATCTCAACTGCGAGCGAGCCGGCGACATTGCCGAAGAATCCCAACACTTCATCGGGTACGCCCAGCGCGGCGGCAAGGGCGGTAACGGAAAGGAAGGCGTCCCCGGCCCCCACGCGGTCCACGATCCTTTGGGCAAAAGTGGGGACTTTGATGAAGCCGCCATCACGCCCTCCAATCGCACAACCCTTCCTACCCAGGGTAACGACAAATCTGGTGCAGTCCAGTTTCTGCGCTATCTGCGTTATCATGGGCCGCAGTTTTCCTTTCAGATCGCGTGTTTCAAGCCGTATTTCGTGGTCGGCAATGCAGACATAGTCGGCCCTCGGGTAGCGTGTGATCGTATGAAATCCGCGATTGCCGGCGTTGGCCTGGGTGTTAACCGCCAGGAATGCTGCCTTGTCGCTCAGCGTCTGAACCATTCGTTGACTGATCGCGCCGTGCCCGAAATCCGCGGCCAGGGCCAGGTCATACTTGGGGAGTTCCTTTCTGATGTGCCGGCAGAGTCTGCGATCAGCGTCCGGCGGGAGCCCAGAATCGTCCATCACGTAGACTTCGAACAGCTTATTTGTTGAATAACCGTCTATAAATCTTCTCTTTATCAGCGTCGGGGCTCCTGGTTTGACCACAAAATGGACCGAGACATTGGGGTGCAGTTGCGACCGAATAAAATCTTCATAGCTGTCTTTCTCTCCAATAGTTGTCACCAGACTTACTCTCTCGGCGTAGTTGGCCACATGGTTGGCCACTGCCAGAACGCCCCCGGCAAAGAGGTCATGAGATTCATATTTCATGGCCAGACAGGGGTCTTTCGATGATTTTCCTATGGCCTGACAATACTGATAGTCATCCAGGATGGTGTCCCCGACTACCAGGACGTTCAGCGAGTTCATCCGGTCCAGAATATCAAGTATCTCGTTAAGTCTGTATCGCTTCCTGAACAGTGAAAGATATTTCTCCACCTCATCGGGAAAACTTGAAAGAAAACGGTTGATCAGATTTGAGGAACTGAAGACTATGTCCTCCGTAAAGGCCAGAGTGGAACCAATCTCGCGAATCACCGACTCCTCTTTCGCGATCTTCCCGGTAAGGTCTGAATCTCCATTCTTGAACTCCGACCCTTTGACATAAACGTCCGGCTGCAGAATCCGAAGTGTTTCTTCAGCAGTCGGCCATTCGTTTATTGCCACGTAGTCGACGCAGCTCAGAGAGGCAACCGCCTCCGCACGCAACGATTCCGGAAAAGCCGGCCTGTGTAACCCCTTGTCCACGAACCTGTCCGGGGTAACCGTGACTACCAGAACGTCCCCCATTGTTCTGGCTTGTTCAAAGTACCTTATGTGCCCGATATGCAAAAGGTCGAAGACGCCATGGCAATGGACTATCTTCTTGTGCTCGGATCGGTGTTGTTTGAGAATCCCTGCCAGGTCTTCAAGGCTCTTTATCTTGCCGTTCTTAGGCGACCCATTGGGAGCGCTTTCTGAAGTCTGGGGCAGCATCTTGGTCGTACCTCATCGAAAAAAGAATACCGTTTTTTGCCACAGAGCACACAGAGAACACAGAGAATCAGTAGGTTAAGACAGGAGTTGGTTCCCTCGCCGGAGTCGAGTCGCAACTCTTTCTCTTATTTTCTTGATTTTCCTCTGTGCACTCTGTGCGCTCTGTGGCTGGATTTTTCATGTCCAGATGTTCTTAGAAATTGCAAGCGATATGCCATTGCTTAGGGCTCGATGAATACAGCAAAGTCAGCTAGTTAGAAAACAGGCGGGCGAGTCTCTTGCGGGACGGGGGAACTTATTGCCTAATAGGCATGCAAACTCGTCAAAACTTTGACAGGGACTAATCGTCCCGCTACAAAAGGCTGGGTTTATATCCTGATCGGACCCGGCATGACAGGTTGTTGAGCCAGCCGGCTGTCTTCGAGATCGTGGTTTGCGCATAGGCTGAGAGGTTTCTTTCCATCGAGGCCCCCGGAAGACAACCACTCGCGCAGAACACGCAGATTCGCCTGGACGATGCGGTGAATACCCGCATTCTGGGCCTTTTCGAGATTGTTCACCGTGGCCTTGAGATTCCCCCGCAATGCCTCTATGCACGCCAAATAGTTGTATCCCAGTCCGGGTGCCGGATAACCCATTTCGACGGCTTGAACTATGTTCTTCTCCGCCTGATCCAGGTCTCCGCTTCGGTAATACGCGCCGCCCAAATCCATGTAAGCGGCAGGCAGGTCGTGCAGTAATTTCAGAATCTCTTGTCGATCGGCAACACTGTATTCCCAAAGATCCTGAACACCGCAGTGGGCACCGATCCAGTCCTTCAACGACTGCAATTCCGGGGTCTCTTCTTCTGTCAGAAAATAACCGAAACAACGCACATCGCTTTCAAAAAACATCTCCCGGGTCATCAACCCGCTCTTTTCTGCTATTTCAAACTCCCTGGTTCCCGGATAAAGACTGAGAAACGAGTATATGAACTTGTTGGGTCTGGCTGCAGCAATAAAATTGAGGCTGCTTTGCAGGGTCTCGGCGGTCTCCCCCCGGTTGCCCGCCATCATGTAATAACGGACCTGGAAGCCGAACTTCTTCGCCATGCCGGTCGCGGCAAGTACCTTCTCCGGAGTCGTGCGCTTGTTTATGTTCCTTAGAATAACCGGAGATGCGGACTCCACTCCCAAACTGATGCGCTCACAGCCCGCCCTGCGCATGGCACAAAGCATTTCCTCATCCAGGGCGTCGACCCTGGTGTCGCAACTCCAGAGAATGTTGAGTCCTCGTTCGCGGATCCCTTCGCAGATTCGCAGCACGCGCTTTCGATCACATGTGAATGTATCGTCCTTTATATAAAGGATCTTCTGACCATGGGCCATTACCAGTCGCTCCATCGTCCGGAGTACGTGGTCCGCCGAGTTAAACCGGAGTTTTCTGCCCCATATGGCCGGAGAACCACAGAATGTGCAATTTCCGGGGCATCCGCGCGACGTAAGAAGTATATCCCCTTCATAGTACTCATATGGAGAAACGAGGGAATCAAGGTCATCGATACGCCGGCGCTCCGGCCCGATCCTTGTTTCTCCATGGGTCCGCCACGCCATGCCCGGGATGTCCGTGTCCGGTCGATTATTCCGAATGCAGTCAATCAGTTCTAAGAACGTGATTTCACCTTCGCCGATTACTATTCCGTTTGCCTCGGGACAGTGTTCCAGCATCTCACAAGGCAATGCGGTTACGTGTGGTCCCCCCAGCACAATATAGGCCTCGGGATGAAACTCTCGAATCAAACGAGCGGTCGAAATCGTTCCGCGCCGGTTGGAAGTAAAGCAGGACAGCCCGTACACATCGGCGGGAAGCTTATGAATCACTTCCGTAATATCGCGCCAGGTGTAATCGTAAAGGTTAAGAACGATCACCTCATGCCCGGCATCCCTAACCTGTGCGGCGAGGCTAAGCAGTCCATATGGAATCGTCATTGCGTCAAGGTCGAGGCCCTTGGCCGGGTCCCATCCTGCAGGGGGGCCCTCTCCGGAGTCGTCCGGGATGTCGTCTTGTGCGGGGATTTTCCAAGGCGGCGGATATATTAAAATAACACGCATTGTCTTTTTACCAGCCCCGTCAGACGGGAATATACGGATCAAAATTGATTTCAAGTGTCTCTGAAACGTTCGATTAATGGAAAATGGTTCTTAACACCGTACCTTGCACGTCGTTTTCGTTTTCCAGTCTTCTAATAAACTGCTCTCTGTCAGAGAGTGCTTCTTCGACCTCCCGGCACAGAACGGGAGAGCACTTGCCTTCGATGCGCCTGACCAGGTCGCCAATCCGAAAATCTTATCGTCCATATCTGAGCAGCTCGGGTATTTGGGAAGGCATCTGACTCATCGCAAGCATTAACTCGTAAGACTGTTTTCAGGTGATTCTTTCTTATCCGCATGAATTTCCTGTAGAGTATTTTCAAAACTGCTCAGTGTATCCCTCAGTACTGTGTATTTTTCAAGCATTTCTCCAGCAAGTTCCGGGAAATCGCACAGCCTTGTTTCCATAAGATAGTATCCGTGGATTTCTCTCATGATGGACAGAGGCCCTTCACACTCTCTAAGTGCGTTATCCACGGTGTTCAGCACATCTGAAAGACCCTGAACCACGCGGAGATCCGGGCGGGATCTACCGAACTCGTCAACGATTCTTCTGCACAGAGTGATTCCGTTCCCGTACAGTTCTTTCATCGCCAAACAGGCCTTTTGGGCCTCCATCACAGTACGTCTCAGGGTTCTCTCGCTCAGATGATTCAGGGTACCGTCGTCCTTATCCAAACCCAGCCACCGGTTCCATAGAGCCTGACCGACTTCCGCTTTCCGGGCACGCTGGGAAGCGAGCCATTTCAGGAAGTCATTCTCTCCCCCACCGACCAGGCGATACATGCATGTTCCGTTCTCTTCAAAACAGGACTGATACACGACAGCGCCCGAATCACCATCTGTCTTTGCATCCATCCCAAGGGCAAGCTTTACTCCGTCGACGACCGCGTCAGGAGATATGCTTTCCCTGCATAATGGTTGAATGCAGGCCGTCGATTTCAGACAGGGTGAACAGGGATAATCTGACTGGATGACTATGTGGCCTGCGCCATACGGGCCGGTGAGCCCAAAATACGAAGTCCCCATAAAGAGCCCTACTACTCTTGTACCTCTGGCTGCTGCAATGTGCATCGGCCCGGTATCGTTGCTCACCAACAAATCAATTTGGGCGAGAAATGAGCCGAGCTCATCCAGAGTCGTTTTTCCAACAAGGTCCAACACCGCATAGTCAGCCGTTTTTCTGAAATCTTCGGCAAGCGTACGTTCTTTTGGAGAGCCGAACAGAATGATCTCGGCCCGAAGATCCTCATTCAGTCTTCGACCCAGCTCCGCGTAATTCTTCAATGGCCAGGTCTTCCGGGTATTGCTGGCACCGAGCTGGAACCCGATGGAAAGCTTGTGAGGATTGCGGCCCAATTCGAGAAACCTGTCTCTGCAGATGCGGTCCGGCTCGGGGTCGACCGTCAAATAGTCCGTAACCGGCTTGTGCCTTACACCTGCCATTCCCGTATAGAAATCGACCAGATTCAAGCGGCTGTCCGTTCGATTCTTGAGTGTGGCAAACGCGTATTTTCCCCATTTACCCGAAACAGTGACCTCGCCGTTGCCCGAGTAAACTCTTCCTGTCTTTTCGTTGGCCTCAATCCGACCTGAAAGATAGCTGCTGCTCCAGTTATGGGTGAAGTTAAGTAAAACACCGTAGTTGTCTTTGAACTCAGGAGTCTGATCTATTAACTGGTCCAGGATATGAATATTCTCGACTTGACCCTCAGTTAACACCTTCCCGAATTGATGCAAGGGGATCGTAACCAGGCGATCAATTTGTGGGACATGTCTCAAAAGAGAACAGGATTCCTCAAAACCGGCGTAGGTGATCTCGCTTTCGGGCTGGTCTTCCTTCAGCAGCTTGACCGCCGGAAGGCTCTGGATCATATCGCCCAGCCGGCTGAAATGGAGTATGAGGATTCTTGGACCGTTCACCGACAGTGCGCTCCGCACACGACCATAGACCATTGACCACGGACCACTCCTGTGTTTCTACCATTCCATCGTCCGTAGTTCATTATCATTCCGCAATCCGAAATCCGAAATTGGATGACTCGGAACTCGCAACACGCAACTCGTAACCCGCAACATCTCTCATCCGCGTCCTACTACATCCAGGATTTCTCTTGCCCGATGTTCATATGTATGTTCCCGCAGCACCCGTTCCCGTGCGCGCCCTGCAATCTCTTCGCGTTCTCGGTCGTGCTCAAGGAAGTACTCTATGGCCCATTTCATCTCTTCCCAGTTCGAAAGGGCTATGATCTCGGTTGCAGGATCAAAATGGAGAGTGAGGAGCTTCCTCATGTCGGTGAGCTGAAACGCCCCCAGGCCGGCCAGTTCAAACGTCCGCGGGTTGACAAAATCCCCTCCGAAACCGGTCGGATTGGTTGAGGAGTGGAGGTTGAGGTTGATCGTTGATCGTGCATAGATATCCCGTGCCTCGCATTCTGCTATCCTTCGACTCCCGATAATCACCGAAGCGTTCGGATAACGATCCCATTCTTCCCCATAGATTTGAAATCCGGTCTCCGGCAAATCATCGAAGAAATGGACACGGTTAGGATATGGCGCTCCAAGAAACGAAACAGGAATAGTGTCTTCCGGATTTCCGTTTGAGCATTCGAGGTTAACATCGAATGCTGCCGGGAGATAGTGATAGCTCCTGCACCCCACTGCTTCCAACTCTTTCCAGAATGGGGTTTCTTGTATTGTGAAAAAATGATGAAAATGAAAAGCTGTTTCTCGCCAATAATCAAAGCACCTGTAATCCTCGGTGAACCAGTAGCAGAGAACGATACCTGCCTTCTTCAGTTCAGCCAGAATTGCTGTATCATTCATTGGAGACTGAGAAATGCCGAGGATTACGTCGGGGCGAAACGCATAGACTCGTTCCAGTAACGTAATTTTCAGGTTGAGATGAAACTGATAAGATTTCTGATCATCCTGACTGCTTCTAATACTTGAGAACTCACCCTCAAATTCAGAGTAGTCAAGGAAATCGGCATCAACTCCTATAGCCTTGAAGGCAGAATACACAGCACGTCCGATGGGTACCGTACCACCCTTGATCGCTCCGACTATAAGAATACGCATATTAGTCGTTCACCGTTCACCGTTGACCGTTCACCAAGAAAGTTTGTTTGGTTTGTTTCGTTTCCCTATTCACTTCCGTATGTAACCCGAAGCATCTTAGCCTTGGCCTTGTCTTTTCAATCCGCAATCCGAAATCCGAAATCCGAAATGAGAAGACTCGCAACGCGATTTATAAGAGATCCAGACTAAGCTTAATCGCCCGGTTTACTTCTTCCAGCCTGCCGTCACTGATTCGTCCGAGTCTCTTTTCAAGCCTGCTCTTATCGATAGTGAGGATTTGACTCGTCTTGATAATGGAAGGTGTATCCAGCCCGCCTTCAGGGGGTTCGATTTTCACATTCATGGGAAAAAGCCTGACAGAACTCGAAACAGCTGCGACAATGGTAGTGGATGCCTTTTCGTTTCCAACATCATTCTGGATTACAATGGCGGGTCTCTTGCCGGCCTGTTCACTACCCCTGGAGGGATTCCAATTTACGAGCCACACTTCACCCCGACGCGGGAAGTCCTTCATGAAATGACCTCCCTTTGTGCATCCAATGATAGGCGGGAAAACTCCTTGTCTTCCTCGGCCATTTCTTCATATCCGCGCGCCATCGATTCTTCTGTTTTCCTTTTGAGCCACAACGCAAAAGCCTCCTGGGCCAATTGGCTCTTCGCTATGTGATACGCGTCGGAAGCCTTTTCGATGGCATCTAGGGTTTCTTCATCAATGGTTACGCTTATCTTTTTCTTGGTCCTCATATCTTATTGCCTCCTAAATGTATTCTACTTATGGAATACAATTAGTCCGATAATAAGCCATACCACTTATCATGTCAAGTGCCTAGCAGCCTTTGACCGTTCACCGACAAGTAGGGCACGGTGCAGAGCGCATAGAGTAAAGAGTTGGGGAACTGATTGGCAATCCGCATTCGGTCTTCAAAGTCCCACCCTCTCACCCTCCATCTTTCCCGCAACTCGTAACTCGGAACCCGAAACCCGCAACGCTTTTGCTTCTGCCTTCCGGAGTGCCTCAACAACCTCATCCGGTTCTATCGCTTGGAAGCACGGGCTCACCACACGGGAATCGTATTCGACTTCCGCGCAACCCCGATATGTCTCAAGGCACGGGCCTGCGCAGGATCTACCGCGATAGCCCGCCCTGACCCCCACAACTGAAGTATAGTCACTCACGTGAGTTTCGGGAGGAAACGGCCCAAACAGAGCGACTCCCGGTACACCCAGCGCCCCCGCAGCATGGACTATGCCCGTGTCCACCGATACAAAGGCATCCATGCCGGAAAGAGCGGCAATCGTATCGTGATAATCTCTGATATGACACGATAGATTCAATACCGGCAGGCTATACTCGTCGATTTCCGCCCGCATTATCTTCGCATTCTCAGCATCTTTGAACAGTACTGCATGGTATTCGTTTCGCAGCCTTCCGAGGATCTCTGCAAAGAGTAACGGCGACGCATTCTTATGGGGGAATCTCGATCTCCAGTTCACGCACAGGAGTTTCTTTCCCGTTTCTCTTCGTATCTGATCGAGTATCGGACTAATCCTCTTCACTCGCTCCGCATTGGGATGAATAACAGGCTTCTTCGATGCCTGTTGGGGTTCCAGTTTCAGTACTTCGAGGCATGATTCCTTGATAGACTTGTCCCGGGATCGCCCGTGATTGACCGGTATCAGGCTTATGATGGTATCAAATAGAGATATTTCCTGAAATGTCAGAATATTGGGAAGGATCTGATCAATAAAAATCTCATCAGGATAAGGAAAATTGGCTATCCAGTTACAGCCCAAAGAAATTCGCGGGGGATCGCCCGAGTCTGCGGTCCGGTCGTAAAGCGCCTCCAGCGCCGGTTTAATAAGGATCGTATCTCCCCATCCGTTGAACATTATGACCAGCACTCGTTTTCCGGACAGACTTTGCGTGCCGTCATAGATTTCGGGCACAGAAAACCCGTCGGGAACTTCGATGGAATCCGATACGCTAACCCCGTCGACAGACCTCAGGGCAAAACTCTGAACGTGTATATCCGTTAGAACCAGCGTGTGTTCCGGGCTGAAATTACGGCCGGGAGAGGGTTGCACTGACGTCGTATAACCGTCAGTGTCAAACGCCAAAGGCACGGATGTTCTTAGATAGCATATTCCGGGTATTGTTAGTTCCATTGCTCAACTTGGCTTCCGCCCGTCTTCTCGAACAGACCGGCCAGGGCCTGACTGACCACGCTCCTCCTGTGCCCGGCATCGACTCCGCTCGCAATCCGACTAGGAGCCTGTCGGACTTAGGGGATCATCACGCCCCTTACCTTCCGCAGTAGATCATCCCTAAGTCCGACAGGCTCCCAGGGATTCCAGTCTCTCTCTGGCCATAGCGTTTTCCGGCTGAATGTCCATGACTCGTTTATAGAAAAAGGCGGCATCCGCCGGACGACCCATTCGGCAGCATATGTTCCCTATCATCAGCAGCATTTCAACATCAGCCGGATGCCGTACAAGAAACTGTTCACAGGCCGCGATAGCTTCCTGCGGCCTCTTGAGCACCAGATACTGCTCGATCAGATTGCGAAAAGCGATTGAGTCCTCAGGATTCGAATTAAGCGCGTCCCTGAGTAACGATACGACATCCTCCGTCTTTGTGCTCGAAAAGTGCCCCCTCCGATCCGGATCCTCTTCAGGGGCTGCACGCGATTCCCGTTGCATTTGAGAATACAGGTCCGGCAAGTCAGGCATATCCTCTTCCGCTCCCAATCCGGTCATGGCAGATGAATGATGGCGGGCCGCAAGAGAAATGGTTTTCAGCGCCTGCTCGATTGCCTTGTCCGTGATCTCCCAGCCCAGCCGGCCGACAAGCCGTCTCAATTCGAGACCGGGATCAACAAAGAACGCTTCGTATTCGACGACGATGCGCTGATCCTCACGTGAACTAGCCAGCAGGTTTTGATAGTGCTGAGACCACAACCGCAATCCCGTCTCCACGGAAAAGCCGTTGCGTTTCTGCAAAGAATGGGCGACAGCCAAGGGGTTCCTAAGGCAGACAACGACTTTTAGATCGAGAAAAAGGCCGTTCCAGAAAGCTAGAGTCAGACAGTTGCGAGGGTCCTTCCATCCCCAGGGTTCGAGACCGACAAAGACCTGAACGACTTTATCGGCAGTCTTCTTTAGTATTGCCAGCACCTGGTTTGATTCCCATTCTTTCCACGAAAAGGAAGAAGGCTGATCCCATTTGCCGCCGATTGCTGAGAGAATGCCTTCATTGAGCAGATTAAAGTCCGTATTCTCCCAGAAACCGAGGGGGTTGTCGTGCTGGGCGGGCAACATCTTGTGAGACGGGCCCAGATACAACCCGCACAGGTTCAAGAGACGGGTTACCATCGAAGTCCCGGAACGATGCATTCCTGCAATGCAAACCGGCATAAATCTCCTTGATTCAACTTGTTGGTTCTCCACCGGGGTTCCGGCAGGCGGATTCGAGTGTTTGGGCCTTTTGGTACAGTTGATCCGCTTCTCTTCGGAGCCCGATTACGCTCAACAAGGCCGCTACTCGCAAGTAAGAAAGTTCGTATTCGGGAAAGATCGCAGCCGCCTTATCAAAACACCTGAATGCCTCCGTGATCTGCTTCTTTTGAGCATGGTACTCACCCATCAGAATCCATGATTTTAGCGATCGGCAGTTGCATTTAACGGCCCTCTCCAGAGAAGCAACAGGGTCCTCCGAGCAGGGTGCGCCGAACAAGTAAGGCAAGTAGTTGTTCGCCTCCAGTTGAGATGCCTTCTTAAACAGTGTTCGAGGTACCAGCGGGTCCTTACCTTCCTGGGATATAACCATTCCGTCATACAGGAGATCTTCGAATTCGGTAGGCATCAGCCGCAAATGCCTCCCGTTCTGAACGGCACCTTCAATATTGCACAGGTCTTGGAAAAACAATAACTTGTCGTGTTGTTCCTTCCGTTTTCCTTGCAGCGTGCCAATACGGCTTCGATAAAACTCCAGCCTTTCTCCTGCATGATCGCGCTGGAGTCGCGCTTTCAGTACATACTCCCACGCGGACTGTGATACCCTCTTTCTCACTTCGATGTCGTCTTTAAGGGTTTCGAGAATTCGCATCATGCCCGGGGGGTCTTTGAACAGGAATCCGGTGTCGCCGTTTCTGACGAAACGGTAGGGCTCCAGATCCTGCAACACGGGTGTGACGCCGTGTATCGCATACTCCAGGAACTTGATGTCGGATCTTGATCGGTTGAAGGCCGTGTTACGGAGGGGGGCCAGACCGACATCCAGTTCTTGGAGAAACGAATAGTAGTCGTCAACGGATCCGGTCCTGAATCGCTTCTTTCGGTCCTGCGGCAGTCTATAGAACAAATCCCAGACAGGCTCGGAACACATCAGATAGAGCCGGACGTCGTCCGTAGACAGGATCCAATCGATCAGAGGCCCGGCTATTTCAGCCATATCTTCAAGATGACCGTGGGAACCGCCCCACCCGACAACGAGGCCGGGCCGGCTCTCGAATTCCCCCTTCGGAGGAATCACAGAAATCTGGTTTGGGAAGACCGCCCAATTCGGATTCAGGTATCCGTAAAGTCTTTGCAGCTCGTCCACGCTAAACTGCATGCCGTCACTATAAGAGGCGAGCCTCAAGAAAAGAGATATGATCTGTGGATCTTTATAGACAAAATGGACCGGATTCCAGGGAGGAACGGCGCGAATGTCATCCGCCAGTTCGTAGACGGTGAGTTTTCCTTCTTCCTTCCTCTGCCTCATTAACGGCAGCAGGTCGGGATCACAGATGTTCTTGAGGACGAGAACATCGGCAGTCTCCATTATCATATCTTTAAGCCGGTGTATATTGGTAAAATTGACTACATATACCCCGTCTTCCTCAGCCATCGCCGCACCGGGAGCCAGCGTTCGATAGTAGTAATCTCCGGCATCCTCCTTCTGCGGCGGCTCCACCTGCACGATCAGCAGTTCTTCATTCATCATTGGGTATAACCTGTAAGAAATCTCAAGGAATGATTCCGGATTCTTCTCTCTTACCCGAACGCCTCATCATTGGAACGGGCTTGAATGGTCCATTCTTTTTGCACTGGCAAAGTTGTCGATTCGCCACCGATCGGCTTCGATCATTTTGTCGATCTGCACTGACCATTCCCCAGCCACTTTGTCCCACGTGAACCGGCTGAGAATCCAGTCGCGTCCGGCACCGGCGAGCTTTCGTCGCGCTTCTTCATCTTTGAGCAGTCGGATGCAGGAGTCGACAAAGGCCCTGTTATATGCGGGTGTGCCTGGAATGCCTTCAATGAGCAAACCACCGGGACCGACTGTCTCCGGTAGAGCAGCCAGGTTGGAAGTAACCGCCACGCAACCGGCTGCCAGGGCTTCCATAGCAGAAATGCACCCCGTCTCGGGAAAGGTATTTGGATAGGCAAATACCGTTGCCTTCGCGAGTTCCCGGGCCAGATGCCGCTGGCCGACGGAACCGTGCATAAAGACTCCGGGTTGTCTGGCCATTTCATATATGGCCCCATTCTGCTTACGGTCATCTTCCTCGTTTTGCTGATAAACTTTCATGCTGCTGAATACGTGAAGTTCGGCATCGGTAACCGATTGACGTATCTCCGGAAAGAGTAATAACAGCAATTCCAACCCACGGAACGGGGTACTGGTGTAGACGAGTCTGTGGCCGCACGGGCCGGGTAATTCTTTCGGATAATGATCCGGCCATATGGCATCGCGAGTCACGAAAATCTTCTCCGACGGCCATCCGAAATACTTCAGATACGTCCATGCCTGCCATTTGCTTACGCAGAAAATGGAGTCGATGTTCCTCCGCAAGTTCTCATCAGTACCCAGGCCGTTCAGAACCGGCTGGTCGACTGCATCATGAGCCCATAGGATACGAACGCCGGCATTGATCCAGAAACGGAAGATACTCGGGTTGCGAAGGGATATGAAGGCATCGGCGTAAAGGAATTTGTTGGCCTCGGTTACTTCCTCGAAACGGTGATAGTGGACGCCATGGAACAAACCCGGGGAAGGGCACTTATTGTAGACATGCACGTCATGGCCGAGATCGGCAAGAGCACGGCAAAGGTAAACCAATGCTGAATGAGATCCGCCCAGAGGCTCGTTCTCGGGCGTGCTCCCATCATAAGCAAACGAGTTATCGGCAAAAACCAAGCGCATTATCAACCTCTCACACGAAACTACGAATGAACGCGAATAGACACGAATACTTGGATCTGGAACTCAGAAAAATTTCTTGGACGCAGATGAACGCAGCGCGGCGGAGCCGCAACCAAAAGGATGTTTTGCCACAGAGCGCACAGAGCACACAGAGTTTCAAAAAAGTAGGGTGGGCTCTGCCCACCGAAACGACCATCGCGGGCTGAGAGCCATCCCGGTCGCCTTTGTGGTGGGCAAAGCCCACCCTACGGGTAACGGCTTAACATATTCAAATCTCAAAGCTTTCGGAACTTGCAGCATGAAAACTTTAATAAAAATTTAGGAATTTCATCGTTAGCAGTGCAGATTTATAGGATGCCGCAATCCGAAATTGACAGATCCCGGAACGCGCAACTCGTAACTCGGAACATCATTTTTCAATCGCCCTCAGCATATACTCTATGCGACTGTTGATCGTATGCCTGCTTCGCACCGCGGCCATGCCCCTTCCGGCAATTTCCTGTGCTTCATCTCTGTGCCCCAGGTAATAAGCGGCTTTCTCCGTGAGTTCATCGAAGGTCCTATACGCTTCGACTTCATATCCCACCTTGAAAAGTTCGGTCAGCTCATCGCTGTGCTCTGCCAGAACGAACCCTCCACAGGCCAGAATGTCAAAAATCCGCATGGGCACTATGTCCATCTGATAGATTCGATTTACGTCGATATTGATCAAGGAATTCGCGTATATGCTGTTGATTTCTCGATGGTGTCCGGCATATCCCATGTATTTGATCCCGTGTGGTTCGATGCTCTTCCAGCCCGGATCCCCCCAGACCTTTACACTCACATTCGTTTGCGACAGCCGTGCAAGGTAGTTCAAACGTTTTTCTGCAGCAGCGATTTCACCGACCAGAATGAAAGGATCATACGCCTCAGGGAGATTTAATACGTGATCGTCCAGACCGGGGAAGTACTCCTGCAGGAGATCCGGAATAGTATAGAGTGAGAAATCCTCTCGTTGCCGGTAAAGGACATCCTCCAGCCTGCGGTTTCCTTCTTCCCATGCTTGCGGGGCTCCTCCCTTAAAATTTCTATAATAATTCAGGAAAATGGTCCTGAAAGACTCGGCCTGTTCGAGCATGCTTGATCCCACAAAAGAGAGAGATGCGGAATGGGAATTTTTTTCCGGGTCGGATGGCCTGACCGGAAATCTTTTCCCCGTGTTCGAGGCCAGTGGCAAGTGTTCAGCATTTCTGAACCCTGCTCTTCGGAATCTGTCCACGTTACGCTTGCGATAAGTAAAGACATGGACTTCTTCCCCTGAGCCGCACGGTTTCAGGCGGTCAGTTGCCGGATCTATTTCCCAGCAGACCAGATCTATCCCTGTTCTCCGGCAAAGCTCTGCCAGCCCGTTCGTGTAGTTTATCGCGAAGAGGAACCGGGGCGCAAAACGCTTGATCGACAGATCGATCTCCTCGACGGCAAGCTTTCTTATGTCGAGGGTGTAGAGTGAATACCCAAGGTCCTTCAGGGCATCGCCGGCATCGTCGATAAATAACCCGCCGGCACAGGTCATGGCCCGTCTTCCTCCGGTACCGCTTTCAAGAAGGTTCCGCTCGTTTCTATAGATCGATTTCAGGAGTGGGTGATACATGACCGATGAGCTTTGAGCTTGTCCGATCATCTCCAAAAGGTCTATGCCCAAGCTCAATTTCAGACGGCCGGCAACCATGTATTGGCTGTAATCTCTTTGCATCAACGCTAATCGAAGGAGCCACGGATCCCTGTCCCAAACGGTTATGACCATCCCGGGGAATCGCTCCAGCAAAAGATCAAGCTGCTCTCCCAGTCCGATTCCAAACAGCATAATACAGCCTGCGTCTTCGATATCACCGATAACGTCCGGGGATTCTGTCACATTGACGGCTGAAGGCAGCAGGGTGTCATTCAATCGATAAAGAATTTGCTCTGTTTCCGAGAACCGGATATGACTGCCGTCGACCGGCAGACATAGCCGCTGCACCAGGTCTGTATTCAATGTTGCCAGCGCTGAAAGATTCTTCTCCAGAGTGGCCGCGGAGAACCGCTGGGGCAGCATATGTTGGAAACGTTCACCGTTCACTGTTGACCGTTTACCGACAGGGTTATTTAGTTTGTTTGGTTTGTTTGTCTGGTTCTTGGTTTGTTTAGTTTGTTGATTTGGTTTGTGTAACTACTCAGGTTATTCGGTTCACAGTTCACGGTTCACGGTTAGTCGCTTTGAGTTCTTCATCTTTGTTGAGATAGTTTTGGTTTCTTCGCCGGTCTGTACACTTTTCGCGTACACTCAAGTGCCATTGCCATGCCTC
>JAZDGK010000275.1:0-45981 GCA_043806955.1 Pseudomonadota bacterium | reverse complement strand
GGAAAATGCACTTCGTTCCCTCGGCGTACTCAATTTCTATGTACCCGGCGAGACCTACGGAATGGCTGAAACGTGCCATGCTGCAATTCTGCATTATTGGGTGGATCAAATGACGGCCAGTACAGCGGGAATTTCAGTGTCGGATACAAAATCGATAACTTCACCCATAGCGAAGATACCAAAGGCGCGAAAAATCAGGACGCGTAGGAGTGCGTAGCGAGGACTCGATACTACCATTTAGGAACTCTGGAGCAGACCAATGACGAATTCAGGGACCATTTTGGTTACTGGCGGAGCAGGATATGTGGGGGCCAATCTCGTGCCCAAGCTCTTGACCAGAGGTTATCGTGTAAAAGTAATTGACCTGTATTTGTACGGCGAAGACGTTCTGAATGCTGTAGAGGAATACCCAAATTTGGTGCAGGTCAAAGGTGACATCAGAGATATCAATTTGCTTCAGAAGGAAATCCCGGGTACAGATTTCGTCATTCATCTCGCTTGCATCTCGAATGACCCGAGTTATGAGTTGAATCCGGATCTTGGAAAAACCATCAATTATGATGCTTTTATTCCATTGGTCGAAATCGCCAAGCGGAACAGAGTTAAACGGTTCATATACGCCTCAAGCTCAAGCGTATATGGTATTAAGGAAGAGGAACAGGTCACAGAAGATTTGCCTTTAGAGCCTCTGACAGATTACTCCAAGTACAAAGCCCTATGTGAAACCGTTCTACTGCATGCCGCCACGGACGATTTTATCGTGACCATCGTCAGGCCCTCCACTGTATGTGGCTATTCACCCAGATTGCGTCTGGACCTAACCGTAAACATTCTAACCAACCATGCTATCAATAACGGTCAGATTACGGTCTTTGGCGGCGAACAAAAACGCCCGAATCTCCACATTGATGATATGGGAGACGTCTATCTCTTTTTGCTCGACCAGGATGCGCACAAAATCCACAAAAAAATATACAACGTCGGGTACCAGAATTACACAATTCGCGAGATCGCCGAGATTGTAAGCAAGACTCTGGGTAATAACATCCCCGTAGTTACCACGCCGAGCAATGATATCCGTTCCTACCACGTCTCTTCTCAGAAGATAAAACGTGAATTGGGATTTGAAGCGAAGCACACCATAGAAGATGCTGTAGGCGACCTGGCTTCAGCATTTCGGACAGGGAAGGTTCCTAATCCTTTGAATGATATCCGTTACTATAATATCAAAATGATGCAGTCTTTGAAGCTTGAGTGAATGTGCGATGTCCGGTCACGGCCATATTATCGGGATCGATTTCGACAATACTATAGTGGACTATGACGATCTGATTTACGGCATAGCGCTGGAGAAAGGCTTGATCGATTGCGGTACTAGAAAGAGCAAGAGATGCATTCGAGACACAATTCGGAAGCTGCCGAATGGTGAGGTGGAATGGCAAAAGATCCAGGCAGCCATATACGGTCCCAAAATGAATGGGGCGAGACTGATAGACGGAGTGTCGGAGTTTTTCAATTTCTGTAAGGCGCGAGGGTTCTTGACCTATATTATCAGCCATAAAACGCAATTTGCAGGTTACGACGAAACCGGCTCCAATCTGAGGACGGCTGCCCTGGGGTGGATGAGAAAAAAACACTTTTTTGAAAATGATGGCTTGGGGCTGGTTGAGGACCAGGTATTCTTTGAATCGTGCCGGGCCGCAAAAATACGGCGTGTAGAGGTATTGGGGTGCACCTATTTCATTGATGACCTGGAAGAGACCTTCCTTGAGAACTTCTTCCCTGCTGCTTGTCGAAAGATTTTGTACGCACCGCATGAAACGATGGTGCCGGGATGCGAGGTAACTGTTGCGGCCAGTTGGAAAGAGATACAGGCACTTTTTTCGCTCGGCCTTACAGTATCCACATCGAATGCACACGAATCGTAAATGGGAGATTCATGCAATCTGACCTGATCAGATCGGAGTTATCAAGGGATCTAGGGATCTCTGTTGTTGCTCTGGACTGCATCGCCGGCGGGCGAAATAGTCGCATTTACAAAATCCGCATGGCAGATTCCCGTGAGTATGCCGCAAAGTACTATTTTTGTGGCAAAGCAGATCAAAGAGACCGGCTATCCGTAGAATTCGGCAGCTTAAGATTTCTCTGGGGCAACGGAATCAGGTGTATTCCGGAGCCAATTCTGGCCGATGGCTCCCGCAATTATGCCGTCTACGAGTATGTTCTTGGGGAGAGAATACCAAGTCCTGGAGTTACGGCTTCCGATATAGACCACGCCGTCGAATTCCTTGGGACATTAAGAGAACTGGTAAGCAGAGATGGTAGCGAGTCCATCCCATCGGCATCTGAGGCTTTTTTCTCTGTCCGGGGCGTTGTCTTGAATATAGAACAAAGGCTTCAACGTCTGCTTTCCATCAAGAGCCATGGTGTTCTAACCCGGGAACTGGAAACATTCCTCAAAAGAGAATTCGTGCCGATCTTCGAGGATGTCAGAGAGGGGCTCAAGGTGCGTCTAAGAAAAGAGGCTATCTCCTTTGATGAAGCAATAGGTCGCGACCAGAGAACTCTCAGCCCTTCTGACTTTGGCTTTCACAATGCCTTGAGAAGAGATGGGGAGATCGTATTTCTTGACTTTGAGTATTTCGGCTGGGACGATCCGGCGAAAACGATTTCGGATTTCTTGCTCCACCCGGCAATGGAGCTGAACGCAGATCTCAAGCGCCGATTTGCAGCCGGCATACTGGGTCGTTTGAACGGCAGCGGCCATCTGCATACGCGAGTGCGCCTCCTTTATCCCCTGTTCGGACTCAAGTGGTGTCTGATACTCCTGAATGAGTTCATTCCAGAAGACTTGGGCAGGCGTCTATTTGCCTTCAAAGAGGAAGTTGACAGGGAGGATCTCCAAGCCCAACAAATGCAAAAGGCAAGAAGAATGCTGGAAAGAATAAGGAGCGAATATGGACATTTCTCCTATTGCTGAAAAGCTCTCAGCTAGAGATTCGGTGCAGTTGGATGCGCGTTCGATTGATATTCGCCGATCTATTGTTCGTGTTTTGGATGCAAGCAGACGGGGGCATTTGGGGTCTTCCTTTTCCATAGTCGAGATATTAAGGGTCTTGTACGATGATATACTTCGCTATAATGCTCTTGATCCAAAATGGCCGCATCGGGACAGGTGTGTCTTAAGCAAAGGACACGGGTGTCTTGCTCTCTACGTGATTCTTGCGGAAAAAGGCTTTTTCCCGGAAGCCGAATTATGGAAGTTTTGCCAGATCGACGGATTGCTGGGAGGCCACCCTGACCATAGGAAAATCCCGGGCGTTGAGGCTTCCACTGGAAGCCTAGGACACGGCATCTCTATAGGTATTGGCTTTGCACTTAATGCAAGGTACGAGCGAATGGATTATCGTACATTTGTGATTATCGGCGACGGCGAGTCCAATGAAGGATCGGTCTGGGAAGCGGCTATGTGCGCTGGTAAACATAAGCTCGATAGTTTGACAGTGCTGATCGATTACAATAAGCACCAATCTTATGGATCCACCTTTACAGTGCAAGATTTGGAGCCTCTGGCAGACAAGTGGAAGAGCTTTGGTTTCGCGGTCAAGGATGTTGACGGCCATAATGTCCGTGAACTGCGGACCGTTCTTTCTGACCTGCCATTCGAGCGCGGAAAACCCAACGCCATAATTTGTCATACCGTTAAGGGCAAGGGTATCGCCTTTGCCGAGAACAATCTGGAATGGCACCACAAAAGCAAGATTTCGGATCATGAAATTGAGATGCTGATGAGATCCTTGGTAACGGCGTGAGATGGAAAGCATGAGACCTTTTCTTGACTTTTACGGTGAAAATCGGATTTCCCCGGTAGCCCAAAACATATCGGATTTGAAGATGCATTATGGCAGGCGGGATGCCCTTTATCGGCATCTCGGGATCGTGCCGTCATTCGTACGGGACAGAACCGTACTGGAGTTCGGCCCGGGGAGCGGTTACAATTCCATCTACACCAACAGCCTAAAACCAGCCCGCTATATATTAGTGGAGGCCAATCCTACCGGCCTTCAGCATACAAGTAGACTGATGGCAGAATACGCAGGTGCGGACAGTAATTATGAAATTATCAATTCGCAAATCGAGGATTCTAGCATTGATGATGTGTTTGATATTGTACTGTGTGAAGGAGTCATTCCAGGTCAGTCTGATCCCAAAGGTTTTCTGAGACACATCGCTGAGTTTGTCTCCCCTGGGGGGATTCTGGTCATAACCTGTATGGACAGTGTTTCGACATTATCTGAAATACTGAGAATGCTTCTTGGTTCAATAATTGTACCGCCAGAAACCACGGTCGAGGAGAAATTAGCAATTTTGCGTCCCTATTTTAGAGATCACCTCTCCACATTGATAGGGATGAGTCGGCCCATAGATGACTGGATACTAGATTGTGTAATTCAGTTTCTTGGTGGCATCAGTGGCGAACTTCTGTCTATACACGATGCTATTGATTCTATCGCTTCAGAATTCGATGTGTATGGTTCATCACCCCGGTTCCTGACCGATTGGCGCTGGCATAAACAGATTTGTCTCGATCCCAATTATAACAGGATAGCAATCGATTTATATTACAAGAATGTGCACAATCTCCTCGATTATCGTTATGTATTTGAAACTCGGGAAATTGAAGCCAACCTAGAACTCATAAATATGTGCAATTCTGTAAAGGAGCTTCACAAATCCTACGCAGTGGAAAGAGATGCTGAGATCCTGCTAGAAATCAAAAAGAACTTGATTGATCTTTCCAAAACCATCGGGACTTATGCTCAGGAAACTTCAAAATCAGTTGTAGACTTCATTAGTGCAATTGACGATTATTTGGGGTCTCAAACTTTTCCGGTGAATCTTGGAAGTTTTGCTCCGCTTTTTGGGCGCGGACAACAGTATTTGAGTTTTGTAAGAAGACGTTTGCCATGAAGAATGCAAGAATGCATTCTTGAGGAATGTCATGCGGAAAACATGTCTTGATATGGTTTATGAGCTCGCAAAAGGGGATGAAAGGATCTTCTTCATTGGATCCGATCTTGGATTTGGCACGCTAAAGCGATTCAAAGAAGAAATGCCTGAGCGTTTCTTGATGGAGGGCGTAAGCGAGGCAAACATTACCGGCATGGCTGCAGGACTGGCAATGGAAGGAAAGATTGTGTATGTGAATACCATTGCCAGTTTTCTCACACGTCGGTGCTTCGAACAAATAGTACTTGATCTATGTCTGCACGATGCAAATGTCCGTCTTATAGGCAATGGAGGAGGGCTTGTTTATGCACCGCTCGGGCCGACGCACTTGGCTTTTGAGGATTTTGCTATTCTAAGAGCAATACCGAATATGACCATAATAGCCCCGGCAGATGCAAGCGAGATGCGCAGGCTAATGCCCTTGACCGTGGATTATCAAGGCCCGATATACATTCGGCTGGGCAAGGGATATGATCCGATAGTCACGAATGACGACTGCAGATTCGAGATAGGCAAAGCAATCCCGATGAGGCAAGGAAAGGACGCGCTTATCGTCACTACCGGAGTTACTCTGGGAACGGCACTGAATGCGACTGACTGCTTAAGCGAAAACGGTGTCGAAGCAGCCGTCCTCCACGTTCCGACCCTCAAGCCTTTAGATGTGGAAGCGATTATCGAATACGCGAGCAAGATACGGATTATTGTCACAGTTGAAGAGCATACGCTCATGGGAGGACTTGGTAGTTCTGTGGCCGAAATCATTGCCGAGGCCTGTTTTGAACCGTCGAAAAGGTTCAGGCGCATTGGAATCCCGGACGTCTTCCCGGATAAATACGGCTCGCAGGCTGACTTGTTAAAGTACTACGGGATTACGGCTGAGAATGTAGCGGGACAGGTAACGGAGTTGCTCAGGAGAGGATAGGGATGAAGATGAATATGTTGCGGTTGAGTGTTGAAAGGGTAACGGTTAACGGATTTTCCCTGAGTTTGCTTCTGAATTGCTTTTGGCCTTAAATTGGGTTACTATTTGGGGACCTAAATTGGGGCCAGGAGGTATGCCAATGGGAGGCTTGACCCAAAAGAAGTTTTCTATCAACAGGGATCAGCAAGAGTTCCTGGAGAACTGCAAAAAGTGGGGTTACTCCGACCAGAGCAGCCTTGTGCGTGAGGCGTTGGATCGGCTGATCAAGGACCTGAAGGCGAAAAAACGCAAGACCCTGATGGCCCAAAAGGCCCAGGAACTCGCCTCCGATTACAAACAGGATGAAGAACTCACAGTTTTTACCTCCCTGGACGGTGAAGATTTCGTATGAAACAAGCCACAGAGCACACATTTTTCAAGATGTCTTGCCACAGAGGGCACAGAGCACACAGAGTGTTCACATAGAATGATTACAGTCAGCCCTTCGGGCAAAAGAGAGCCGAAGTTGATGTTTCGCGCCAGCGATAGCCCTTTTTGCCGGGCAGGTCGCCCGGCAAAAAAGTCTGCGTGCGTCTGCGTGTGTCTGTGGCTAGAAATCTTTTGGTTGCGGCTTTGCCGCGCTATGTCCTCTGTGACCTCTGTGGCAGGATGAATGGGACTTCTTATGAAACAAGGAGAGATTTGGGAAATTGAGTTAGATCCGACTGTCGGGGCCGAGATGAGAAAGAGAAGACCCGCCGTGATTGTCAGTGACGATGCGATCGGGTCGCTTCCCTTAAGGGTTGTAGTGCCCATAACAGAATGGAAGGATCATTACCAAGGTGCTGTGTGGATGGTGCGGGTAGAGACAGACGGCCTTAATAACCTGAGCAAAACATCTGTGGCTGACGCCTTTCAGATTCGTTCCGTCTCTATAAACCGGTTTGCAGGGAAGATCGGCGCTGTTTCACCAGCGGTGCTGAACGAGATTAAGACTGCGGCTAAGGCCGTGATCGATGCAGAGTAGCAGACCATTGACGATGGACCATGGACCACGGACGACGGACCACAATGAAGAGTAGCGGGTCTTCTCATTTCGGATTGCTGATTGCGGAATGATAATGAACTACCGACGATGGACGATAGACCATAGACGATGGTATGACAGAAGAAAGAAGTGGTCCGTGGTCAATGGTCTGTGGTCCCGTGCGAAGCGCGCTCGGTGAACGGTGAACGGATAACGGTGCAACTCATAGCGGTGAACGTGGAATATGGGCCAGCTTCTTAACATAGTAACCAGACTACATAAGCAAACCAGTCGAGACTACGTTGGGCGGATGAATGACGATAAGATTGGTTGCATGCGCGTTGCCCGCCGATACGGTCAGGAATTCTGGGACGGTGACCGCCGCCATGGGTATGGAGGATACCGTTGTGACGGACGTTGGGAGACGGTGGCGAGGCAACTCATTGCTCATTACGGCCTGAGGGAAAATGCCCGGATTCTCGATGTGGGGTGCGGCAAGGGATTCCTGCTTCACGAATTCAAGAAACTGATCCCCAGTGCAGAAATCGCCGGTTTCGATATTTCCGAATACGCCATAGAGAATGCCAAAGCAGAGATAAAGCCTTATCTCTTCCGGCTTCGTGCGGAGGACCCGTATCCTTTCTCTAACGGTCAATTCGATCTCGTCATCTCCCTTGCGACGCTTCACAATCTCCACGCGCAGGAGCTGTGCCGGGCTCTCAGAGAGATCGAGCGTGTGGGAAAGAATAAGTATATCGTCATGGAAAGCTATCGCAACGAGGCGGAGCTGTTCAATCTCCAGTGCTGGGCGCTTACCTGTGAGTCGTTTTTCCGGCCCGAAGGCTGGGAGTGGATGTTTGAGCAATGCGGTTACACCGGGGACTATGAGTTTATCTATTTTGAATGATTGCCACAGAGGCTGCATACGTCACGTCACAAGCGAAAGATTTTTTGCCACAGAGGACACAGAGATCACAGAGGGTTAAGATAATGGCGGACAAGTTGACAGAAGAGATAATCGCAGCAGCCATTGAAGTCCACCGTATTCTGGGACCTGGTTTGCTGGAATCAATATATGAAGAGGCACTTTGCCACGAGCTATCCTTAAGGGATATTTCTTTTGAGCGACAGAAAGAAATCGATGTAGTGTACAAGAATAAAGTTATCAAGGGACAACGGCTTGATCTGTTGGTGGCGGGAGAGGTTGTAATTGAGATCAAATCGGTGCGCAAGCTTGACGAGGTGTTCACAGCACAATTGCTGTCGTATTTGAAAAGCACAGGTCTGAGACGTGGGCTTCTGGTCAACTTCGGAGAAAGCAAGTTAGTCAACGGATTGAAGAGGCTTTCTTTATGAAGAATTTTCTGCCACAGAGGCCACAGAGAGCTAAATTCATCTATATGTCTACGGATTTTGGCTGTCGTTCTTCTTCGAGTTTCGCAAGGTGCACGCGCTGTTCCTTCGCCAAAAGGAACTCATTCCTTTCTGCTAATTAGCAGAAAGGAGAAAGACATTTTTTCTCTGTGCCCTCTGTGTCCTCTGTGGCAAAAAGAAGAGGTTTTTATGGGTCTTTTGTACAGCAAGATGAAGATCTTCCATTATAAGGAGAAGATAGACTCTCTCCCGGCTGACAACCCCCAAATCCTGCCGCCGATTCATATCAGGATCAAGCCTACCAATATGTGCAATCACAACTGCCGTTACTGTGCCTACAGGGCGGACAACCTCCAGCTCGGCAAGGATATGGATCGCCGCTCCACTATTCCTAAAGATAAAATGATGGAGATCATCGACGACATCGTCGATATGGGGGTGAAGGCCGTTACCTTTAGCGGCGGTGGCGAACCATTTTGCTATCCGCATCTTTTGGATGTCGCGATGAGGCTGTCCGAGACTCCCGTCAAGTTCGCATCCCTCTCAAACGGTTCAAGGGTTACAGGCGAGGTGGCCGAAGTATTCGCAAGAAACGCAACATGGCTCAGAGTCTCCATGGATGGCTGGGACGATGCGAGCTATTCGGAATACCGCGGGGTGGGCCACGGTGAATTCACGAAAGTCCTGAACAATATCGCGGCCTTTGCAAAAATTGGGGGGAGTTGCTACCTTGGCGTCAGCCTGATCATTGACCAAAGGAACTCCGGTCACGTTTATGAACTGGTTGCAAAGCTTCGCGATAACGGTGTGAACAGTGTGAAGATTTCCCCCTGCATAGTCAGCAATAACGGCCGCGAGAATAACGACTATCACAAGCCGTTCTTCGGTACCGTCAGAGATCAGGTAGATTTGGCCCTCAGAGACTTTGCGGCACCCGATTTTGAGATCTTTGATTCGTACCACCTCTTAGAAGAAAAATTTGAGAAAGACTATACCTGGTGCCCCTACCTGCAGATCCTTTGCGTTATCGGGGCAGATCTCAATATCTACTCCTGTCAGGACAAGGCGTACAATCTGGACTGCGGTCTCTTAGGCTCCATCAAAAATCAAAGCTTCAAACACCTCTGGTTTGCGGAAAAGTCAAAATTCTTTGTGATCAATCCCGGTCGGGATTGTGAACATCATTGTGTTGCCAATGCGAAGAACAGGCTTATTTTTGAGTATCTGGATGCGGATAGCGAACATGCAGATTTCGTATGATACTTGCATATAAGAGAACTGCAAGGTCCTCAGAACTACCTACAGGTCCCCGCTATGACTACAGAAAAGACCAAAGAAGCACAATACCAGCACTGTATTGAGTTACGCGACTCTAAAGGATTGGCACGACTCGGCCTCATGAGCAATCAGGTCTGGCACGATGACCCGAAGAGACTGGCCTTCCTATTGTCGAGATACAAGTTTGTAGCAAAGATGCTCAGCGGAATGGCTAAGGTGCTGGAGGTAGGATGCGGAGACGCATTCGGCACGCGTATTGTTTTGCAGGAAGTCGGGGAATTGACAGCGGTTGATTTCGACCCGGCATTCGTGAGAGACGCCGCGGAACGTATGGGAGATCGCTGGAAGCATAATTGCGAAGTACACGACATCCTTGAGCAGCCTGTAGATGGGATGTTTGATGGAGCATATGCACTCGATGTGCTGGAACACATTCCACGGGAACAAGAGCAGGTCTTCTTAACTAACATTACCGGTTCGCTTGCCGAACACGGCGTTCTCATAATTGGCACCCCATCTATTCAATCCCAGGCATATGCGTCTGCGCCAAGTAAAGAAGGACATGTGAATTGCAAGAACAATTCTGAGTTGAGGGATTTGATGTCACTGTTTTTTCACAACGTGTTTATCTTTTCCATGAACGACGAGGTAGTGCATACAGGTTTCTATCCTATGGCCCACTATTTCTTAGCGCTGTGCTGTTCCAAAAGGACCACCTGAAGATGCGCGTAAACCGATCCGGTATCCAGCTCGTTGTAGGTGCAGATGGCTTAATTGGCCGTGCGTTGGCGGATGGTCTGGCATCTAAGGAATATCATGTATTGGAAACAACCCGCCGGGTTGACTATCTCTCAGAAAACAGAATATTTCTTGATCTTTGCGGCAATTCCCCAAAGTGGCTACCGCCATGCCCGATTTTTGCGGCCTATCTGTGTGCGGGAGTAAGCTCACTTGAGAGTTGCCGAACAAAACCAGCCCACACTGCTTTGGTAAATGTCCACAATACGGTTCAATTGGCCACGCTACTCGCTGCAAGGGGAACTTTTATAGTATATCCCTCAAGCAATCTAGTCCATGACGGTTGCCTCCCCTTTCGGAAGATCGATGATCCGGTATGTCCTCAGAGCGAATATGGCCGTCAAAAGGCTGAAGTTGAAAAAAAGTTGTTGGCTTTGGGAGAGAGAGCATCCATTGTTCGTATGACCAAAGTAATTGGTAAAGACACTCCGTTGTTGAAAGGATGGATTCAAAAACTTCGAAAGGGCAAAGAGATCCATCCCTTTTCGGACATGGCAATGGCACCCGTGCCGCTACACTCTGTAATCAACGTGCTTATTGGGGTTGTTGAACTCCGGCTTTCCGGAATTGTTCAGATATCGGGTGAACGGGATATTACATACGAGGAAGCTGCTCGTTACATTGCATGGCGGTTAGGTGTCGATGCAAATCTTGTTCAACCTGTTTCATCCAAGGAACGAGGGTTACCTCGAGAAGCTGTGCCTTCAAGTACCACCCTTGATATGACCAGATTGCAGAAGGAGCTTGGAATAGAAATACCCGGCGTTTGGCAAACGCTAGATACGGTGTTTGAACCGTGACAGACATTCCAGAATTGAGCAAACAGATTTCAGGGTCAAGATGCCACGTGTGCGGGGACTCGGCAATCAGATTGGTGCCCGACTATGACCAATTCCACCGTGTGACCTCGGATTGCAGACCGTGGTCAAAAGGGGGGTGTCTAGGAGTTTGTGCGGCATGTGGTTGCGTGCAAAAAATAATCGACGACACCTGGCGTACCGAAATGTCCCGCATATATCAGAAATATTCAATTTATCATCAGAGCGAAGGGACAGAGCAGACTGTTTTCGATGGACGCTCGGGTCGATGTTCGCCACGTTCATTGCGCCTGATAGAGTATTTGCAGGTCCATGCCATGCCGCCAAGGACGGGTCGATTACTCGATGTTGGGTCCGGGAATGGGGCATTCTTGCGCGAATTCAGCCGTTCTTTCCCCTTGTGGTCTCTAGCCGGAACAGAGCTAACCGACCGGTATCGATCCGTTATAGAAGGCATAAAAGGTGTTAAACGGCTCTATACTTGTCCACCGGAAGAGGTACCTGGGGTTTTTGATTTGGTTACTTTGGTCCACGTCTTGGAGCATATTCCAGATCCCTGTGGCCTTATTTCTCAACTTCAAGACAAGCTAAGCCCTGGAGGGTGGCTCTTGCTGGAGGTCCCCGAATTCCTTCAGAATCCTTTTGATCTGGTGGTGGCAGATCACTGTACGCATTTCACCTTTGATACATTAAGATCACACGTTCAGAATGCGGGCTACGAAATCAATTGTGCTACCGCGGATTGGATTCCGAAGGAATTGACCATTCTTGCACAAAAAACAGATCGTATCTGCAATACCGCACTTGATGCACCTCTTGAAGACACGTTCAAGCCTGTATTGAAGTCCTTGCGTTGGCTTGACTCTTTGCGTGAAGCTGCCCGGAACATGGCATCAACAGGATTTGGTTTATTCGGAACATCCATTGCAGCTACCTGGCTTTTTACGGAACTAGGAGGCGCAGTTGAGTTCTTTGTGGATGAGGATATCAACCGTGCGGGCAAGCGTCTTATGGGACGTCCTATCTACCGACCGAGCCAAGTGCCAAAAGGTAGTCATGTGCTCATAGTTTTGCCTCCGAAACCCGGCAGGCAGATTTTGGCGAGAATTGCCCACTCCGGATTTGCTTTTCGTTGTTATGGACCTCCTGAAATGCCCGAAGTCTCAGAAAATCGGTCAATCTCTGGATCGAGTACGCAATAATCTGTAACAGCTTAGTTTCCTGAGAAGAACACGTAGTATTTTATCTGCTTTTTGAAATGGTACATTGCGCAAAGTAGCTCCTTGGACAGGAAGAAGCATATATGAATCAAACCAATATTGCCACTATCAGGGCGGACATCAACAAGGATGCCTTTTGCCTGGAAGTGGATATCAACGACAGAGTTAACCGATATCATACCAAAATGGATTTTGATCATATAGATATTGAACCTGATTTCTTTCTCACTTGGATGCTCAACTGTCTGAAACCGTTATTCTTTAATATGCCGGTAGACGACATAGGAACCGTTTCTTCCAAAGCGGCTTACGAGAGGTTCGGAGAGATTCTTGAAATCGTTGCGGCAGTAGCGAGATCCACCAATGAAGTCCTTCGCAAGCATAACAATCTTGGAGGAATTGCCAAGGAAAACAAACGGATTCTCTATTTTAATGTAGATGAGGATGCCAGATTAAGGAGTTTTTTTGAGCAGGCTGTAAAAACAAATTCAAAAGACGTTCTGCTTTATCGGAATATGACCTCCGGGTTCAACTCGGTCACTAGGACATGGGAGCCCAATGATATCCCGTTAAGTGTGGAGGACTTCATTAATCTCATCAGGTCGGAAGGTGTCAAGAAAATAATATCTGTTAATCATTATCTTGTAGATCAATATCTAAGAAAGTTGAATCTCTACATAATGAGTTTGTTCCATCTCCTGGGAGTTGAGTATATCATTTTGGATTCGGATCCGTGGGACCTGAGCCCACGGGGTTACCTGATGAAGGGTCTTTATAACTGTAACTCCTTTGTCCGATTTTCTTCGGCTCCGATTCTGAGTGAGTATTGGGACATCAAATATGAATTAGATAATGTTTCTTATATCGGAATGGTTGAGGATTATGCGAATGAGAACCGTGCCATCCAGATCGATGATGATTACGATATACTGATTCTTACCAATGCAAGACTTGAAAATATTAGAAACTCTATAGGTTCGGTAATTTTTTTACTTGATCACATGAACGATGAATATAGTTTTTCAGAGTTTCATCTCTGGTATATGTCTTTGAGGCATATGATTCTCAGTACTATGGCTTTAGATGAACCCGAGCGTTTGTATTACAATAGCCGCCTTTTCGCATTGTGGTACAATATAGCCCAGGTTCTCAAGTATGAAGTAATAGAATCCATTAATACGAAACGAGACATACAGCTTTACGGCGACGCGAAGTGGAGAATCATATTTCCGGAATACTACAGGAAATATCTTAACAGTAAAGAGATCGATAATATTTTTGCGCAGAATAGACATATTTACTTGCTGCTGAATGGTTCGCTATCCTATTTGGATGCAAGTGGTACGGTATACGACGCTATTAAGAGAAACGTGCCGTTCGTAAACATGCCTACCCTGGGTAAGACCAAGTCATATAGCGGGTTTAGGCACATTGAATACAGTAATAAGGCCGAGCTGAATTTTCTTATCGATAATATCAAGACCGTATGGACCAATGAGGAATTGAGAGACTCGATAAATGCATGTAGAAGCACATTGACTGACAATATGAATTTCGTGCATAACAAGATACTTTCAGTTGGTAATTCAAACGCGGGCGAGATTTTCGAACAGGAAAGGAAAGCACATAACGTTTTATTGGTGCAGATGGTAGAAGACTACATAAGCAAGAACGAGCCGTTTCTAAGAGAAACATTCCAGGTCCTTATCAGCGGACAGACGGCTGCTTCGTATGACTTCTCCAGATCAAAATATCTCAATCGAAGATATATGCAGAGAATCATCCGGTGGGCAGAGGAAAACAAATAAGATGCCAATCCAGAATGAAGGTCCCCTGCAGTACGACTGGCCCAAATCAAAATATGTGGTCGTCCGTGTGTGGACAGGATTCTCAGGTGGAAAGCCGACTGTAATGGAGGCCAATGATGAGGCTAAGGGTCTGTCAGGAAATAAGTTGCGCAATTCTGAGCGTTGAGGCACCCGTCTGGCAAGACGCGAGGAGGGCGCATACCGTGAGTATGCAACCGACGAGCAACGCAGCCGGACGGGATGGATCGGCACTCAGAATGCTCAAGTTATTTCGTGACAGGCCCTAAGTACAAAAAGGACTATTGAATCCTTTCCAAAGCTTATTCCGCGCGAAGGCGAAATTCCGGGACTTCTGCAACGTGAATAACGGGATTGACCGGACCGATCTCGGTTTGCAGGAGAAAATGATTGGACGAAATTCTTAGCACTGCCCTTTCGCTCATTTTTTAATCAGTTCTTTATTTTGTTTCACGTTATTGTCATAAAAATGATCAAAAGAGGTAAATTTTGCATCAGGGATCAATATGAGCAAAGGCCACCCTGATGGATTTCAGTTAGAAGTGGATAAATCACATTAATTTGTTGCTAAAATGCGGCCCAATATGGAGAAAACAAATCAAATTTGCCCTAAAAAATGAGCGAAAGGCCAGTTAGCACGATTGATCCGGGCATTGTCTTCAATAAAGACGCTTCCGTCGTCACGGATATAGACCCTGGTTTCCCAGATAGTCGAGTCCTCTGCCCAAGAGCGATCGTTTTGGATAAAGGCGGTTATCGACTCTACTATATGGAGCATGGCCGGCTTTGTCCTCCGGGGGTCATTGGAATCATTGCCAGTTCGTTTTCCGCCGATGGCTATTGTTGGCAACGTGAGGCGGGTATCCGAATCGGGCCGGTTCTTCCCTGTGGTGCGAACCGCGTTTTGGCGCCGGACATTATATTTCTGCCGGAAGGGCGACTTCGAATGTATTTTGAGGCCCGGACATCAGGAATGGTCGAGTCGATTCTGAGCGCCGTTTCCGAAAACGGTCTCGACTGGGAAATCGAGCCGGGGGTGAGATTGCGGGATGAGATGGGGCGGACAGGCTTTGGAACACCCTGTTGTGTTTTGCGGCCCGGCGGTCACGGCTGGCGTCTTTACTTCCATGCCCGATCGGAGACAAAGTACGAAATCTGGAGTGCGATATCTTCCGACGGGCTGACTTGGGAAATCGAACATGGAACCAGGATTGCGCAGACCAAACCAGAGGAGACCTATGCCGCTTACAGCCCGTATGTTGTTCCGGTCGAATGCGGTTGGCGCATGTACTATTCAGGATGGCAGAGAGACCCGGTACTTCGGGGTTACATCCTTGCAGCCATCTCTCCTGACGGCCTTACGTGGACAAAGGAACCGGGAAGAGCGCTGGAGCCGGGGAGCGCACTTGATGCCGTTCACTGCTCCGAACCCTGTCTCCTGCGCTTGGCCGACGGGCGATGGCGCCTGTTCTATGAGGCCCAGGGTACTGACGGGCGATGGCGGATTCTCGGTGCAACTGCTGTGACTTGAGCAGATAGAAAAGACGCAACCCAGTTTTCAAAAAGCCAAAATGGCACTACGTGTTTAACTGGCTGTTTTTAATATATTAGTTTGTGCGCTGGTAAGGGTTTCCCGACGGATCTGCCATAATTCCTCCTCGGACACATGCATCATTTCCGCGGTCCTTTGTCGTTTGGCCGGGGTGCTGAAATTGATGCGGTCCCATTCGTAAGCCCTGAGAATGGTGAGATCGTGGGGATTGAATTCCTTGCCTTTAACCTGTCCGGTACTCCAGCGAATATTAGAAGGATCAAACCCCTCCTTAAGCGCTCCTTCCTTGACGCAAAGATCCCAGAGCCGTGTATGTCTGAGCGGTATGGCATGGAAAAGTTTCATATAATCCACGTCGAGTTCTTCGGCGAATCTGATCGTCTGTCTGATCTCCTCCCAGGTCTCAGTGGGGAAACCGACGATGAAGTTGGCCGCGACATAGATGCCGCGAACCTTGGCAGCTTTGACCATCTTTTTCGCGTATTCGTAGTCGACCGGTTTCCTGATTATTTCCTTCAGAACTCTATCAGTTCCGGATTCTATGGCTATACAGATGAATTCACAACCACTGGCCCGCATTAAGTCAAGCATTTCCTCGTCCAGCCGAAAGACCGCAGTCCCGGGAGACACCCAGGGCATGGCGAGTTTCCTGTCGATCAATCCCCGGAAGATTTCCTTGGCCCGTTCCTTGTCCGTATACAGATTGTCATCTGCGAAAACAATGGAGCGTATACCGTAAGTATCCTTCAGCCAGGCGATTTCGCGCAGAAGGTTTTCGGCGCTCCTCGGCCGGAATTTCCGCCCGGATATCTTTTCTACCTGACAGAATGCACATCCGATAGGACAACCCCGTGAAGTGAGCACCCAGGCATAGGGAAGGGCGCGCGGGGCGTCTACACTTTTGCGCGGAGCATTGTTGCTGTACTTTGTGAAATCAATAAGGTGATATGCCGGAAGAGGCAAGGCGTCCAGGTCTTCAATAAAATCCGCCCTTCCGGTATCCTTGACACTGCCGCCTTCACGGTAGCAAATGCCTCTGGCCGGCATAGGATTCTTCCCCAGAAAATGCCCCACCAGGGCTCGCAGGACATATTCTCCCTCTCCGACAACGGTGTAGTCCACGTTGGTGTTTTGCATGGCGAGATCCGGATTAACAGTGGCATAAACTCCACCCATAATGACTCTGACCGCGGGGTTGATCGACTTTACAAGTCCCGCCGCGACGTGAGCCGCAGGGGCAAACTGATCCATCATAACCGTGATGCCTACCAGATCCGGATTCATATCCTTGAGGACGGTCATGAACCGGTCCTGGTCCATGTCGTCCACGTAGGCATCAACAATCTCTACCTCGCAGAGGTCTTCGACCATAGCCGCAAGCATGCAGAGATTGTAGGGCATGATGTGCCAAAAAACGGACTTGTCGTTGTCCACCCAGCGATAGTTGGGTACCACCAAAGCAAGTCTGAGAGTAGGTTCCATAATGGACCTCGCTTTTCGACGTTCCTGTATTCAGTCTCTTCCGGAGGAAAAGAATGGAATTCTACCACTGAGGTTTGAATAGCATATCACATGCCAAGTGTTCAATAATTCTGCCACAGAGGGCACAGAGGGCACAGAGAAATTGGTAGGCGGACCCTTTGACATACTTGTGGCCTACCTGGTCGTCAAAGAGTTGACATAGTCAGGTGGAATGCTTCTCTATCCCTGCAACTCACACGTTCTTGAAGTGAATCTAAAAGTTAAATTTAAGGTTCGTACGGATTGTGCCGAAAACTAGCCTAAGAGCGGATTGATTCCGGATCCGGCAATATAGACTTTCAGATAATGTTTTTGGGAAGGCAGCAGGGAGGGGATAGTACCTATTCGTACATCCCCGACCGATAACGCACCCAAAAACTTTATCTGGAAGTCTATAGAATGTAAGGCTCTAATCGGGGTGTGATATGGAATACAGAATTCAAGAGGTAAGCAGGCGACTTGAGATTCCTACGTCTACTATTCGATACTGGGAGACGGAGTTCACTGAATTTCTGAAGCCGAGCCGGACCAATGGGGGGCAGAGAAGGTATTCGGATCAGGATATAGCAATGCTGACACAAATCAAGGAGTTGCTTCACATCAAGAAAAGAACGATAGAGCAGGTCAAAAAGGTGCTGAAGAGGGGCAATTCCGACATTGGAAAAATGAACTGGGAAAAACAGTCGGTTCTCATAACCGGCGGAACAGGCTCTTTCGGCAAACATTTCTGCAAGGTTATGCTGGAAAAGTACCACCCAAAAGTCGTGAGGGTCTATAGCCGGGACGAATTGAAACAACACGAAATGCGTCAGGTTTTCGGGGAAGGAGTTTTGAGGTTCTTCATCGGCGACGTTAGAGACGGCGAGCGTCTGAGGCGTGCCATGGAAGGAGTGGATATCGTCATTCATGCCGCGGCGCTGAAACAGGTGCCTTCCTGCGAATACAATCCATTCGAGGCCGTTAAGACGAATATTTATGGGGCGGAGAATGTCATTGACGCCGCTATCAATACCGGAGTCAAGAAGGTCGTGGCCTTGAGCACCGATAAGGCCGTTAATCCCGTGAATCTCTATGGTGCCACAAAACTCTGCGCTGATAAGCTCTTTATACAAGGGAATTCTTATGCCGGATCGAGAGGCACACGGTTCAGTTGTGTCCGGTACGGAAATGTTATCGGAAGCCGGGGAAGCGTAATCCCGCTGTTTGAGGAGCAGAAGAAGACCGGAAAAGTAACCATAACCGATGAACGGATGACCAGATTCTGGATCACCCTGGATCAGGCTGTGGAACTGGTGGTGAAAGCGCTCTGCTGTATGCAGGGGGGGGAAATCTTTGTGCCTAAAATACCGAGCATGAGGATCACGGACCTGGCAACGGTTGTTGCCCCAGACTGCCGGATAGAGTTCATAGGAATAAGACCGGGCGAGAAACTCCATGAAGCATTGATTACGGAGGAGGAAGGCAGAAAGACGGTGGCCTATGACGGGATGTACGTCGTACTTCCCAACTATTCCTGGTGGGAAAACAACAGCTACTACGATGCTGCGCAGCGGCTGCCCGAGGGCTTCGTATATACGAGCGACAAGAATGGCGAGTGGCTGACCAAAGAGGATCTGAAAAGGGTCATACAGGATTCTGCCCAAAATACAGATGACTCGGCCCGCGATCTCCTGTCGACCATACACCACCTGAATGAAAGGGTAATTCTGAACATGCTGAGTTCTGAAGAAGGCATAGTAGACGTTCACCATTGACCGCAAGATTTCTTGCCGCAGACCACACGCGGACAGACGCAGACTAAAGAATTCCTTGCCACAGAGGTCACAGAGGGCACAGAGGGTTAAGATAATGGCAGATAAGTTGACGGAAGAGATAATCGCAGCAGCTATTGAAGTCCATCGTATCTTGGGGCCTGGTTTACTTGAATCAATATATGAGGAGGCACTTTGCCACGAATTGTCGCTTAGAAATATCCCTTTTGAGCGGCAGAAAGAAGTTGACGTCATCTATAAGGGCCGGGTGATTAAAGGACAACGGCTCGACCTGCTGGTAAATGGAGAGGTTGTAATTGAAATAAAATCAGTACGCAGACTTGAAGACGTGTTCACGGCACAATTGCTGTCATACTTGAAAAGCACGGGTCTAAAACGCGGCCTGCTTATCAATTTCGGTGAAAGTAAGCTAATAAGCGGATTAAAGAGACTATCATTATGAACTCTGTGATCTCTGTGCCCTCTGTGCCCTCTGTGCCCTCTGTGGCAAAAAGCATCGGTGAACGGTCATCGGATAACGGTGAACGTCCTTACATTCCATACGGGCGTCAATCGATTGATGAAGACGATATTGCTGCTGTCGTGGAGGTCCTCCGATCGGATTGGCTGACGACCGGTCCCAAGGTGGCTGAGTTTGAGGGGGCTGTTGCAGACTATGTCGGAGCCAAGGAAGCAGTTGCTGTAAACAGTGGTACGGCAGCGCTTCACGCGGTTATGTACGCCATAGGTATCGGACCGGGAGATGAAGTGATCGTCCCCCCAATGACTTTTGCCGCAACCGCTAACGCGGTGGTGATGCAAGGAGCGACGCCGGTTTTTGCCGACGTGTGCACGGACACCCTCCTTATCAATCCTGACGAGGTCGAAACCAAAATCACCAGCAGAACAAGAGCCATAGTTGCCGTCGACTATGCCGGACATCCCTGCGATTACGATGCTCTCAAGGGTGTTGCCGGTCGGCATGGTTTGTTCTTCATTGCCGATGCGTGTCACGCACTTGGTGCAGAATACAAGGGCCGGAAGGTTGGGAGCTTGGCTGACCTGACCGTGTTCAGCTTTCATCCGGTCAAACATATTACGACAGGCGAAGGTGGCATGATCACGACGAACGTTCCCCGACTGGCCGACAGAATGAGGAAATTCAGAAATCACGGGATAACGCGGGACGCTGGAGAGTTCACGGTTCACGGTTCACGGTTCACGGTTGAAGGCAATTCAACAAACTCCGTCGGTCAACGGTCAACGGTTAACGGTGAACGTCTCTGGTATTACGAAATGCAGGAGCTGGGATACAACTACCGGATTACAGATATTCAGTGTGCGCTTGGCATCAGCCAACTGAGAAAGTTGCCCCGGTGGATTGAGAGACGTAAAGAGATCGCCGGGATCTACGACCGGGCGTTTGCAGACGTTCGGGGAGTGGAGCCTTTGAATGTGCGGACTGGTGTGCTACATGCTTACCATCTTTACGTTATTCGTGTAGATCCCGACAGGCTGGGTATGAACCGCGATGAGGTTTTCTGTCGGCTGCAGGCGAATGGCGTGGGGGTGAACGTCCACTACATACCGGTCCATCTACATCCTTTTTATAAGAGAAGATTCGGATGCAGGAGCGGTAACTGCCCTGTTGCGGAAAAAGCATACGAGCAGATAATCACGATTCCGTTATTCAACGGACTATCCGATAATGATGTCGAATATGTTTGTGAGACCTTCAGAAAGGTTACCAAGACTGCTGTGAATAGGTAAGCGATTATTTGGACCCGTGTGCGGTTTCCGAATTGCGGACAATATGAGAAACGTGGTTATTATTCAGGCACGTATGACGTCAACCCGGTTACCGGGAAAAGTATTGATGGATATTACGGGCAGACCGATGTTGTGTCACCAGCTTGATCGTCTGAAGAAATGTACGATGGTCGACAGTATTGTTATCGCCACTACGGTCAATACCTCGGATGATGTCATAGTCCGGACCGCCTGCCAGGAAGGCGTAGACTATTTTCGTGGCAGTGAACGAGACGTGCTGGGGCGCTATATTGGAGCCGCTCGGCGTGCCAAGGCCGATGTTGTCGTGCGCATCACTGCCGACTGCCCGCTGATGGATCCGGAAGTGGTGGATCTCATGATTTCGACGCTCCTTAAAGACAAGACCGGTTGTGACTATGTGAGCAATATCATTCAGCGGACATACCCGCGGGGTTTGGACGTTGAGGCCTTGTATTTCGATACTCTGGTGCGCTTGGATCGGCTTGGAAAATCAAAAGCAGACCGGGAACACGTGACTCTGCTCATGCGCTCGGGATACCCGGATCTCTTCATCCGCCGGTCAATAACGGACAGCACAAACAATTCCGATCTGCGGCTAACGGTGGATAGATCTGAAGACCTGGAACTCATCCGCACATTGTTTGAGAAACTCAATCTGAGAAACGATCACCTTTCATATCGGGATATAGTGGCCTATTTGCGCCAGCACCCCGAGCTTATTGAGATCAACTCACATGTGGAAACATGGGAACCAGCGCAACCGGTATTCAGAAAACCATAAGAGCATAGCCACAGACACACACAGACGGACGCAGACTTTTTTTGCCGGGTCCGCGAGATAATGAATAAAGTGCAATCGCTGGCGCGAGAAAGAGAATTTAGAATATGAAGTCTGACGTTAATGATGTGGCGTACAAAATCAACGGAGCGGTATTCGAGGTAAACCGAATTCTCGGTGCTGGTTTTTTGGAGAAAGTTTATGAAAATGCTCTACTGATTGAGCTGAAAGATCGGGGATTGAAGGCCGACAGTCAGGTACCGATCAAGGTTCACTACAAAGGCAATGTCGTTGGAGAATACGTTGTGGACATCCTGGTTGAGGATGGCATTATTTTGGAACTTAAGGCAGTGGAATGTTTGGATAAGGTGCATGAAGCGCAGTTACTGAACTACCTTAAGGCTACGGGGATACGACTGGGTCTACTCATCAATTTCAAGTTTCCCAAGGCCGAAATCAAGCGATTCATTTTTGATTCTCCAGGAGGAAATAGGCTTCCGGACCCTAGCCCTTAGCTTTGGGTCTGTGTAAGTCTGTGTGGGTCTGTGGCTAAAAATCTTGTCATACGGGCGGATGCCGGGCCGGAGATCGGTACCGGTCATGTCATGCGTTGCCTCGCACTTGCCCAGGTATGGCAGGATGACGGCGGCGATGTCACGTTCTTGACGGCAACGGACGTCCCTGCGCTTGAGGAAAGACTCCAGTCCGAGGGAACGAGTGTTCTCCGTCTAACGGCATCACCCGGAAGCATCGACGACGCATTGGAGACGGCTGATTTGGCTCAAAAAAACAATTCGGCTTGGGTGGTCGCCGATGGATATCATTTCGGGAGCGAATACCAGCGCCTGATTAAGAACAGCGGATTGAAGCTTCTGTGTGTTGACGACTACGGTCACTCCGATCATTACTATGCCGACATCGTTTTAAACCAGAATATCTCCGCGCGAAGAGATCGTTACCCCGGCAGGGAGGCTTACACTGAACTCCTTCTCGGCACCGATTATGCCCTTCTGAGGAGGGAATTTCTGGAAATGTGCAGCCGGGAACGCGAGGTGCCGGATACGGCCCGAAAAATCCTGATTTCCCTTGGAGGAAGCGACTCCCGAAACGCCACATTGAAGGCGGTTCGGGCGCTCAAAACGATTGATCTATGCTGTTCCGAAGTCCTTATACTGGTGGGGTCGTCAAACAAGAACAGGGATAGTCTCGACAAAGAGCTTTCTTCCGCACTGTTCAGATTCAGCCTTTTGACTGCATCCAATGATATGCCCGCATTGGTGAGGTGGGCCGATATGGCCATTTCTGCCGGGGGGAGTACCTGCTGGGAGCTGGCCTATCTGGGCGTGCCGTCAATCATACTGGTAATAGCCGATAATCAGGAACCGGTGGCTGAGGGTCTGGACAGGGCCGGAGCCGTTCTCAGTCTCGGCAGGTCGCATGAAATCTCCGAGAGCAGAATTGCTGAAGAATTCAAAATGCTCGCACGGGACCGGGAGAAGAGACGGGAAATGGCCCGGATCGGCCGGAAACTGGTGGACGGTATAGGTGCATCACGAGTACTGGCCTGCATGAAGGAGACGATCGCTCTGAGGGAGGCATCCTGGGCGGACTGCGAGTTGCTCTTCCACTGGGCAAATGATCCTGATATACGCGCGGCTTCCTTTCGCCCGGATCCGATATCGCTGGAAGAGCATGAACAGTGGTTGAAGTCCAAACTGAAGGCTGCCGGCTGCTTCTTCTATGTAGCTGTTGATGGGGCGGGAGTCCCGATCGGGCAGGTCAGATATGATATGACCGGAGGGGAGATGGTCATATCAGTGAGTGTGGACAAGGCTTTTCGTTCTAAGGGGTACGGGAGCAGGATCATTCGGAAGGGTTGCGAAAAAGTCCGCGGGGTTACACAAGTTGGCTCCATTCATGCATATGTCAAGGAAGGGAATACGGTTTCTCTATCCACCTTCATAAAAGCGGGGTTTGAGGAGACGGCTCTGTCCAGCGTACAGGGCAGGAGAGCCCGGCATTTCATAATGAGGACATAATGAACAGATGGATTGAGATAGACGGGCACCGCGTCGGTCCGGGATATCCGGTCTACGTAGTTGCCGAATTATCAGCCAATCATAGTCAGGAATTTGACAAGGCGGTCGAGCTGATTAAGGCGGCGAAGGTATGCGGTGCAGATGCCGTAAAGCTGCAAACATATACCCCGGATACGATCACCATCGCCTGCAAAAAGGAGTATTTCAGAATACAGAAGGGTACGGTCTGGGAAGGGCTTGAGCTTTACGATCTGTACAGTCAGGCTTATACGCCGTGGGAGTGGCAGCCGAGACTCAAGGCGGTTGCAGAAGAGTTGGGCATGGATCTGTTCTCTTCGGCATTCGATTTCTCGTCGGTGCAATTCCTGGAGGAAATCGGCGTTCCGGCATACAAAATAGCGTCTTTTGAGATTGTTGATCTGCCGCTGATCGAGAAGGTGGCGCGGACGGGCAAGCCTATAATCATTTCGACCGGAATGGCCACTCTGGGCGAGATTGAAGATGCCGTAAATGCGGCACGGGGCGCGGGAGCGACACAGATTGCACTGCTGAAATGCACAAGCGCTTACCCCGCCTCTCCCGATGAGATGAATTTGCAAACCATTCCGCATTTGGCGGAGACTTTTCAGGTGCCGGTCGGCCTCTCCGACCATTCATTGACCATTGCAGTCCCTGTTTCGGCGGTCTCTATCGGTGCCTGCATAATCGAAAAGCATCTCACCCTCTCTCGTGCCATTTCCGGACCTGATTCCGTATTTTCGCTGGAACCGGGGGAATTCAGGTCGATGGTGGACGAAGTGAGAATTGCAGAGAAGGCGATTGGAGGAGTCCATTATTCGTTGACGGATCGCGAAAGCTCAAGCCGTACATTTCGGCGTTCGCTTTTTGTTGTGAAGGATATGAAAGCCAGGGACACGTTTACGGAGGAGAACTTACGTTCGATACGGCCGGGGCATGGACTGCCTCCAAAGTACATTTCCAGAATACTTGGAAAAAGGGCGGCCAGGGACATAGAGCGTGGTACGCCGCTCGACTGGGAAATGGTTGATTAGACCACGGACCACGGACGATGGACCATAAGAAACTCCCGGCAGGTCTGCGAAAAATGGTGAACAACTGATGGCTACCAGGGTGTGCATTCTCGATTACGGGTCGGGAAATGTGAAGTCGGTTTACAATCTTGTGACCACACTTGCGGAGCATGTGGAGATTTCTAATGAGCCCCGTGCGATACAAGAGGCGACCCACCTCATACTGCCGGGGGTCGGCGCGTTCGGCGCGTCGATGATAAAAATAAAAAACAGACTGCCTCTGGGAATAATCGAGACCGATGTCCGTAACGGCAAGCCGTTTCTGGGCATCTGTGTCGGCCTGCAGGTATTGGCTGAAAAAGGCTATGAGTTTGGGGAACACCCGGGTCTGGGTTGGATTCCAGGCATAGTGGACAGGATCGACTCTCATGGACTGCCTCTGCCTCATATCGGCTGGAACGACATCATGATCAAAGGAAATTCGCCCCTGCTTCAAGGGCTGAACAAACAGGATTTCTATTTCGTGCACAGCTTTGTATTTCGTGCCCGATCAGACGATAGCGTGATGGCGACCGCCTGCTACGGTGAGGAATTTGCCTGTGTATTGAACAAAGGCAACGTTTATGGAGTTCAATTCCACCCGGAGAAGAGCCAGAAAGCAGGACGGGTACTTGTCCAGAATTTCCTGAGACTATGAAGAAGAAACGCCTCATACCTGTTCTACTCTTGAAAAATGGCTGGCTGGTGCAAAGCAAGGGTTTCGCCAGATACCAGAATTTGGGCAATCCCATAATCGCCGTCAAACGGCTCAGTGAGTGGGCATCGGATGAGATGATTTATCTCGACATCTCCCGGGACGAGAACTACGACATGCGCAGAGATGACATCGGGCACCCCAATCGGCACAGCTTTCTGGAGATCATTGAAGATGTCTCAAAGATGGCTTTCATGCCCATAACCGTGGGCGGCCGGGTGCGGTCGCTTCCCGATTTCGAAAACCGTCTGGCCCATGGCGCCGACAAGATTTCAATAAACACAAAGGCCATAGATGACAGAAGATTCATCGAAGAAGCCGCGAAGGAATTCGGGTCTCAGTGCATTGTCGTATCCATCGATGTCAAGTTGCGGGATTGCGAATACGTGGTCGTGGCGGAAGGCGGCAGAAGGGAAACGGCGTACGGTCCGTGCGAATGGGCGAGAATAGCCGAGCAGCAGGGAGCGGGCGAAATCTTGTTGAATTCGATTGACCGGGACGGGATGAAAAACGGCTATGACCTGGACCTGCTAAACGAGGTGGCTGCATCCGTGAGAATGCCGGTTATCGCCTGCGGCGGTGTGGGGCAGTGGGCACATTTCGGCGAGGCATTGGAAAAAACGAACGTGGATGCGGTGGCGGCAGCGAACATATTTCATTACATGGACCAGAGCGTATACCTGGCAAAAAAACACCTATATGAGCAGGGCTGCAATGTCAGGCCGCCGGACCTGTTATCCTTCTAGCCACAGAGGATACAGCGCGGCAGAGCGGAAACCAAAAGAATACTTTGCCACAGAGGACACAGAGTGCACAGAGGAAAGCAAGGGGAAGACAAAGAAGAGACAAAGCAGTATCTCTGTGTTCTCTGTGCCCTCTGTGGCTACAGTTCTGAATTTGAGAGGAGGAATTCATGATCTATTGCACAAGGTGCGTCTATCCCCAAATATCGGTGAATCTCGATATAGACGAACAAGGCGTTTGTTCCAGTTGCAGAGTTTTTGACAAGTTTGCGCAACTCACCCCTGAGTTCTGGGAGAAGCGGAAGAGACTCTTTGAGAGTGTTCTGAACGATACCCTGAAAGGGCGTACCTCGAATTACGACTGTGTCATCGCGGTCAGCGGAGGGAAGGACAGTTACTTCCAAACACACAAAATAGTCACGGAATACGGGCTCAAACCGTTGCTCGTAACGTACCATGGGAACAACTACCTGCCCGAAGGCGATTACAACCGTGACCGTATGCGGCACGTATTTGACGCCGACCACATGGTCCTCGGTCCCAGCGTAGCGGTCTTGAAGAAACTGAATCGCCTGTGCTTCAGAAAGATGGGGGATATGAACTGGCATGCTCACTGTGGAATTGCAACGGTTCCGATCATTGCGGCGGTGAAGTTCAATATTCCGTTCATCATATGGGGCGAGACGGCTTGGGATATTTCGGGAATGTTCGAGCCGGACGATTTTGTTGAATTCAGCGCACGCCTGCGGCATGAGCACGCCCTTCGCGGGTACGAATGGTATGATCTGGTGAACGATCCCGCAGAGAAGATTACGGAAAAGGACATGTTATGGGCGAAGTATCCTAGCGATGAAGAGATCCTCAAGGTGGGCGCGAGGGGACTTTACATTGGGAACTTCTTCAAATGGGATCCGAACTGGCATGCCGAGATGGTCCAGGAAAGATATGGCTGGAAGCCGGCTGAGAAGCCATTTGAACGTACTTACCGGCGTTTTTCAAATCTGGACGATCGATACGAAAATGGAATACACGATCTCATGAAATTCGTTAAGTTCGGTTACGGTCGCGCTTCCGATCACGCCTCGAAAGATATACGGACCGGGTATATGACCCGGGAGGAAGCTATTGAAATGATCAGAAAACATGATCATGTGGTGTCGAGCGATCTATACTACTGGCTGGATTACGTGGGGATGACTGAGGAGGAATTCTGGAACGTTGCCGATAAGTTCAGAGACCCCCGTGTCTGGTGGATAGCAAACGGAGAGTGGTGGAAGGATAATGTCTGGGGCGAGCCGTCCGCCTATGGACCGGTCAGGGCCGAAATCGACCGGTCACTGTATACCGTTCAGAGGCGGAAGATGGTCAATGAGTAAGAAAGGCTAGGGCTGCCCTTTACCCATGAGTCGTGCTGGGGAATAACGAAAGGTCGTTACGTATCATATCCTCCTGAATTCATAATATAACTTCCTCTCCACCATCCTGGGGGAGAGGATCGAGGTGAGGGGGAAAAGGGCCGCCTTACGTCCCCTCACCCTGCCCTCTCCCCGCGGACGGGGCGAGGGTGCTCTGACTGCATTCCTTAATTCAACAGCATTGAGGATCGAAGATAATTCGGGCAACTCATGGTGCCATCGAGGACTTATGGGTAAGGGGCAGGGCTGAGGCTAAGGCAAAGGCTGGGGTCAGAGACCCGGTATCGGTCTATGGGTTGCGACGAGATGAGTGTGTCGGATAGCATGAAGATTCATATCGAAGGGGAACGTATTTATCTCAGGGAAGTGCGGCTATCCGATGTGAACGATGATTACTGCCGGTGGTTGAACGATCCGGAAGTGAACCGGTATCTGGAAACCCGTTTTATGGAGCAGAATCTTGAGAGCGTACGAGAATACGTGGAAGGAAAGATCAACAATCGGGACGAGGAACTCCTGGCCATATGTTTGAAGGAAGATAACAGACATATCGGAAACATAAAACTCGGGCCGATCAACCGGCTGCACCGGTTTGCCGATATCAGTCTGTTCATAGGGGACAAATCCTGCCGGGGCGAGGGCTTGGGAACGGAGGCCATAAGGCTTATCACCCGATTTGCATTTGCGGACCTGAACCTGAATAAGGTCAAGGCCGGGTGTTATGAAGCAAATAAGGCATCTGCCGGGTCCTTTATCAAGGCCGGTTTTTATCGCGAAGGCATTCTGAAGAAGCAACGTTACTCAGACGGGGTATTTCAGGACGAGATCCTCTTTGGCCTGTGCAGGGAAGACTATGGGGAATTGCGGATTTCGGATTGCGGATTTCGGGATGGAGAAAAGGCTAAGGCTAAGGCATAAGTGAGTTGCGAGTTGTAGCACAGCCGCCCTCGGCTGTGGATTTCGGATTGCGGAATGGAGAGTGGGGAAGAGAGTATTGAGTGCTGAGTACACAGTGCCGAGCGAAGAACGAATGATTATTAGTCGGTCAACGGTGAACGGTAAACAGTGAACGAACAGTAGCGGTGAACGGTTGACTGTGAACAGGTAATATTGGGGAACGTTTCTAATGCTTTATTTAGTACTTCCACTCGGAAACGACTATGGCTGGGGGGTATGCGGAAATTATCTTACAAAACGACTGGCCAAATGGACGTCCGTGCGACTGTTTACCAATCCATTCGGACCGGAACACGTGGGTGGCGAGCTGGATTATCTGTTCCTGAAGGACTTGTGCCTGGATCAGGAGGCCTTCCTGGCGGAAGTCGCGGGCATGGCCGATCCAGTTATACAAGGCATCCGGGACCACTCGCTTGTCCCGGTTGAGCCCAGGGCCAGGGGTCGATTCAACATCGGCTATACCTTTTTTGAACGTTCGGTCCTGGCACGGGAAGACGTAGATAACGCCCGGCAGGCATTTGATGTCATCGTTGCCGGTTCCACCTGGTGCGAAAACGTCCTGAGGACGCACGGGCTTCATAATACCTGCACTATCATACAGGGTGTGGACCGTGCCCTGTTTAATCCCTGTGGGAACGACAAGAGTATTCTTCGTGACCGGTTCGTCGTTTTTTCCGGCGGCAAATTCGAGTTCCGGAAAGGGCAGGACTTGGTCATCAGAGCTTTCAAAGTCCTACAAGACAGACACGAAGACGTTCTGCTGGTGGCTGCGTGGTACAACCCTTGGAACTTCAGCCTGCAGACCATGTCGATATCGCCCCACATCACTTTCAAGTTTGAGGGAGAGGAATACCGGAGTGCCATGGAAAAACTGATCACCATTAACGGCATAGATGGCCGGAAGGTGGTAGTTCTGCCTCCGAAGCCGAATGCGACCATGGCTGCCGTCTACAAGAATACGGACTGCGGAATTTTCCCGAACCGCTGTGAAGGCGGAACCAACCTGGTTTTGATGGAATACATGGCTTGTGGGAAGCCGGCGATCGTATCCAATTCCTCCGGCCATCGTGATGTGGCTCACGAAAAAAACTCGTGTCTGCTTAAGAACTTGAAACCTGTAAACATCACCGAGGGCAACAGACTTGTTGCTGTGTGGGACGAACCGGATTTGGACGAGATTGTAGACCGGATGGAGTGGGCTTACCAGAACCGGGGTGCCTTGGATGATCTGGGCCGGGCAGCGGCACAGTCCATGGAGACACTAACCTGGGACTCGGCCGCCAGACAGTTTTATCGTTTGGCCCACTGCATGTAAGGGCGAAAGCTGAATAGTGTAGAAATAGCAGAGCTATGCGACTAGTAAGAATCACGGAAGAACGGGTGGAAGTGGACGACAGGTTCTTCGGCAGGAATACCCTGGTGAGAGGAAGAACTTACCTGGTCCATGACCTTGTTTACCCGGCGATCGTCAAGAACAATTGGGGAAGAATTGTCGGCAATGGAACCGAACTCCGGCACCTTTCTCCGGATACTTTGAAGAAGCACGAGAAACCCTTAAAAGTCCTCTTCGGTTTTCACGGGGGACTGGGTGACGCCGTCTACGTGGCCATGCTCTTTCGCCTTTTGGAGCAAGCATACAATTTTGAGATCGACATAGCATGCCGTCCTGAAGTCTGGTCGTGTGTCTTGGCGCCGATGGGTTTCAAGGGGCGGCGAGTTGGTTTTCCTCTAGACGTGGAGATAATCGACCAGTATGCATACATTCAGACAGACGTCAGCAACTTCATCAGGGCCGAGAACCAGACCAGGAAGTGGGAAAGGTCAGTGATGGCTGAGGTGGCCAACGCTTATGGCTTCTGCGTTGACCAGTTTCAGGGCGCCTATGCCGTACCGGGCGATGTAATGGACAAAATGACCTTGCCGGGCGGAAACAAGATACGGATAGGATTGAACTACGAGGCGCGAGGCGCGATCAGGAGATATCCTGAGGAATTGGGAAATGAATTGATTGCCGCTCTCCTGGGGATGGGCCTTGAAGTGTATCGCTTCGGCACCCAAAAGCCCCAGGGACAAGGCTTATTCAACGACGGATATCATGACTATTCGGGCGCGACCTCCATTTTTGAAATGGCGGCCCTTCTCAAACAGATGGACCTGGTGGTCACCGTATGCTCCTTTCCCGCACATCTGTCGGATCTTCTGGGCCTGAGGACGATCGTTCTGCTCAGTACAACCAGGGCAGGACTCTATAAATACAACCGAAACGTTGTCTGCCTGAGCAGTCAGATTGAGTGCACCCCCTGCGGAGAGGTGATGGACACGTGCCCCCAGAAATACGACGAGTGCAAGGCTTTTCATCACGAAAGTATTACTCCCGATATGATTGTGGACTCCGTCCTGGAAGAATGCAGGCGTGTCTTTGAAACCAGACTGAAACAGGCCCGTCAGGAGCCTGCCGGTCCCATGGAGGCTTTCAGCTATCGGTAATGCACTTAATTGAAATAACAGAAGAAAGAGTCGAGGTGCAAGACCCAAAGTTCGGGAACAGGATCCTGGAGCGAGGGAAAGTCTACTTGGTTTATGACGAGCTTGGTTCTCTTATCATGCGGCGGGAATGGGGCAGGGTGGCAGGAGATGGATCTGAGCTGAATCATTTTGTTCGCTCCATTTTGAAGCCGCAAGCGAGACCGTTGAAGCTCCTGTTTGTGTTCCACGGAGGTCTTGGTGACGCCGTCTCTCTTGCAGCCTTACTGGTACTGCTTGAGAGGGAATACAACTTCCAGATCGATATTGCATGCCGTTATGAGGTCTGGTTCTACATTCTGGTTCCCATGGGGTTTCGCGGGAAGCGGCTGGATTTCCCTCTGGAAATGAACGAAATCGGGGAATACGAGTATATTCAAACCGATGCCACCAACTTTTTTACCGCACGAGAGGACGGAATATGGGAAGAGTCGATCATAGCCAGACTATCCGAAGCATATCGCGTTGATGTCCTGGAGTTTAGACCGGAGTATTCTATTCCCGCAGAAGTTATGAATATAGCGGCTCTGCCGGGAAGAGAGAGGATTCGAATCGGACTCAGCTTTGAATCAAAAGGACGAGTGAGGGCTTATCCGGATGCACTCGCAAATCAGGTCATTTCTCTTCTGCTCTCCTTCGGATTTGAAGTCTTTCACTTTGGCACGGGCGGAGAAAAAGAGTCCCATCATGACCGCGCCTACCATTGCATGCTCGGAAGAACAGGTATTTTTGAACTGGCGGCTTTCTTGCGACAGATGGATTTTTTTATCAGCATGGACTCTTTCCCTGCGCATTTGGCAAATGTCTTAGGAGTGAAGTCCCTTGTCCTCCTCAGCACGACCGGGACGAGGACTTACCAGTTTCACAGAAATATCGTTTGCATGGCAAGCAAGATCGATTGCGCGCCTTGTGGGGAAGTAATGCATCTTTGTCCGAAAGGATTTGAGGAATGCAAGGCGTTTTTCCATGAGAGTATTAGTCCGGAGCTGATAGTAAGCGCGGCCGTGAGCGGATGCAGAGATGTCTTCAGCTCAAAGCTGGCCGGCCATGCCGGTGAGCAGGCTTCACCGTTTGTTCCAGTACAGGCACGTGCCGTCCTGGGCTGAAAGGGGATTTATGCCAGAATTATTGTCAATATGCATAGTGGGAAAAAACGACTCGGAGTTTCTGGGGGAGTGCATTCACAGTTCGCTTCAGTTGAGCACTGATGTTATGTACTTTGATCTCGGTTCTACTGACGATAGTGTCAGGATTGCAGAGAAAGAAGGAATACGGATAGTCAGCGTTGACGACTTAAATGATCCCGAGATGCTGAAAGGTCCTCTCAACTCGGAGTGGGTTCTCTTTCTGAAATCGGATGAAAAAGCCTGTCTTGGATCCAATCTGGCCCTTGACTCGCTTCTTCGTTCCGGAGAGGGATTCGGACTTATTGTGAATACCGCTATTAAGGCCGAAGTCCTTGAGGATTTCCAGCTTTTGAAAATAAATCAACAATATACACGGATCAGCAAATCAGCCTGCGTATCCAAAATTGAGTTGAGACTGGTTCGTTCCCGTTACTTTCTCGACGTATTCAGAATCATGACTGGGTCATCAAACGAATGTCCGGTCAGGCATGACGGGAGAATTCTGCCGGGGATACGAATACAGCCGTGCTTGGGAGATGATAGCGATAAGCACGAGTCAACCACTGAATTTGAGAGAGATATGCAGTACTTAAGAGGGGAAATGGTGCACAATCCCGGTGCGGACGACTATCTCAAAGAACTGGGCGACGATTTTCTCGTCTATTCGGTTCTTACCGGCAACGATCTGGCGCGATACTATCGAGGTCTTTCCATGGGATTCGGGGGCGAGAAGATGTATGGCATGATGCTGCATGCCCTCGTCGAAGCAGGGAGGTGTGAAGAGGCAAGAGATTTTTTTACTGCCTGGGAGAGAAAGTGGGGGGGATTCGACACGCCCGAACCTTACAGAATTGCCGGAATAATCCACGCGTATCTTTTTGACCTGGAGAAGGCCGCTTCCTTTCTTCGCAAGTATATCAGCCTGTCACCGAGCCGTAATCTGCCGGAATCGCTTTCTCTGCTGGGAAAGGTCTACCTGCTTCATGGTGAGAGGGAAAAGGCCCTCGCTTCGCTGAAAGAAGCCCAATCAATGGGTTATTTTAATGAATTTGATCAACTCCTGCTACAGAGGATCACCGGGAAAGACTGGAAGCTGCAGAAACTGAGCATATGCATGATCGCGAAAGACGAAGAGGAATGTATCGAGAAGGCGCTGAGTTCGGTACAGGGCATTGCCGATGAAATCATTGTGGTCGATACGGGTTCAGAGGATCGTACCCGGCAAATAGTTCGAGCGTTTGATGCCAGGCTCATTGAAACGCCCTGGAAGGACGATTTCTCAAAGGCTCGCAATCTGGCGGTTCGTCAGGCCACCGGTGATTACATTCTAGTCCTTGATGCCGACGAGTTTATTCATACGAAAAATCGAATACAGTTTGCCCTTTCAAAATGGATACTCCCGCCCGAACGGAATATTGCTTTTCTCGTAAGGGTTGAACCGGCTGAGCGAGAAAAAGAGATGTCCGTAATGCTGAATCTCCCGAAGACAGAGCATGCCTCCTATCAAATCCGGTTGTTTCCGAATTGGGAGGCGATTTTTTTTGAAGGCAGTGCGTTTGAGACTGTGAATAAGTCGGTGGAGAACTCGGGGTTGGAGGTGAGTCGGATTGAGCTTTTCCAGATATCTCACTCGAACACGGATCGAGGAAAAAGGGATCTCAGAAAGAAGGTCGCCGCAGAGAAGGCCATTGACTCGGTGTCGGATCCGAAAACCGCTTTAAAAGGGACGCTCTATTTTCTGAAACAGGGAGAACTGGACTTGGCCGCTTCCTGGCTGGAAAAGACCGAGATGGAAGATCCTCGATTTCTGGCCAAGATCTCAACCCTTTATGCGACCAGTGGACGGTCCGGTCGCTTGACGAGCATACTGGACAAGGCGGCGGAGCGTCTTCCGGACTCGCCGGAACTGGCGCTGGCCAGGGCCGAGGGCAGGTTTGCCGAAGGCAACTACGGTGAGGTAAGAGGTATTCTTGAGCCTTTCATGGGAAACACTAAAGAGGCAATGGACAGGAGAGGTTCCGCAAGATGTCTTTACCTGTATGGTATGGCTATTCTTGAATCAGGCAACATGATGGATGCTGTCGAAAGCCTTATCGAGGCACGTAATCTGGACCCTGCCAAGATCGAATACCAGATGGCGGGGATTCTTGCTCTCGCCAGAGGAGGAGAGTGGGAAACGGTGGTAGATGCGCTTGGCAGTATTCTTTCTGCCGAAGGGATTGATTCGCCGCATACGATAGAGAGCTTTTCAGACATGGCCCTGCTTTTCATCACAATGAGCCGGCATTTCCTGGACAGGAACCGGGCGGAACCGGCCCGTATTTGCCGGAGGATTATTGAAGAGATAATCACCTGCATGACCGACGATGCAGAAATCAGGAAGCTGATGGATCTTCTGGGTGGATAATGTCAATAGTTTCAAGAAAAATAAGCCACAGAGAACACAGCGCGGGTGAGCCGCAACCAAAAGGATGTTTTGCCACAGAGCGCACAGAGCACACAGAGTTTCAAAAGAGTAGGGTGGGCTCTGCCCACCGAAACGGCCATCGCGGACTGAGAGCCATCCCGGTCGCCTTTGTGGTGGGCAAAGCCCACCCTACGGGTAACGGCTTAACATATTCAAATCTCAAAACTTTCGGAACTTGCAGCATGAAAACTTTGATAGAATTTAAAGCGCTTCACGGCTAGTAGAACAGAGGAAAGCAAAGAACTCTCACAGAATCAAAAGAAAACGCAGAGCAGTTAGGAAAGAAACAGTTCTTCGGGGGGCACCGACAACATGGCAGAGGGGATGGCCCAAATCATGCCTTATCTTACTGATATCTCTGTGGTCTCTGTGCCCTCTGTGGCAAGAAGTTTTGACAGTACTGGGTTTGGGAATGGGAGTATTCTATGAGTAACGATCGAGTGTTTCAGGATAATCTGGCAGCCTTGGACAAGACGTGTCCCGACATCGCTGCAAGGGTCAGAGAAAGTGAGAAATCCGGGTCAGGCCCCAACAGATACGAATTGTTCAAAGCAAAAACGGGCGAACCCAACGTTCTGGTCCTGAGAGATACGGATGCCGTATTCCTGTATGACAACGAAAGCCCGCTCGACTATTGCAGAAAGTATTTTGACGGGCTGAATACCAGGCATGCCCCGATAGTAGTATTCCTTGGATTCGGGCTGGGATTTCACCTTTATCTTTTTATGAGATTCTACGCCGATAAATGGGGCACAAAAAAGATCATTGTCATTGAGGAAGATCCGGATCTTTTCCGACTGGCGCTGCAGACCGTCGACCTGCGGGAGATACTTACCCATCCGCACATCGATTTGTTTGTTGGGGAGAGCCTTGAGAGTGTGCTGATTCGAATCCAGAAAGCAGTAATATGGAAATGGGAATCATTCGGGTATATGCGAACGACAAAAGTCATACCTCTCCCTTCCCATATTGTTCTGAACCCGGACTATTACATGAGAGCCGTTTCAACCATAAGAACTGCCTTTAGAGAGGCTATGTTTCTGTTTGGGAATGATCCGACGGATTCCTTTGTCGGTCTTGACAACCTGCTGGGGAATTTGTCCCAGGTTGTAGCCAACCCGGGCATTAACCTCCTCTTTGAGAAGTTTCGGAACAGACCGGCAGTGATTGTAGCTTCGGGTCCTTCTCTCAGCAAGAATATGGATCAACTGCGGGAGATCGGGGACCGGGCTTTGATCCTGAGCTGTGATGCCAGTCTGGTCCCTTTGGTACAGAGAAACATGCGCCCGCACATTGTAGTCACTCTGGAGAGGACCGAAGGGACATTTCATTTCTTTGAACATGCCGGGGATTGCAGCGATATGTATCTTGCGCTTCTGCCTCTGGTAAGGGCCAATGTCTTTGAGAGTTTCAATGGAAAGAAACTCATTGTCCACAGGGCATTTTCACACTTTAACTGGCTGCATTACGACAAGGGTACCTTGAACTTCGGACCGTCGGTAGCGAACATGGGATTCAGGATCGCTGACGCTTTGGGATGTTCCCCGATCATTCTTGTCGGCCAGGATCTGGCTATGGCCGAAGACGGAAACACCCATGTCAAGGAGTTGATATTCGGTGAGCGCGATGAGATTTACTATGAGTCGGTTTTCGAGGTCGAGGGTAATGACGGAAGACCGGTCAAGACCTGCAAGGAATGGAACACGTTCAGGCTGTGTTTCGAAGAGGATCTGGAAACATACGAAGGTGTCTGCATCAATGCTACCGAAGGCGGGGCCAGGATACGAGGCGCGAAAGTGATGCCCCTGGCTGAGGCCATCCGGGATTACTGCCGGGAGGTATTCCATCCGAAGGCAGTGATAGAGGAGTCTGTCTCGGATTTCTACCGGAACGTGGACTTCAGCCGGGAACTTGAGAACTTTATCCCGAGGATAAGAGCCACACGCGAAGCAGTTTCGCGGTCCATAGAGACGTTCAAATCGTTCCACGACAAGGCCCGAGAGATAAGCAAGGATAGGATTCTTCCTTTCATACACGACGACGTGATGATCGACGCGGAGTCCCTTATGGAATTCATTGGTGAGTTTGTCGCCTTGAGAGCGTCCTTCCTGTCTAATGAATACGTACACGACATTATGGTCCATACGCTGCAACCTCAAATCCTGTGGTTTGACAACAAATTCAATTCGCTGCCGGAAGTGTACTCGGACGAACGCTGCCTCCGGGCGGCACAGATACTGATGATAAAGGACTGGGCCGGGGTGGTCGGACAATTCCTGGTATCTACACTCGATTGCCTTGAAAAGGCCGAAGAAAAGCTTGTGAAAGAGCTGAAAGGGAACCCTTGAGCCTCTTGCAAAAGTCCCGTCTTTGCTTCGTGCTCTCACTCGTGATTGATGCTCAGGTTACGGGTTACGGGTTACGAGTTGCGGGTTACGAGTTAACATCATGAAAACGCTTTCCGTTTTCTGGTTCCCCGTCTTGAGTTTTCTTAACCCGAAACCCGGAACACGAAACAGAGTTTTGCAAGAGGCTCCCTTAATAGCTAAAACTACGATTGGTAGAAGTCCCGAGTTATGGGCCGTAAGCTGGAGTATAGTCTGTGGACGATAGCTCCTCGGAATTTTTAGATCAGATTCAACAGGCTTGGGAGATGTCGGAATGCAGACGAGGAAAATGGATATGGTGTATGCGGATTTGATATTGCTGGGTTGCGGGTATGACGTGAATAATCCTTACTCTGCCGATGTCGTGAAGGAAATTCTGTCTTATCTGTACCACGCGAGCGGTACCAGAGAGAGACTTTCTGTGCTATTACTCATTGATGACAACCGCCTATTCCTTGAAAATGGAATGATTTCCGAAAACTTGCGATTCTGTCCACTATTCGCTCCCGAGGTAAGAGTAAATGACAAGACTTTTGTTTTTTCAATGTATCGGCCCGGTTTTTTCGGCTGGACGAGGTCGCATGGACACGAGCATGGTCTCTTAGACGAACCCTGGGATTTTTCTATAGCAATTTGTGCCCCTGATAGCCGAGTCGGTTCTTGCTTTGGGGCACAGACCGAATCCTGGGAAAAGATTGCTCAGTTTGTACAACTGCACGTAGAGAGTCGGCCACCCTTGATTCTCCCCTTTCATCCCGTAGCGCCTTCCGGAGCCGATAATTTTCCGCAAAAACTGTCTTGGCCGTTGGGGATCGGAAGCCCGCTTGTTTATGTCACGACCCCCAAGGCCGGAACTCATGCGTTCCGTCCAGTATTCAGGAACATAATATCGTGGTTTGGTTATGAGGAAGTCGCCTTACCGTCAGCAAACTCAAGACGCCCGTTCATTACAGCTATGGAAGCACTTGGAGAGAATATAGATCTTATGCGGAATGCGATAGACAATGCTACTGTCGCTATCTCTCCTTTGCTGAATTCTTTTGAGTGTGTTGAGATCCACGATTACGTATCCCCGGAAGCAATAAGGAAACATAATAGTATACAGTGCATTTATCTCATCCGCGATCCGAGGGATTTATACGTCAGCATGGCACATTACGAAAAAAAGATGAGTAGTGGGGAAGCAGGATTTGGGTCTCGCCCGGTAGAAGAAATTCTGTCTGACCTTTTAAAGGGTAGAATCGCATTAACCAATATGAAGGACAGCATTCTGGTACTACCTGCAATAAGAAGATTGGCCGAGAATTTTTGTTCTGCCAAATGTCTAACCAATGTTTTTGCCATCAAATATGAGGATATCAGGTTGGATGCAAGGAATACTTACATAGATTTGATGAAATGGCTTGGGTTTGATGCGCTCCCTCAATACGGACAGTTTGTGGAAAACGGCCCGCTTGAGAGCATTTTGGAAATGTATTCTTTTGAAAACCAAGTGAAAGAGTTGGGAACATTGCGGGTGGGCAATACCACAAATACCTTACGAAAAGGTTCTCCCGGGGACTGGAAGAATTACTTCACACCAGAGCTTAAGGAAGAAGTAAAAGAACTCATCGGCAAAGAGTTGATCGAGTTGGGGTATGAGAAAAACTATGATTGGTGAGAAGAGACCATTGACCACGGACGATGGACAACGGAGAGAAGAAGTCTTTTGCCACAGAGCACACCGAGAGCACAGAGAAAGATATGTTCCAGCCACAGACACACACGGACGATTAAGACATTTTGTGCATAATCATACTGAACCCGTAATCCGTAATCCGTTCACCGTTGACCGACAGGGCAAGAAACGCGAAACTCGCAACGCGAAACCCACATTCCGTTGACCGTTCACTGTTAACCGTTCACCGACAAGGTTCGTTCAGCGTTCACCGTTGATCGACGGAGTATGAACGTGCAACTTGCAACCGTACAACGGATTTCCACGAATTAGCACAGATTCATTCCTGAGTTCCTGAGTTCCAGATTGAAAATGAACATTTTGGTAATAAGGACCCACAGGCTGGGCGATGTGCTCCAGTTGACGCCTATGCTGACCGGGCTGAAGCGGAAATATCCGGGCTGCCGGATTACCTTCCTGACAGGTGCGGATATGGTGGAATTGCTTGCCGGAAACCCGGATATCGATGAAATAGTCTCGATACCGGAAAAGGAATTCCGGTGGTATCTGAAGAATAAGCCGGAAAAACATACCATTGTACATAACAGAATGCACGAGCTTATCTCCGGGCTGCAAGAGAAGAAGTTCGACCTGATCATCAACAGGCAATATGAAGAGGGGAGCGTTATTGCGGGACTGGCAGGCGCCGGGGAAATACATGGGGGAGTTTTCAGACCTGAGCATGGATTTGTTTTCGAGGATGTCGTCTCCCAAGAGCTTTTCAATACGATCCGAACGGATCGCAGTCAGAATCAGAGAAACCTGGTCGACTGGTCGTGCCTCATAGCCGGAGTTCCCGCGGGATGTGCAGGTATGACCCTCTATCCCTCTGAAATGGACCGCTGGGAGGCGGAAGGACTCCTGGATGAAGCAGGTGCGGGAAATCCTGATTCACTTGTGGCCGTGCAGATGGGTGCGGCGCGTTCTTTTCGCCAGTGGGGAGTGGAGAAATACGCTTCGGTGGTCAAATGGCTGGTCAATGAGAAAGGCAGAAAAGTCGTCCTGTTGGGCAGTAGCGATGAGATCGACTTGGTGCAGGGTCTGCAACAGGATCTAACTACAGAAAATGGTTACATAATCGATCTTGTTGGGAAAACAAGTCTGAAAGTACTTGGGGCAGTACTCGATTCATGTGAGTATCTGATCACCGGTGATACCGGAACGATGCACGTGGCCGCTGCCGTAGGAACACCGGTCATATCTTTGTTCTATGGAACCGCCTATCCGTGGGAAACCGGTCCGTATGGGACCGGCAATCTAGTTCTGTACGCTGATGAACCGTGTGCCCCATGTTTGAAACCAGAGACATGTGCCTTCGGACATAAGTGTCGAAAGGCCATTACTTCCGAGCATGTTTGTAGGGCTTTCGAGATAGCTGAAAAACTGAAAGAAAACGACTTCGATTCTCCCGGATGGGAAGAAGAGGCAGTCCGTTTATTTGTGGCTCTTGCACGTCCGGGACATGATCAGGTTCTAATTCCGATAAATGAAGTCAATTCGATGCGGACAGAATTTGGGTCGCTTTCTCCAGAACGAGCCAAGAGACAGTTGGACAGCAAGGCAGTCTTGGAATCCGGTCTGAAGGCACTGATTGAGAAAGGCGAATCTCTAATAGAGACGTTCCATCGGGGAGACAGAGGTGAGTTTCTGGAAGCTCTGCCCGGATACTTTGATAAATGGGGCAAGTCCGTGGAGTTCCTGAACAGTAAGGAATCCAACTATGACCATGTGGAGATTCTCCGGCACATAGCTCCGATATTGAACGAAGCCTGCCGGGCAATGGAGGCAGGGGATTACGTGACGATCGTTGATTTAATTCACTTCGAGTTTAGGACGATCCTGGAATCAGGGATTCAGGCAATCAAGAAAGAGCAGGACTAAAGATCTTCTCACCGCAGAGACGCAAAGGACGCTGAGATAGTCATTATTTCCCTTTCTGCTGAGAGGGCAGAAAGGGAAATACTCCGCTCTAAGGGTGTATGGGTGGCCAGCTTATGAAGAATATTAATCAACCAAGCAGTGAAATCATCGCCGCGGCCATAGGGTCCTCAAAGAATCTTTGCCTAACTCGCGATTGGCTCCATCTCTTGGTCAGCCGCCACACTGGGGATAAAAGCAGATTTTCTTTTTCGACGAGCCTCCTCTCCGGCATGCTCTCCGGCCTTTGTGAAGAAGGCAATGATCTCGGCCTTGGATTTTCCTGCCAGGAATTCCGCTTGTTGGTCCCGGATAGCCCGCACCAATTCGACTGCCCGAATTTCAGTCTTCTTTTCCATACGTCGTCACCTCACGCGGCGAGTAGATACCAATCGGCTTGTAGCCAAGTTCAAGGTTTATACCATTGAAGAGTTGTATCTTGTCTAGTCTTACGATATGCCGAAAATTCCAACTTACGAGGACATCTACCTGCCCGATGGTGGCTACGGCAATATGAAGCATATCGTTGCGAAAACGCGGACCAAGAACGCCCCGCATTTCATATGCCGAAAGCAGGCCAAGTGCCTCCTCAGTTACGGCTAGAGATTCCGCAAAGGCAAGCACCTCGGAATGTAGATCTCGAATTGGTTCCGGCGCAAGGGCGATCTCGGCTGCCGTAACATCTGAAAGAATCAACCGGAACCGCTGATTACGAAAGTCCTCCATCAAACCGTTCGACCAAGGAGCGAACTCCGAATCGAAACACCCACCCAGCACTGAGGTATCAACATATATCCGTAGTCTCTTCACGTGGTGGCAATCCCTTCGCGCATATTTGCTAACCGAGTGGCTTGGTTGCTATTGGTCTCTGTGCAAAAAGCGGCCCTTATTTCTTCACGTCCAAGCAGAGTTCTTCCCTGGATACAGGAGTTCAGCAAGAGCTTCATGTCCCAGTCTTTCGGTATGCAGGCTCGACTCGCTCATGACCTACGAGTCTGCGAGCATAAACCAAACAAGCCTGAATATCTTCCAGCTCCAGCCAGGGATAACCTTCCATAATAACTTCCGGAGTATCACCGGCCGCCAGCATACCCAACACATGTTCAACTGCCAGGCGATGACCTCTGATAATAGGTTTTCCACCGAAGATATCCGGATTCACCGTAATTCTTTCCAGCACTTTATCTTCATTCATAGCGGCTCCACACGAATTTGCTGAGTCCAATTTCAAACTATCAGATTTGTTAGAAAGCCGCAAGATGCCGATTCTGGAATCAGAGATTCAGGAAATCAAGAAAGAGCAGGATTAAAGATCTTCTCACCGCAGAGACGCAAAGGACGCTGAGATAGTCATTATTTCCCTTTCTGCTGAGAGGGCAGAAAGGGAAAAAATCTCGCTTTTCGACATGCCCCGTATCCCGCCCCGCTGGGTTGTTGGTTTTTGCTTTCCGGCCTCTCACCGGAAAGCAAAAAAAAAGACAAAACACTCTGCGAACTCTGCGTCTCTGCGGTGAATACATAATCAGGCAGGAGATTGGAATTGACATCAAAGGACAAGATTTCGTTATGCATGATTACCAAGGATGAAGAAGAATTTCTTCCGAAATGCCTGGATAGTGTGAACGCCTTGGTCGACGAGATGGTGATCGTTGATACGGGATCATCGGACCGGACTGTGGAGATTGCGAAGAGCCTTGGTGCGAAAGTGTTTCACCATCCCTGGGAGAATGACTACAGCAAGCATCGGAATCAGTCGATTTCTTATGCCACGAGTGAATGGATACTGGTGATGGATGCGGACGAGGTAGTGGCGCCACGCGACCTGCCGAGAATTCGTCAGATGCTCCAGGCAGCGCAGGCCGATGGGTTTCTCTTGATTCTAAGGAACTACGATACTGAATTCGCCGCCAATATGACTTTGAATCCGGACGACTACGAAGAAGGCAGGGGATACACGGGTTTCATAGAGGTGCCTTTGGTTCGGCTATTCCGGAATGATCCTTCTCTGTTCTTCATCGGAAAGGTTCATGAGACGGTTACAAAGTCGTTTGAACAGTCAGGCAAACTCTATCACAAAACAGACATTCCCATACATCATTTCGGCAAGGCTTTAAGAAGCCGGAAACGTCGAAAACAGGAATTGTATTTACGATTGGGAATCGAACGTCTCAAAGAACAACCGAATGATCCCATGGCGCACAAGGGACTGGCCGAGCAGTATTTAGATCTAGGCATGCCTGACAAGGCATTGGAAATACTTGACCGGGGGGTAGTGCTCTTTCCGGACATGGTTGAGCTCCGGTTTAACAGGGGGCTGTCTTTGGACAGACTGGGACGGTATGAGGAAGCACGAACCGAATATGAGTCTGTCCTCGATCGAAAGCCGGATCATGTCGGAGCTACTCATAATCTGGCCCAAATATGTCTCTTTGCCAATCACCCCGCCCAATCAATCGAATTATTGGAACGGGGAATAGATCTCGGGATGAAACACCCGGGGATATTCTTCGTCCTGGGACGGGCTTATGATACGGCGGGCGACTGGGATAGAGCACTGATGAATTTTGACCGTGCATTGACAATTCAACCCAATTGCCCGAACGTTAACTGCCACAAGGCGTTAGCCTTTTTGAACCGGGGAATGTATCCGCAGGCTCTGGCCGCACTGGAAAAAGAGATCGAAATCGGCGGCAACCTGCCCGATGCCTACAGCCTGCTGGGGCAAATGAGTATGAGACTTGGAGACCGTGAAAGTGCGGCTCAGTTTTTCCAGAAAACTCTGACCATCGCACCCGACCACAAGACGGCACGGTTGCATTTGGAAAAACTCGAATTGTCAAACCACTGTGAATCTGGAACTCAGGAAATCAGGAAAGAATAATTCTGACAACTAAAACTACGAATGCTCACGAATCTATGCGAATTGCATAAGAAAATATGAAAATATCTACGTGCCGTTCGAATAGTCTGCGGAAAACGATCAGCTATCAGTTACAGGTAGCTATGCAGCGTAAATGTATTTCCCGATCTCCTTGCTGAAAGAATCGAAGTCCTTTAGGTTCCTGCGCAGTATGCCGATCACGATTTCGGGATCGATTCTGGTATAGTCGTGGACTATAATGTTTCGGAATTTGCACATGTCCATCATCGCAGGCAGCAACTCTGTCGAAAGAATCCCTTGTTCGCTCAGAATAACGAAGAGATCCTTATTGTCCTTGGCCTCTCTGAAGCCCTCCGCAGAGACTATGTGGCTTGCAATATCAATGCAGGCTTCTATAGCCAACTGCAACGTCCTTTCGACAAATCTCTGGGTCTTCTTGTCTCGCCGATAATCCGCAAGCTCCATACTCTCGTATTCTCTCAAGTCGTTGCGGTATTCTTCAAGGAGTTTGAGTCTCGATTCCACAATCTCTGTCACGACCACGTCAGCCCTCCATCAATCGCTTTCGAAAGGCGAGACCATGCCTTATCATGTGCGGCTTGAAATCCAAATACTCCCTTCTCTTTTGCGATTCGAACCGGATCCTGTAAGCAGTATCTTTTTCATAGATGAGCTTTTTGGCCTTCATTATCTCGCTGAATAACAGCAGCGAGACGTCATTGATTATGACCACTTCGGTGGGCCTTTCAAAAACGTCTTCCAAGAGGGCCATCAGTTTCAGTCTTATCTCCAGTTGTCGTGTTTTTTCCACGTCTCTTTGAAGAAGCAGTGCCACATCGACATCGCTTCTGTTTCGCAATTTGCCTGAAGCTGCGGAGCCAAAAAGGTAGACTGCCGCGATCTCGCTAAACTCGCCGAGTATGTTATTTATCCTTTTATCGTCAAACATTTGTCTCGTCTCAGTGCTATTGTTTTCTGTTATCCGTTCACCTTTGTCCGCGAGAACATGAAAAACTCTTTTTCAGTGAACAGTGAACGGTTAACGGTGAACGCTTCACGTTTAGCTTACGATAAAATGTTTGTCAATGAAAGATTAACCGCCGAGGCATTGCAGCAGGCAAACTCGCCGGGGGCAAAAATCAGGGGGGGAAAAGGGTAATTTTGAGAAGTGAAACAACGAATGTTCACGAAGCTAAGCGAACTGCAAAAGGTCTTCACCCTTCAAGTTCCGAGAGGTTTGCACTTCTTTGTTGTGCCTGTTCTCTGCTCTACTAACGTTACGTTTGTTTAAATTTTATTAACGTTTTTCTTAATGGAGTTCTGCAAGTACATGATTTTTGCCGCAGACCTACGCAGACAGACGCAGACAATTATCCGGCCGACCCCGTTAAATAGGCCTCGCCATTTCACGGGGCAGGCCTGGCCGGATAATTACAGTCAGCCCTTCGGGCAAAAGAGAACGGAAGTCTATGTTTCGCGCCAGCGATAGCCCTTTTTGCCGGGCGGGCCTGCCCTGTAGACATCGTCGTACGGGGTCGCCCGGCAAAAAAGTCTGCGTGCGTCTGCGGCTAAAAAGTATTTCTTTTGGTTGCGGCCTTGCAGCTCTGTTTTACTAACCGTGAAAAGCTTCAAATCTTATCAACGTTTTTCATGCTGCAAAACCTTATGTCGCCCCTTCAGGGCTTATCCGCTCTGCTCTGAATCCCAGGGCGTTGCCTTGGGCTATAATATTCCGCCCCGTTGGGGCTGAAAAAGAAGATCTCTTGTTTCGTGTGTTTCGTGTGTTTCGTGGTGAAATTTTTGGTTGCGGCGTAGCCGCTCTGCCGTCCGGTGACTTCGGGGAGTGTACCGTGGGCGTCCGAATGTGTCGGCGTGCCCTTCCAGTTTGGATCGCGGTCTCAAATCTCTTGGCGGACAAAATCCGGAAACAGGAGTACCCGGTTCACTTCTTTCTGAGAATAAACGAACGGTGCCAGATCTTTTGCCAGGCGACTGAAATCGAGTTGGGCGCACCGCAATACCAGTCTCTCCTTTAACTCCGCTTTATTGCGGATAGCCAGTTTTCGACTGAGATAATCAAAATTCACGCCTGATCTTCCCAGCAGGAAGACAACGTCGAAAAAGTCGCGTCCCATTGGCCGGCTGCGGTTGAAAATACAAGAGATTTTCTGCGCCGCCAGGATGTCGGCGGGCACGATGTTTATTCGCGAAAAGACGTCGAACTTGTTCAGAATAAATTTTTCCTGGTTGTAGTCCACTTCCTGTGGTTCGGTATCTATAGACTTCCAGATAAAGCTTTTGGGTGCGTTATCGGGCAATGTCAAAAGATTTATGAAAAATCAGCCACAGAGGACACAGAGCACACAGAGAACGGAAAA
>JAZDGK010000274.1:0-2677 GCA_043806955.1 Pseudomonadota bacterium | reverse complement strand
TTCCATGGCTGCCAGCAACTGGGCCGCTTTGGCGCCTTTCATGCCCTTCATTTCCAGCAACGCCAAGGCCGGCGCTTCAACTAAAGAACGGAGAGATCCGAAATGCTGCAGCAATTGCCGTGCAAGCTCGACGGCATTGGTTCCCTTGAAACCAACCCGAATCAGGATGGCAATCAACTCAGCATCCGTAAGCGCTTGAGGTCCGAGGCCCATTAGCCTTTCTCTTGGCTGTTCTTCTGTCGGCCAAGAGACGATGCCTTTTGATTTCGTTTTAATTGTTTTCATGTTACAAGTTTTGATCCTTAGGCAGATGGTTTCCTGATAAATTCTTTGAACCATTCCTTTCCCTTTGCTGTCAATCGGTACCGCTGGAGGCGGCTGCGCGGCTTGTCCGGGATAGCGTATTCGATTAAGCCTTGGACGATCATCTCTTTAAGCACGATTTTCAATTGACCTGATAACCGCTTCTGTTCCAGATGGGCGGATATTTCCGCTGCAGTCGCATCCCGTGTCTTCAGATACCGGATAGTCCTCAAGTTCAGCGGTTCGCGCTCTGACTTGGACTGTGACTTGGACTGTGACTTGGACTGTGACTTGGACTGTGACTGGTGCCGTGGCTTTTGGGATTCAGCCCTTTCTTTTTTCGTGATGCGGTGCAGCGCCTTTGGATGGATTGGAAATCTTGCCACGAAATAAGTCCGGTCATCATCCGTTTCGAAGACGGGCAGGGGCGATCCGTTTTTCCGAATGGCTCGCAGTATTTTTGGGATACCTGTGCCTCTGCCTTCGGTAAGGCTCAACTCTTTGAGAAACTCACCGATCCGGCGGTTCCGGTAGCGACGCGTCACACCATGACCGGTTCGGAGGTCATCAAGATTGACGGAGCGGTCAGGACCGGGATAGTTGGCGATAGTAACGCAATCGGGGAGGATACGGACTTCGATGGGCTCCCTAATCTCATAACTGCGGTGATAGATAGCGTTGACGAGGGCTTCCTCCAGGGCTTCATAGGGGTAGTTGAAGAATCGCTCCGCCTCGGGCTTCCCACGCTGCTTGACAACGATCTCCTCGATGAGGATGGTATTGATATAGGCAAGGACCTCCTTGACCATGCGATTCAGAGGGCCTTTGAAAATCTTTTCGGTGAAGACGTCGCCTCCCGGTCCGTCGGGAAACTGGACGAGATCAATTTGGGTTTGGGGAAAGAAGCGGTCAGGATCGTCGTTGAAAAAGAGCAGGCCCACGTTGAGAGGTTTGAGCATTTCTCCGGGGCCGGAGATAATGTGCATCTGGCGGCAGAGCTGGGCAAAGTCCAGAGCCCTTGCGTCGTCATAGAGATTGCTCCCCACCTCCCGCAGGAAATCCCGGATCAGGGCCAGGTCCAGATCGTCGATAGAAGCCTGATGAGCGATCCGGTCATCGAAAGGAACGGTGGCTGTCAAGCTTATGAGTTCCACTTCATCGTTGCGGTTTGCCCGGACAGTGGCGGAGGCCTTGCGGATGTAGTAGGCAAATTCATTGGATTGCTTCGAGAGGGAGAGAGGGGCTTTATAGGGCCGGGTCTGACCGCCAGGCGCCCAGAGGATCAGGACATGACGATCCTGAATGACATAGGAGGCGATGACGGGGTGATAGGCCGGCTGGATCCGGTAGCCCAAAGCGAGAATCTCTTTCTGGATTTTGTCTATTCTGTTAACAAGAATTCCGGCAGGAGGTAGGATGGGCTGACCGTCCTTCTCATCAATACCGATTATAACGTAGCCCCCGCCCAGATTATGAAAGTCGTTGGCAAAGGCACAAAGCGTATGTAGGACGGCCTCCGGATTCCACCCCCTTTTAAATTCCAGGCGTTCCCCCTCGACGGTTCGCCCCTTGATGAGTTCGTCAATATTGATCGGCAGGCGCGTGCTCGGCATATCTATGTCCTCACTGTCAAACAGTTCTTCCGGTGTGACATTCAGTTGGCTTTGCCGTTTCCTCAGGTATTTTTCTGTCCGCCGGCAGGTCGGTTTCATCAAAGCTCATTTATTCGTTTCTCTTTCTCAGGTGATCGACAAATTCCATTGCGGCGGCCGTAATGGCATCGTGCTCCACGATATACCGGATATCCTGCTGGATATTTCTGCGCGAAGCGATCTTGACCATCCGGTTTGTATTCAGAGACATCCGCCGTCTCATGTTGAGGTAAATCCTGACCAGCTCTTGAACCGTAAGGGGATAGTCTCTCCGGCTGACTTCATAATAGAGATCTATAAAAGCCTTCTCAAAAGAGGCCAGGCCATTGGCTGCATAGACAAATTCCTGCGTGGGAATCAGCAGGGCAAGCTCGCGCACGGAGGACATTCGCCGGATTGTGGAGTAGTTTCGGATATGGGCATAGGAGACGACGTCGATTTTATTCCTTGAAAGAATATCAGCGATCTCATCCGCGTCGGATTTCCCCGCGAATAGTAGAACGGGGTAGGTCTCGGGGACGTGATCCATGAAGACCGTCAGGATGTCCAGGCCGGAGATGAAGAAATCATACCCGGTTTCCCCGAGGACGTTGAGTATCCTGCTTGCCAGCGTTGAGAGGATCGGCTGGATCGATTCTGCTCCCCTGTTTTGAAAGGAGTACAGGCCCTGTCCGGTACGGGAAATATAACCGTCATGTTTAAGCTTATATAGAGTCCAGTAG
>JAZDGK010000273.1:0-6820 GCA_043806955.1 Pseudomonadota bacterium | reverse complement strand
GGGGCTCACGACTACATCATGAAGAATAACCTCCTCCGGCTTGTCCCCGCTATTGAGCGCGAACTGCGCGAGGCAGAGGTGAGAAGAGACCGGAGACGCGCGGAGGAGCAACTCCGAAAGGCTTACGAGGAATTAGAAATTCGTGTCAAAGAAAGGACCTCTGAACTGGCTGCAGCCAACGAAGAATTGCGGCGGGAGATAACCGAACGCAGGCAGGCCGAACAGGCATCGCTCGAATCAGAGGCCAAGTATTCAGCCCTGGTCGAACAGGCGAACGACGGAGTTTTCATTCTTCAGGACGAAACCATAGAATTTGCCAACCGGGCGCTGGCGGAGATGTCCGGTTGCACGGTCAAGGAGTTGACGGGTAGAAGCGTCCTGGATCTTGTTGCCCCCGAGAGCAGGGAAGAAATCATCGGGCTGTTCAGGCGTCTCATGGAGGGGGAAAGAGTCTCCAAACTGTATGAGGTCAAAGGACTATCCAAAGATGGAACACCGAAGGATATCGAGATATCCGCAGTGCTTATAGACTACCACGGAAGGCCGGCCGCCGTGGGAATCGTGCGGGATATCACCGAACGTAAGGAGCTTGAAGCAAAACGCCTGACCGAGAGCAAGCTTAAGTCCATCGGCGTTCTTGCCGGCGGCATAGCTCACGATTTCAACAACATTCTCACCGCTGTCCTTGGTAATCTCTCGCTGGCCAAGATGTATGCAAGGCCCGGCGAGAAAATCTTTGAAAGACTGGAAGAAGCGGAGAAGGCATGTTTGCGGGCCAGGCACCTTACTCAACAGATGCTCGTCTTCTCTAAAGGTGGAACACCGGTCAAAAAGACCGTCTATCTCTCAAAGCTCCTGAGAGATGCCGCCACTTTTGCGGTACATGGATCGAAAACGATATGCCGGTTTGATACCGCCGGGGACCTGTGGCCGGCTGAAGTTGATGAAGGACAGATAGGCCAGGTGATCAGCAATTTAGTTTTGAATGCCGACCAGGCCATGCCGGGAGGGGGGCTGATCAGGGTACAGGCAGAAAACGCTGCGGTCAGAGAGGGAGATATACGCGCGCTCACTTCCGGGAATTATGTCAAGATAACGGTGGAAGATCAGGGTACCGGCATACCTGAAGAACATTTGACAAGGATATTCGATCCCTACTTCACAACCAAGGAAAAAGGGAGCGGGCTTGGCCTTACCACGGCGTATTCCATCGTAAAGAACCACGATGGGCATATACGTGTGGAGTCAAAGGTCGGTGTAGGAACCACGGTTTATGTCTATCTTCCCGCCTCCCTTGAAGCAGTTCCGGCAGACGAGATCGAAGAGGGCAGTCCTTCTGAAAACCCTCTTCCCGGCAAAGGCAGGGTCTTGATAATGGACGATGAGGAGATGGTCAGAGAAGTTGCCGGAGAAATACTCACTCATATGGGATACGAGGTTGATTATGCCAAAAACGGCACCGAAGCCATAGCCGTATATCAAGACGCCAAATGGACAGGCCGCCCTTTTGATGTCCTTATTATGGATTTAACTATCCCAGGGGGTATGGGCGGGAAGGAGGCCGTCAAGAAGCTTCTGGAGATAGACCCGGAAGCCAGAGTCATTGTTTCCAGTGGGTATTCAAGCGACCCGATAATGTCTGACTTTGCAAGGTACGGTTTTGTCGGCGTAATAGCCAAACCGTACAGGATTGAAGATCTCAGCGCCGTGCTGTACAGGACTATGGCAATGCCCATTCGCCGCCGGCAGGAAAGATAAAGACAGGACGCAACGCAGGGAATGGCTGTCTCAGGTTCAAGGCAGAGCAACAAGCGCTCTGCCTTACCGAAAGCACAACCTTGGCCGACAGACTCCTACTCTGAAACTCATTAGCGAATATACTTTCGCCTGTTCAGTCTTCTCAGCCCCATTAGCCCAATCAGGCCGGTGCCGAGCAGATAGAAAGCAGCCGGAAGCGGAACCGGGCTCTCTCTGAAGGAGAGGTCCGCATTAAAATAGCTGTCATTGTTGAAACTCAAGTTGCTCCAGTTAAAGCGCACGTAGTCATCGCCGAAGGACAACCGGGAAGAATCCCAGCCACTCATATTGGTATCGATTTCGACGCTTGATACAATTCTTCCGGGGCCGTAATCGAGGTCACCGACTTCAAGACCATTGAAAGGATGGTTTATCCATGCGGTATTTCCCACAAAGTCAACCAGTATGCCGCCCGCTTCCATATCGACCCAGTAATGCCCTTCAAAATTGGTCCTGTCGCCTGCACCCTCCTGCACCGCAACGACCGTGCTCTTAAAGACAAATGGAATTGCCGGGCAGAGATGTTTCAGGGTCACACCATCTCCAATCAAGCTCCCATACGCAACTCCGGCCGAATGTAATCCAAAAAACACAAAATACAGGGATACCACAATCTTTTTCATCTCTCCTCCATGAACACGCAGCATTTTTCCAAACCGGGCTGTTATGCCTTCATGATCTGTTTATCAAAGACCGTGCCCGCACGGGGCGTTGGTGCTACTTCATTGATATCATGCGTGCTTTTTACGACTGCGTGCGCGGACCCGGCCTGAACCGGTACCATCTCACACAAAAGCCGGCCGGGTAGTCTTCATTGGAATGTAACGAAACTGCTCACGCGGGTACAGTTCCACACGACCAAAACTGAAAAAGGGTCACAGAAAGAATTCTCTGTAACCCTGAGCCTCTTGCAGAATGTTCAATTTTGTCCAAGGTCAAGGAAGGCGAAGATTTTAACCTTCAAAGGCTGGAAGGCTTGAAGGCTGGGACGCTGGGAAGCCGGAAGGCTGCGAGCCAATCCCAGCGGGTCAGCTTCCCAGCCTCCCAGCTTCCTAGCTTTCCAGCCTGGTGAGGATTAAAATCTGAGTCTGACGCAGAGATTGGGCAAAAGGGGACATTTTGCAAGAGGCTCACCCTTACAGAGAAAAGCGGCAAGGTCTTTTTTCAGTGTACTCAATGTAGGCGATGGTGGTGCAGCGATCACGGCTATGAAGGCAAGAAGTGCCCAGGTTGCCGGAAAGGATTCCTGCAACGGTAGTAGAGAACATGGGGTCAGAAACTGTGGACTGCAACACGAAGACCGCAAGAACTCGTGAGAGTCGAGTCCATGCGACCTGAAAGGCGTCTCTTTGATAAAGAGTCCGCCGCAGGCGGATCGCGTATTCCGTTTCGGACTCCGAGCCCTGGTGCCAAAAGACCAGGAACCGGAGAGTTCAGGAGCCGATTATCTACTTAAAAGGCGCGAGAGACGTCTTTTCGGTGAACGGTCAACAGTGAACGGTGAACAGTTACATAATGGTTTACACCTGGTTTTTCCTGTGATAAGTAGGTAATCGAGGCTCCTGTTGCCGGGAGCCTGTCGGTGTATCAATGGGAGAGAGCCCTTTGGATCCTTTCGATAAACAACTGCTGAGTATAATTCAACGCCGATTTCCTGTTGAACCGGCGCCCTATTCCAGAATAGCAGCGGAGATGGGTTGCACTGAGCAGGACGTACTCTCACGCATCACGGACCTCAAGGGAGAACGGATAATTCGCCAGATCAGCGCAATATTTGACCCTCCTGCCGTCGGATACCGTACTTGCCTCGTCGCCATGTCCGTTCAAAAGGAACATGTCCAGCGTGCGGTGGAGATCCTGGATAGGGAGCAGGGGATCAGCCATAACTATCTTCGTGATAACAATTATAATATCTGGTTCACAATAGCTGTTCCTCCGGGAGGCGATTTGTGGGCCGAAACCGAACGGCTGTCGTCCGCCGTATCCGCCCGCAGTAGTCTCATTCTGCCTGCGTTGAAAATGTACAAGATAGCCGTGGTCATGAACTTCGGAGAAGAAGAAATCGAGCCGGAGAAAGAATGTGCGGCCTTTGCCGGGGGGAGACGTGACGAAGTCGGAGCCATACCGCCTCAAGGCGACATCGATCTAATTCGATGTATACAGGAAGATCTTCCTATGACCAGGAGACCCTTCTTCACCTGGGCCAAAAGCCTACTGGTGGAGGAAGAGTATCTTGTCGACTGGATCAAGTCCCATTTGGAAAACGGCACTATTCGCCGGTTTGCGGCCCTGCTCAGGCACCGAAACGTAGGTTTCCTCGCCAATGCCATGGTGGCCTGGCAGTGCCATGAGGAACTGATCGACAAGTGTGGGAACATGGTTGCCTCCCACCCCGAAATCACCCATTGCTATCAGCGTACACCTCTCCCCGATTGGCCTTACAATCTGTATGCGATGGTCCATGGCCGGGATAGAACGGATTGTGACAGGGTGGTCGAGGCCATGAGCAAGTATGATGGATTGAGTCATTGCAAGGTTCTGTATACGATCAAAGAGCTCAAGAAAGAGAGACTGAAACTCTTTTGGGGACCAATTCCAAGTGCGGAATTCGGAGTGCGGACTGCGGAATGAAATTCTATGCCCCATGCTCCATGCCCTATGCCTAATTTCAGGCTTGATTTTCACAGGAAAAGAGTTATTCATCTACAAAGCCTATCGTTGATTCTCCCTCTTCAAGTTGACATTCCAGATCTGCTTCTAGCCGAAGCCCAAGGTTCACATGCAGGGTGTTCTTGATGCGAACAGGGCTCCCTTCAAGTTTTCAATAGCGCTTTTCCCGTTGATCCGCGTAAGTCTCTGAATGAGCAACTGTCCGCAAGAGTTTTGTATCCGGAACAAGATCCGATGACCATCCTTAATAGACTAATCACCAGTTATCTCCTTATAGTCACACTGGTGGTCATCTCCAGCGTCTATACCATTTCAAATATAAGTAAACTTGACGCAACGATTTCGGCCACATCGGCAAATGCGCGAATTGTAAGACTTTCCGAGGAGATCTCTGATGCGCTGTACGCACAGACGGCATCCGAAGAAAAATACCTGATCTCCGGAGATCCCGACTATTATGCTCAATTCCGAAAAATCAGCCTTGATTTTCAAAAAAAGTTCGGAGAACTCGGCGGAATCGTCGATGACCGTGAACAGAAACTTCTCGCCGGGAAAACCAGGGCGCTGCATCGCGATTACATGCAGCTTTTCGAGAAGCGAGTATCTCTGCTCATGACCAGGCCGGAGAGAAAGACGTTCTCTTCAAGATATCGCCTGAGCAAGGAGAGACTTCTTGAGGAGATTGATCAAAATCTTAGAAAAATCGGCAGGATTGCCGCATCGGATGAGCGAGAAAAACTGCGGTTGTCTCAGGTCATATCGGTCAGAGTCGTGAGGGTCATAACCATCACTGAAATAGTGGCTGTCATCCTTGTGATAGTCATATCTTTCCGCAACACAAAGAGCATTAACGCTCCTCTTACCATACTCCGGGACAAGACAAAAATGATCGCCCGGGGCGAATTCGGCAGGCCCCTATCCATCCTTTCCCCTCCGGAAGTTAAGGAGCTTGCGGACTCTTTCGACGCAATGTGTGCCCGTCTCCAGGAGCTTGACCGGATGAAAATCGACTATATAAGCCATCTCTCTCATGAGCTTCGCACCCCGCTTACGGCCATAAAGGAGGCATCAAGCATGTTGAGCGAAGGAGTCTTTTCCGACCAGGCTGATAAACAGAAAGAGCTTTACGGTCTTATCGAAGAAGAATGCGGGCGGCTCATAAACTCGGTAAACAGGACTCTGGACCTGTGCCGCATGGAGTCCGGGATAGAGCCTTTCTATTTTGAAAGCGCAAACCTCCTGCCGATCATTGAAAAGAATGTGCTGAAACTATCTGCGATTGCTCGCAGGAAACGCATAGAGATCAGTCTGGCCTTGAAAGAAGAGTTGCCCGCCATCAGCATTGATAAAGAGCGGATTGGCGAGGTTGTCGAGAACCTCCTGGACAACGCTCTTAAATTCACGCCTCACGGGGGGAGAGTCATTATAGACTCTAAACACAATCCGCATGACGGCAACGTGGAGGTTTCTCTTTCGGATACAGGCTGTGGCATCCCTGAAGAAGGCATACAGCAGATATTCGACAAATTCAAACGGGTTGACGAACGCAAAGGGGCCGTAAGAGGAACGGGGCTGGGGTTGGCAATAGTGAAACACATCATCAATGCACACGGAGGACGCGTATGGGCGGAAAGCAAACCCGGAGAAGGAAGTGTCTTTACCTTTTCCCTGCCTGTTTCGGGCTAGTATTCCTGTTCCACGGCTGCACCGGTTTGGTGCAGCAATATCGGGCGGAAAGATACTTTAGGGATTCGAGCGCCCTTATGGCCCAGGGCAACTACCGGGCTTGCGTCAGAAAGTATGAACAAGTATCCGAGCGATTCCCCGGAATGGGAGATCAGGCCTTTTTTCAGATGGGCATTGTCTCAGTCCATCCGAAGAATACGAAGAGAGACTACGAAAAATCTCTGGCTTATTTTCAGAAGTTGATAAAGGAGTACCCGGAAAGTCAACTCAAAGAGGAAGCCGAATCCCTTGTTTCTTTACTCAATGGAGTCATGGAATCGGAAAAAAGGGTCAAATCCCAGCAGAAGCAAATGGAAAACCTGGAAAAGCAGGCAACCGACGCGGAAAAACAGGTGGAGGGACTTGAAAAGCAGATCGCAGTTCTGGAAGACCAGATTGAGCAGATAAAGGCCGTGGATATGAGCATCGAAAGAAAAAAAAGAAAACATCTGACCCGGTAGGACTGCGGGACAATACTGTTGAATTAAGAGCCTCTTGCAAAACGTCCTCTTTTGCCCAATCTCTGCGTCAGGCTCAGATTTTAATCCTCAAAATACGTCCAGTATTCCTCCGGTTAAAATCTTCGCCTTCCTTGACCTTGGCCAAAATTGAACATTTTGCAAGAGGC
>JAZDGK010000272.1:0-2287 GCA_043806955.1 Pseudomonadota bacterium | reverse complement strand
CCTCGGGAACAACCTTCCCATATCCCTGCGCGACCGGTTTGAGCACCCAGAAGTAAAGCTTGTCGTTGAAGTGATACATGGCCCGGTTGAAGGGCTCCAGGGGGTCGGCAATCTCACCCTTTGCCTCCTCGCTCATCCTCTCAGGAACTTCGATATCCCCATAGTCATCGACGTTCTTGGTTTCAGATTTAACCGGCATCTCGGGGGGGTTCGGAGGAATCTGTACTGAATCGGAGACAACCATGACCTGCTGGGCCTGAGGAGTTGCAACCGGCGGTGCGAGAGAAGCGGCGGGATCAGGACTGTGAGCACAGCCCGCAACGAAAAAAACGAACAGGAGAACGGGAAATGAGAAAGCTTTCATAACACAGACCACCCCTTCCGCTTTCTTTGGTCATTCTGGCAATTATGGAGAATATGAATCCCGGCAGGTTCTCATAGCCCCCTTGGCGACATCCTCTGGGGACCCTATTGCCCCTTCACTTTTTTTCGCAGAATCTCAAGCAACTGTTCGGGCGTATTTTTTGCCAGGATGTCATTAAACTGGGTACGATAATTCAGAACCATGCTCACGTTTTCTATAACTATGTCATATACTTTCCAGGAGCCGTCCTTCAGAAGCACTCTATAGGAGATAGGAATCTGCTTTGAAGAGGTAACGATTTTTGTTTGAATCTCGGCCTGGGTTCCCGAGACCATGGTTTCCCGGTCAAACACAATTTTCTCGTCGGTGTAGGCAAGGATTTTGTCGATGTAAGCCTTTTCCAGCACCTGCCGAAAAAGGAGGACGAACTCCTTACGCTGGGCGACATTCATGCTGTTCCAGTTCCTGGACAAAGTGCGCTTCGAAAGTTCGACATCATCAAACATGCGTTCATAGATAAGCCGAAGTTTTTCCTTTTCGATCTCTTTAGCCGACGCAGCTTTGAGCTTTGGATCGCGCAACACCTCAAGCACTTTGTTGACGTTGGCCTGAACCGCGTCCAACGGCGGACCGGCATATACCGGAAGAGAAAACAGCAAGAGGATGACGATGTTCAATACGACGAGCGGTCTTTTCATGGCTTTCCTCTCTTAATCCGCTTATGCGACTACTGTTTCATCACATCTCCGAAGGCATACTTGCTGATGAGATCTGCGATGTCCACTGCCGGTTGCGTTTCGGTAATGGTTCCACCCGGCTTGAGAAGCGTGCCTGCGCCTCCGGGGTCGATGCTGAGGTGCATATCGCCGATCAGCCCCTCCGTTTTAATAGAGGCAATGGCATCATCAAAAATCTTGATGTCATTCCGAATGCGAATCTCCACCACGGCCCTCTGGCTTTCCTGGTCCATGGTGAGTTTCTCCACCCGCCCGACCTCAATACCGGAGATATAAATAAGGCTGCCGGCTCTCAGACCGGTGACCGAGGTGAATCGGGCAAAGAGAGAATAGGCGTTGTCGCCGAGCAGGGAAACATGACCGAGTTTCACCGACATATACCCAACGCAGAGGATCCCGAAAACGAGAAAAATGCCAACCGTTGTTTCCATCGTGTACTTTTTCATCTGCTTACCTCCTCCCGTCGCATCGAAGCCGGGCAATTTCTTTTTGTTGAGATTTCGCCGAATCGATGACGGAATCTATGTTGGCAACCGGTTGACCCTGGGCAATTCCGGCCAGGACACTAAATTCGACACACCCAGCCGAACTTGTCTGCTTGCGAGCTCCAGCCCAGACGTCATGAATGCCCCCTTCTTGAAAATCCTTTACAAAATCCTTGAGAATGCTCTCCGCTTCAGTTAGATCCGAATAGGGGAGTACCGTGACAAATTCATTGCTGCGGCGGCGTGTGGAAAAGCCCCCTATGGCGCCGAAGTGTTTATCGATATAAATCCCCAGACTCCGTATGGCCACCTGTGCCGCATCATAGCCTGCGCGCGTCCGGATGATATCCAGATCACCCAGAGAAAGAACCGCAACGCAGTAGGTTGCCCCGTGTGTTTTCTGCGTCAACTGAACATGATGCATCACTTTGAATTGCCGTTTGGAATACAGCCCCGTTAATTCATCCTGCAGCCCTTCCAGACTGCGAATGACCTCATCCTTGAACGGGTGGTCGAAATTTTCCAGCTCCTCCGGAGAGCCTTGAAAAACGATGGTTCGCTCATAGAGGGCAAGAATGCGGTTTGAGATAAAATAGACGTCCGGTATCTCATGGCTGACCAGGATCGCCGTAAACCCAAATTTCCGCTGATACTGGGCAATCATGCCCAGGATGGCATTTTTCCGGACCGGGTCCTGGCCG
>JAZDGK010000271.1:0-22111 GCA_043806955.1 Pseudomonadota bacterium | reverse complement strand
CTATTTTTTCTTGGTTTTGTAGCCGGTTTCTGCCTACCCCTTAACCTTAAGCCTTTCGCCCTCTCTTTGGCTCATAAATGCCCAATATCAGCGGCCTGAGCCCCGTGGCTTTCCCACACACACTGCTTACTGCTTACTCCCCACTCCCCACTGCCTACTGCTTACTGTCTACTCCGTACTTCTTTCCCAGCCATTCGCGTTCATTCGTGCCATTCGTTATCTTGAAATCCGCAATCCGAAATGCGAGCATAGAGCATAGGGCTTTCGTGAGCCCACCTTCTCACCCTCGCACCTTCCCACCTTCCATCTTTTCCCCATTCCCTACTGCCTACTCCCTACGTCCAGTTCCGCAGGTCAGAAACTTATAATTTTATGGACGTCCCGCATGGGGTTGCCAATTCGAAATTCGAAATTCTTTCCGGGGAAACTTATGATTTTATGGACGTCCCGCAGGGCAGGGGTTCCCTGAGCGTCAGTTAAGGGGTGTCTACGCGTAGGCCTTTGTCGGCATTTCGATATAGCAATCCGGTTTTTCAGCCTTGCTATCAATGGCAAAAAAACGCCGCTCGATTTCCTTCAGAACCGTAGCATCGTAGTACACCATCCCGCAATCAAGACAAACCTCAACGGGAGTGTTCGGAACCAGCAGATACTTGCCCCTGTAGCTATAGAGGTAGTCGATTCGGCGTTCCTCGTATTGGTCGCTGCCGCAAATATTACATTGTATTTTTCTCATGTTTTTTCTCCTCGATTCCAGGGATCAAGAAACCTGGGCCGACATGGAACGTAAACAGTGATCAGTGCCACTTTGTCCCCACGCCATCCACAAACGGCATGAATCGGCACATTCTCTGCAAAACCGACAACCAGACAACTTTCCCCACGCCCGGTATCGGGATACTCCTCCAGCATCTCCGCGGACAGCAAAGCTTTTTCAACCTGAGCAAAGGGTCTGTCACGGAATAAATTGCGCAATTCTGAGTGCTGAGGCACCCGTCCGGCAAGGCGCGAGAAGGGAGCATACCCGTGAGTATGCAACCGACGAGCAACGCAGCCGGACGGGATGGATCGGCGCCCAGAATGCTCAAGTTATTTCGTGACAGACCCTAAGTCCGGCAGGCTCCTAAGAAAGGCGCATATGAGAATCCTCCCATTTCTCTTTTTATTGGTTCTATCCTCTGCGTGTGCCACCCCGGCAAATCAGGCATACAATGGCGCTGTTATCCCGACCAATGCCGTTGTTCCAACAACTTACGGGACAGAGGAATACAGGATACAGCCTGGAGACACCTTCGATATTAAGTTCTTCTACAACCCGGAATTGAACGAGACGGTGATAGTAAGACCGGACGGACGGATATCATTGCAACTGGCACATGATGTTGCGGCTGCCGGACTAACGCCTGCAAAACTGAGCCAAACGCTCGTCGAAAAGTATCGAGCTGAAATACGCCAACCGGAGATAGCCATTATAGTCCGGACCTTCAGCGCCGAACGGGTATATGTGGACGGAGAGGTCTTCAGGCCTGGAATGATAACGCTCGCCCATCCTGTCAGTATACTGCAGGCCCTGTCTACTGCCGGCGGCATGAGAGACAGCGCCCGCGATAATGAAGTAGTCCTTATTCGACGAGGCCCCGACGGCAAGCCCGCGCATATGATAGTCAATGTGGAAGCAATCAGGAACGGCGCAGACCTTTCGCAGGACATTCTATTAGCGCCCTGTGACATCGTATTTGTTCCCAAATCGCCAATCGCCAATGTTAACAAATTCGTGGACCTCTATATACGTAAAAACATACCGGTAGGTGTAGGTTTTGGCTTCGGATACGAGCTGAATAACGAATAAAGAGATGGAGCGACCCCACAATGGAACAAGACAGACATAGCGTAAGAGATTTTCTTAATGTCATCTTCAAACACAAGGTCAGGATTTCAGCCGTTTTCCTGGCCGTAGTGGCCGTTGTCATCGCAATCACATTCCTTGTCCCGCCCACTTATCAGTCCAGGTCGGTGGTATTGGTCAAATTGGGACGGGAGTATATCTATCGTTCGGAAGTGGGGGACGATGGTCCCACATTGGCTTTCTCTCCAGCCAATCAGGAAGAATTGGTCAATACGGAAATAAAGATAATGACAAACCCGGATCTGATCAGAAGAGTGCTTGCCACTTTCGGAGTGGAGAAGCTCTACCCCGAAGTATTTGAATCGCCGGTTGAAGGCGTCCCGCCTATAGAACGGGCCATAGTGAAATTCCAGGAAGCCCTCTCCGTTTCCGGAGTGAAAAAATCTAATATCATTGAGATCGCATACGAACACAAGCAGCCTGATATGGCCTCAAAAGCGGTCAATCTTCTTGTCGATCTTTACAAAGAAAAGCACCTCCAGGTGTACAGCGATCCTCAATCTTCCTTTCTTCAGGCACAGCTCACATCTTATCGGGAGAGGCTGAAAGCCTCAGAAGACGGCCTTCAGTCATACAAGCAGCAACACGGGATATACTCTCTCGATGAACAGCGGGATTTGCTGCTCGGCCAGCGCATAGAACTTGATGCGGCCCTCAAAGATAATCAGAACCGCATCCAGGAATCAAGGCACAGGCTGGCGTCCCTCAAAAAACAGATCGGGTCGCTGCTGGAAAAGGCCCCCTTGTATACGGCATCGGAACGAGACCAGATAATCACCAGCACGAAAGCAAGACTGCTTGAGGCTCAAATCAGAGAACAAGATCTGCTTTCCAGGTATAACGAAAACAGCCGGCTCGTGCAGACTGTCCGCAAGGAGATACAGATGGCAAAAGACTTCCTGGCGGAAGAGGAAAAGGATATCAGCGCCAAGGTAAGGACCGGAAACGCAATATATCAGGAAGTGGAGAAAGATAGGATCAAATCCGAAACCGAGCTTGTGGCACAGGAAGCAAGATACCCCGTGTTGAAGCGACAGGTTGAGCAAACCGATGGGGAGCTGAAAAGTCTTGACCTGGGGGAAAAGGGGTTTCTGGATTTGAAGCGCCAGCTTCTGGCGAACGAAAAACACTATCAGAACTACCTGGACAAATTTGAAGAAGCCCGAATTTCGGACGACATGAACAAAAAGAAGATCGCAAATATCAGCGTGGTTCAGACTGCAGCCACACCGGTGGAACCGATCAGACCCCAAAAAGGGTTGAACGGGATTCTTGCCATTGTCTTTGGCGCCGCATCAGGTTTAGGCGTGGCCTTCCTTTCCGAACACACGGCGCAGGGCATGTCCACCCCGGAAAGCGTCGAGAGACGCATCCGACTGCCTGTACTGGCAACAATCCCGCTGCGCAAGACATGACATGGCAATGCTGTAGCCCTATGGGCCATGCTGCAAACAGCCTTTCTTAGAGGCATATCGGATCTATATTTGACTGGGGGATTGGAATACTGGAATGATGGAATTTTGGTTGCGGGTTGCGAGTTTCGGGTTCAGAACTCAGAACTGTGAACTGTGAACTCAGAACCTGTTTTGTTACCCATCATCCCATCATCCCATTATTCCACCATTCCATTCACCCAATGAAAACGCGACCCAGTTTTCAAAAAGCTGAAACGTCACGGACTGTATAGGACAGGAGCGGACAAATGTACCTCGGGTTCTATGGTCTCAAGAGAGAACCATTCCATATTACGCCTGATCCGGACTTTCTCTTCATGAGTGAAAGCCATAAGCAGGCATTGGGCTCTATTATCTACGGCATTCAAAAAAAGAAAGGTTTCATTGCCATCACGGGTAGTGTCGGGGTCGGTAAGACCACCATCGTTCGCTCTTACATAGACAAGGAAACAAACCGGGATCTAAGGACAATATATGTTTTCAATTCCAACATTACTTTCGAGGTTCTGGCGAGGACCATTTGCCGGGAGCTTAATCTGGAGGCCGGGGATGGTGATCCGAGCGAAATGGTAAACCGGTTGCACCTCGAATTGATCGATAGATACAGCAGCGGTCAAACAATCGTGCTGATTATTGATGAAGCCCAGAATATGCCTGTGGAGACCCTTGAGAATCTTCGAATGCTCTCGAATTTGGAGACTTCTAAGGAAAAACTGGTACAGATTGTCCTGATAGGCCAGCCCGAGTTCGACGAAATGCTTGAGAGACATGAACTTCGCCAACTCAAGCAGCGCATCGCCATCCGGACCGTGATCTCACCCCTCAAAGGGGACGAAAGCCTCGAGTACATAAATCACAGGCTGTCCAGAGCCGGGTTGAAAAACAAGTCGGTATTCACAAGAAATGCCCTGCGCCTCATTATGCGAAACGCAAACGGCATTCCTCGCCTGCTTAATGTGCTTTGCGACAATGCCTTGCTGACCGGTTACGGTTACCAGCAGAACCCGGTGACATCAAGAATGGTCAAGGAGGTCATAGTGGATTTCGACAAAAAGAGAAAGGCACTGGTCTTCAGATGGCGCTTTCTTGCGATCCTTTCACCCGTCATCCTCTTTGCCGTACTGCTTTTCTCCTTCTATCAGAGCGCCGTCTCTTCCCGCGTGGCAACCCGGGACCGCTTTCGTTCAAGCGGCATTAAGGTCGAACGGAAGACGAAAACAAGCAAACCGGTTCTGAATAGCGCCCAAGTGGACCGGCAAATCCCGGCCCAGGCCGCACAGACTCCCGGAGCTTACCGGGTTATCAAGAAAGGAGACACACTGACCGGACTCGTCACGGATATTTACAGGCTCGACAGCCGGCATCCCAAGAATTGGGAGCTTATCCATGCTGTGAAGGAGACTAACCCAGGTATCCTGGATGTAAATAGAATCCGGGCCGGTGATAAGATTGTCTTCCCTCACATAAAATCCGAGGCGGACTCAAAGCCCCGGAACACGGCTGATCCGCTGGGACAAAGGACTGCCCGGAAATGACCACATCGGAGGTCGGAATACCGAGCAAGAAACAAGTAATGATGAATGTGGCTTCTTTTTGCTATCCGTTGTTTCAGCTTTATATAGACTTTCAGATAATGTTTTTGGGAAGGCAGCAGGGAGGGCATAGTACCTGTTCGTACATCCCCGACCGATAACGCACCCAAAAGCTTTATCTGGAAGTCTATAGCTTCAGTTTTGGAGGATATCCCCATGACTAAGGTTTACGAAGCCCTGCAGCATGCCGGTCGGGAACTCAAAATTCACCAGGGAATCCACGATGAACCGGGTCCCGGCGGCGCTCCTTTAACCGTATCCCGGGGGTTGGATATCGAAAACACAATGATGGGGTTCTATAACACCCTGGAGGCCCTGTCGCAAAAGAGTGATGCAAAAAAGAGCATCATTCAGTTTGCAGGATCTCGCGAAGGAGAAGGAACATCGACTATCACCAAGGAATTCGCCTTGTTCGCCGGCTCTGCGGGCGGCAAATCGGTGCTTCTTCTTGACGCCGACCGTGGTAATCCTCGTCAGGCGTACTTCTTTGGGATTAGCCCGAACTTTGGCCTGGAAGAAGTAATCAAGAGAGGTGATTCGATCGACAACGCGTTGTACCAGGTGGGGAACTTGAATTTGAAACTAGGATTGATCTCCACAGACACCACGTCCACTCCCTGCATCTCCAACTCACCCGAAATCGATGAATTGTTTAAGCTCCTCAGAACCAGATTCGATCTTGTACTGATTGATTCTCCACCCATTACTGCTTCCAGCGACGGGCTCGCCATCGCGTACAAAGCTGATGGGGTTGTGCTTGTCGTCGAAGCGGATAGAACCCGCTGGACGGTGGCAAAAAGTGCCACGGACCAGATCGTGAAGCACAGCGGGAATGTCCTTGGAATCATATTTAACAAACGCCGGTATCATATTCCCGATTTCATCTACAAGCGTCTGTAGTCAATTCATCGACTGTTTTCCTCTGTCTGATTAAAGCTTGAATCCGGACACGTTGGCTTCCGGATGAAACTATCTTGTGCATCTCCAGGAGTCTGTCGATTCAGGCTCCTGGGAGCCTGTCGGACTTAGGGTGATCTACTGCGGAAAGTGGAGGGAACGGCCCAAATATCCCCGAATTTTTGTTACATAGCAACACTATGCGCCTCAAATTCGTGAATATTTGGTCTCGTTCCTCCACTTCCTCGTGACGATCCCCTAAGTCCGACAGGCTCTTGGGCAAATGCTATGGTGCGCAGCTATGCTTATGAGAAAAAGAGAGCAGATTTCCGCGTTCCGCCGGCGTCAAGCCCGGACGTTCTCCCCGTTGACAGACAAGGCTACGGGGTTCTATCGAGAAGACTATTTCAACGATCTGATCCGGAGGGAGCGAAAGAGAACGGAACGTTCCCGAAAACCTTTTGCACTTGTGCTCCTGGGAATCGACGGCCTGGATCGGCCGGGAGAAAAATACAAAACTGTAAGAGAGATAGCGTCAGTGCTCTTTTCCACGACAAGAGAAACCGATATTAAGGGATGGTATCGGAATAACGCCACGATCGGCATACTGTTCACTGAGTTCGGCCGTGCCGGCCAGAGTGGAATCCTGGAAAAAATGGCGGATAGCCTGAAAACAGGCATCGGACCTGGACGGACAAAGAGAATCGCGATGTCGTGCCACTGTTTCCCTTCAACAACCGGAAAGACCGGAATCGATTTCCGGCCTGAATTGTATCCTGACTTATCAGCCAAATCCGCTTCGACCGAATTCTCTTCTTACACTAAACGCATTCTGGACATTGCGGCAAGTCTTTCCATAATCTTATTCTTTGCCCCGTTATTTCCCATAATTGCGGCGCTGATCAAGCTCTCGTCAAAAGGTCCGGTATTATTCAAACAGGAAAGGTTGGGATTTCTTGCACGAAAATTCTACTGCCTGAAGTTTCGCTCGATGGTCGTCAATACCGACGCCCACATTCACAAGTCCTATATCGAGAAGTATATAAAGGAAGGAAAGGATATTACAGCAAGTGACTGCACCGTCTCTGACCAAAAGCTTTATAAAATAGCAAATGATCCGAGGGTGACTACCGTCGGACGTTTTCTTCGAAAGACCAGTCTGGACGAGCTTCCACAATTGTTCAACGTACTGAAAGGCGACATATCCATGGTTGGGCCGAGACCGCCTCTGGCGTATGAATGGGCGCTTTACGATCTCTGGCACAAGCAGAGAATCCTGGAGGCAAAGCCCGGGATAACAGGCCTCTGGCAAGTCAGGGGGAGAAGTCGAACCACGTTCGATGAAATGGTGCGCCTTGATCTTCAATACGCGAGGAACCGGTCATTGTGGCTTGACCTGAAAATACTTCTTCTCACACCGTGCGCTATGCTGAGCTGTAAGGGCGCTTACTAGGAGCCGGAAACGGCAGTTTCCGGATAGAAACCAGCTCAGATCCCAATAACGTCCTGATCTCTGTCTTTGCCCTGATCTGCTTCTTTAGTTAACGGCTCGGGTTGATATTTTGCAGTCTGCAAGCTCGTTCAACCGGTTCTTTAACCAGCAAGAGGAGGACGGAGATGATTCGTCTCGGCATTGCAGGGTTTGGTTATTGGGGGCCGAACGTGGCCAGAGCCTTTGACGCGACTGACAACGTTAAGATAGTTTCCATATGCGACGGAAATCCTAGTCGGCTCGCGCATGCCAGGAAACTCTATCCGGGCATTTCCTTTACCTCTGATGTCAATGAGATTCTGACATCTCCCAACATCGACGCCGTTGCCGTAATCACCCCGGTATCGACGCACTTTGATCTGGCTCAAAGAGCGCTGCTCAACGGAAAGCATGTATTTGTGGAAAAGCCGTTCACCTCGACAGCCGGCCAGGCGACAGAATTGGTAAACCTGGCCGAAAGAAAACGGCTCAAGATTATGGTGGATCATACTTTTCTGTATACTCCGGCGGTAAACAAGATCAAGGAAATCATTGATGGAGGCATACTGGGGAATCTCTACTACTTCGATTCCATGAGAGTGAATCTCGGTTTATTCCAGCATGATGTGAATGTGGTCTGGGATCTTGCCCCCCACGATCTGTCTATAATGGACTACCTTATACGGCAGAAGCCGGATGCCGTGGTAGCCACAGGACAAGCCCATCTGAACGGATTGGAAGATGTGGCATACCTGACCTTGTACTTCCCGAACAACATCATTGCCCACTGCAACGTCAACTGGCTGTCCCCCGTAAAGGTCCGCACTACGCTTATTGGCGGGCACAAGAAAATGCTTCTCTGGAACGACCTGGATGCAGATGAAAAAATAAAAATATACGACAAAGGCGTTGAAGTGACTACTCAGGAGAACATCTACAACCTGCTTGTAAGCTACCGATCCGGCGATATGTGGGTACCCAAACTGGACCGGGCGGAAGCGTTGCGTCTCGAGGCGGAAGCTTTTGTAAACTGCGTCCTGCACGACGAAACACCTCCCAATGACGGAGAAGCCGGCCTGAGAGTAGTCAGGATACTGGAAGCCGCGACTAAGTCATTGAAGGGGAGAGGAGCCCTGGTACTGCTTTGAAAAACTATACCCGCATCTCAAACGACGTCAAACTGGGAACGAATGTGAAGTTGTCTCATTTCATCAATCTGTATGGGTGCTCCATCGGAGACAACACCAAGATCGGGGCCTTTGTCGAAATCCAGAAAAACGCTTCAGTAGGCCGAAACTGCAAGGTATCCAGCCACACTTTTATTTGTGAAGGTGTAACTGTAGAAGACGAAGTATTTATCGGCCACAACGTAACCTTCATCAACGACAGCTATCCCCGGGCAACCACGCCGGCAGGATATCTCCGAACCGAAGAGGATTGGCATATGGAACCGACGCTCATAAAAAGGGGCGCATCTATCGGTTCAGGTTCGACAATACTCAGTAACGTGACAGTCGGCGAGAAGGCCATCGTTGGGGCCGGAAGCGTAGTGACGAGAGACGTTCCGGCAAAGGCCATAGTGGCAGGTAATCCCGCAAGGATAATCAGGATGACCGAAGGAGCCTGATGTCTCGGCCCAAACTCAACCTGCAGATGAGGTATCTTCACCATTGTCCGGAAAGACTCGGTAACTGCACAGTTCAAAGTTCCAAGGTTCAAGGTTGATGATTTCGTAAAAAGTCGAAAAGTACTGCTTCTTGTCATTCCGGAGAAAGCCGGAATCCAGTCTATTCAAGTAGTTACGGGGGAGCTGGACTCCGGTTTTCACCGGAGTGACGACTTTTTACGAGACCATCAAGGTTAGAGAGCGACTAACGGTGAATCGTGACCGGTGAACCTGACAACCCGGGTAATTAGAAAACTCCAAAAGCATTCCGTCGGTGAACGTGAACGATTACCAGACGAGGATAACCATCTATGTCCAACGTTCCTTTTCTCGATCTGAAAGCCCAATACCACTCGATTAAGGATGAAATCGCCGCGGCTTTACAAATGGTTCTCGAAACCGCGGCTTTTGCGGGAGGGCCTTTCGTCGAACAGTTCGAAAACGAGTTTGCCGCCTTTTGTCAAACCCGCTACAGCGTCGGGGTCGGCAGCGGAACCGATGCCTTATGGCTGGTTCTTCTGGCCCTGGGGGTTAGCCCGGGAGACGAAGTAATTACAGTTCCCAATACGTTCCTGGCTACTGCTGAGGCCGTCAGTTTTTGCGGCGCAAAGCCGGTATTTGTCGATATTGACCAGCGCACGTACACGATGGATCCGCAAAAGCTGGATGACTATCTTCGTGTCAGATTCAGGGCGGGTAGACATAAAGGCGTAAAGGCCGTGATTCCGGTCCATCTCTTCGGCCATACGGCAGATATGGACCCCATTCTGGAGATAGCACGGTCCTATGGTCTTTTTGTCATTGAGGATGCATGTCAGGCGCACGGCGGCCGCTACAAAGGGAGATCGGCCGGGTCCTTGGGCGTTGCGGGATGCTTCAGCTTTTACCCCGGGAAAAACCTGGGCGCTTACGGCGAAGCCGGCGCTGTTGTCACCAATGATGCCGAACTGGCTTCGAAAATACGTATACTTCGAGATCATGGCCAATCCCGGAAATACTATCATAGATTCATTGGATGGAATGCCCGAATGGACGGGTTTCAAGGCGCTGTTCTAAGTGTTAAGCTGAAATACCTCGAAAAATGGAACCAGGACCGCAGAGAAAACGCAGACCTTTATAATAGATTGCTGTCCGGGTTGGACGGCTTGGCTGTGCCAACGCCAGCGGATTTTGCAGAACATGTATATCATATTTACGCGGTCAGAACACGCGATAGAGATGCAATGATGAATTGTCTGGCTCGGCGTGGAATTCATTGCGGTATTCACTATCCGTTGCCCATACACCTCCAGGAGGCTTATCGGGTTCTGGGTCTGGGTCAGGGGAGTTTCACAGTAGCGGAGAAGTGTGCGAACGAACTGCTCTCACTGCCTATGTATCCGGAACTGACCAAGAATCAGATTGAGGACGTCGCAGCGGCTGTCGAGGTCTTTTTGCGAGAGAGACAGGGTTACTGACGTCAAACTCTCGGAACAGACTGGGGGGAGACCCATAATGAAGAGACGGGCATATCTCGAGTGCTATGGCTGTAACCGGCGCATGCTGGAGAGTTCAAAAATCAAAGGTTATCTTATCACTAACGGCTATGAGATAACGGATAACCCGGAAGAGGCTGATTACATCGTCGTAACCACCTGTGCGTTCAAAGAAAAAGAAGAACAAAACTCTGTTTCGCGAGTTGAGGCATTGAGGAAGCATAACAGGAAGATGCTGATCTATGGATGCCTGCCTGATCTGGCGCCTTCCAAGTTTAGACCGTTCCTGGACATACTGCATCTCGCTCCCAGGAATCTGGACCAGATAGACAATTATTTCGAAGGGATAGAGATCAAATTCTCAGAACTCGCGGATCATCACGTAATCCGATCGGTTGACAGCCTGGGCTTCGTGAAGAAGGCCAGAAAGGCTGTATCTGAATTTGAATTCTCCCATGCCTACCTGAATCGGTTTATGAGCTCATCCAGGAAACTGGTCGGCAACGGTAACGGTTCAGAGAAATACTATCTCGTGATATCACGCGGCTGCATGGGGCAATGTACCTACTGCCGCATAAAATACGCAATCGGATCGCCGAAAAGCAAGCGTCCCGAGGCTGTTCTGACCGCAATGCACAAAGGACTCGTTGCCGGCTATCGAAATTTCGTGATACTCGGCGATGATATCGGGTCATATGGCCTGGACAGAGACGACTCTTTCCCTGACCTTCTTTTCCACATGCAGCAACATTTGCGGGAAATATGCGCCGGCAGTGCAGCAGTGGCGGAAAACGGAGGTGTGTCCTTGCATGTGAAAGAACTCCATCCCAAATGGACTCTGCATTATGAAACAGAACTGCTCGAGCTATTTGCATCCAAGTGTATAAAGAGTCTCCTCTGTCCTGTGCAATCGGGGAGTAACAAAGTGCTGGGTCTGATGCGAAGAGAGCACCAGGCCGAAGACGTACTTCGTTTCCTCACACATGTGCGGCGGCTGAATCCCCGGATATTCATCTCCACACACCTGATCGTGGGATTTCCTTCTGAAACAGACGCAGATTTCGAAAAAAGTCTGCATATTGTAGAAAAGGCATCAGCCAATGAAGCGGTCATATTCGCTTATCACGAAAAAGAAGGAACGATTTCCGCTGCGTTGCCCGGCAAAATACCCGCTGATGTGATTGAGACGCGAATGAAGAATGCCGAGAAATACTTTTCGAAAAACAAGATCAGAGTCTACCGGAGTTGTCCGGACTGACAACCGTTCACCGTTGTCCGTAAAAAACTTCACTTCGTGCTCGTGCGCGAATGGTCGACGTTGGAAACTCATGGAAGAATCAGCCCGCAATTGCCATCAGGAAGACGGATACAAACAAAATGTAGTCCGCCATTTCACCGAATACCCTTCCTATTGGAGAAGGATCTATAACGTCGACGGGCGTGAAACAAACATGAAGTATCAAATCAACAGGAGACGAAACGTCATTCTTCGTTTTCTGGATGAGATTTCCCTTCCTGAAGACGGACAAATCCTGGACGTCGGATGCGGAGCAGGCGGCATCGCCAATGAGGTATTGAAGCGCGGTCACAGCGTTACCTGTATAGATATATGCAGGCCGATGCTTGAACTGGCTCGCGAGTCAGCTTCTGAACTCGGCTACTCCCGAAGCGAATACCTCCAGGGAGACATGGAATGCCTGCCTTTCAAAAAGGATTCCTTTGACATCGCGATATGTGCAGGCGTCTTATCGTTTCTGCGTCAAGATGATATCGGGGTCTCGGAGCTCGCCCGCGTACTGAAACCTGAGGGGATGGCCTTCATCACGCTCCCCAATCTCGTTAGAGGCGGAGATCTTCTTGATCCCTACTACCTGCTTAGAGCTTGCAAGCTCATCATTGCCAAATGTGTCAAATCAGGCATCCACACCCATCCGGCCGCCGGGCTGTACGAACCAGGATCGTTTCCGGTCAGGAAGTATGTCTGTGGACAGTTGAACAAATTGTTCAGGGCGAACGAACTCATAGTGCGCAAGACGGTCAGCCTGGGATATGGCCCTGTAACGATCTGGCGCAGAGAAATTCTACCCGAAAAATCGGAGGAGAGACTAAACGAATTCCTCGAAAGAATGGCCGATGATTTCTTTTCACCTTTGCGTCTTTTTGCTAATCACTGGGTTGTTTGTGTGCAGAAGGGGGCTCGATACTCGATATCTGATGGTTCTAAGGGCTTGCTCAGAAATTAGTTGGCATTTTAGGCGCTCAGATTTAGGTCAGACTTGTTCGATCCGAGACTGCAAAACCGGAGGAATAGTCGTTCTATTTCGAGGATTTTGCAGTTGAGGATCGGACGAATGTGGCCTGAAACTGGGATGCATAAAAACCCAAGTTATTTCTGAGCAAGCCCTAAGTTCACAGTTGGGAGTTCCAAGTTAACCGTGAACTGTGAACCATGAACCTGGCACCATATTTGTCGTTCAAAAGATCTAAAGGACAAGGAGCCCGAAATGAGACCCGATGCCCAACAGCTTGAATCGGGACGAATGGAAACCCTTACCATTGAAAACTATCCGTGGTTCCACGAACGGCATCGCCTCTTTCCCGGGATTTTTGCAGGTCGGAATCACAGGCGAATAATAGACGTTTCGGCCGGAATTGGTGTGGTTGCAAAGAGAATCACCGATAGCTATCCATGTTCGCTGACCTGCAACGAACAAGACCGGACCTGCCTGAACCAACTGAAAAGATTGCCGGTAAGGGTGATCTCTTTCGATCTCGACAGTGGAGAACGTTTTCCGCTTGAAGATGAATCATTCGACGCCGTCATATGTCTTGCGACCCTGGAACATCTCGTACACCTCGATCATTTCGTAATGGAACTGAAGAGGATTATGGCCAACAACGGCCGCCTGTATTTTTCCGTGCCGAATTATGCGTCTCTGTACTGGATGATGCCGCTTCTACGGGGTAAGACTTTCCATGATCCCTTCGGTAAACGATCAAGGTATGAGTTTTATGCCCATATTCGATACTTTACTTATCATACCGTGGTCGAATTCCTGAGTCATTTTGGATTCGTGATCGACACGGTATATCTCCCATTGCCAAAAGGCAGTACGCGCTTTCAAACGATACGCCGGCAGTCAAAAACGCTGGCATTTCTTATCCAGAACTCGTTCCGGCTCCTGTACTGTCTTTCTCCACGCTGGCATCAGGAACCGGTCATATGCTTTGCCGGGGAAGGCTATCCCGGCAAGCCCAGAAAGGTGATTCTGTAGCGGCTGATTGAGCCACTGAGGCGCCAAGTCACAAAGAATGATCCCAATTCTCACTCTTTCTCTGCGGACTCTGCGTGCTCTGCGGTGAATATTCTGAAAGGATAAAAATGAAACCAGCAATCGTGATTTTCTCGCATGTTGTCGGTCTCGGAGTAATCAGGGCGCTTGGAAGAATGGGCGTGCCTGTTGTCGCCATGCATTATCGCGAAAGCGAGATGGCCCATCTTTCCAGATTTGTAAAAGAGCGCATACGAGTCCCCGATCCGGGCAAAGCTGAAACTGAGTTTATCGCGAAGCTTCTGGACTTGTCCCCGAGGTTCAAAGGGTCGCTGCTCATTCCGACTGACGATTTCACGGTGGTGGCCCTTTCCAGAAACAAGGAAACCCTCGCCGGGCATTATTGTGTCGCGGCGCAAGAATGGGACATGACGAAAAGATTGATTCGGAAGCAACATACTTACGCATTTGCACAGCGCCTCGGCATTCCCTGCCCTGCCACTTTCATACCGAGTTCCCTTGACGACTTGCGATCCAGGGCACGGGGCATCTCTTATCCATGCCTTGTAAAGCCTTGCGAGGGACATACATTCTTTGAACAATTCGGGGCGAAGATGCTCAAAGTTGTGAACGAAGAGGATCTGCTGGCCACGCATGCCAGAGTCACTTCGGCCGGCATGAAAATGATGATTCAGGAATTAATTCCCGGAGATGACGGTCAGGGCGTGAACTACAACTCTTATTTCGTCGACGGAGCCCCGATTGCAGAATTCACAGCAAAGAAAGTGAGAATAGAACCGCCGTTTTTCGGGTCGCCCCGTGTCCTCGTAAGCAGGCATATACCCGAAATAGTCGAACCCGGCAGGCTCCTTATAAAATCCCTCGGCTACGAAGGTTTCTCATGTATGGAGTTTAAGAAAGACAGCAGGGACGGGATATACAAACTCATGGAAATCAACTGCAGAAATAATCTGACCGGATCGCTGGCCGTGCGCTGCGGAATAAACTTCCCCTGGTTGATGTATCGGCACCTGTTGTACGGCGAAATCAATCCCCGCTCGGGTTTTGAATCCGATGTATTTTGGATCGACATAGCCCATGACTGTAAACGCTTCTTTGTTTCCCGAAAGGAAGAAGGATATTCACTGAGAGAGTACGTCAAACCATATCTCTGTAAAAAGGTATTCGCGGTCCTGAGTTTTACCGATCCACTACCGTTTTTGAAGAGGCTGTTTTATTTTGCCCAACTGGGATGCCGTAGAATCGGCCGGGTCATGAAACATAAGGGAATCCGTGCAAAGTCGGCAATCGATCGCAAGTCATCCTGGGCCAAGGGCATGTGACCCGGAGACCATGGACCACGGACGACGGACCACAATAAAACACTAAAACTCGAGGTCCTCCAAATCTCCTGGCCCCACAAATCGTGCACGCGCCCGCTCCGCCCTCGGCGCATCATCGGAGTTCAGAATGTCGAATATCGAACAAGGAATGACGAATGTCGAAGGATGGTCGAAGACTATTCAATATTGAGGACCGATGCCGGCCTATGGCGAAAAATAAACGGGAAACTTCGAAATTCCTTGTTCGATATTCGACATTCATTTCCGGAATCTTCCGTGAGGGAGGGTTTAACATGGGCAGCGGAATTGGTGCGGTAATAATCGGAGCGGATTTCCAGGCATTGGGTGCGGTCAGGAGTTTGTCACAGGAGGGGGTTCCCGTCTTCCTGGTGGAACACGAAAGGGGTATTTGCCGCTACTCCCGGTATGTTACCCGAATGGCCCGGAACTATTCACTTTTGTCGGACGGGAAGTTCCCTGATTTCCTGATAGATCTGGCCAAGAAAGAAGGTGTCGAAGGATGGGTATTATTTCCCAACGATGATGAATGTGTGAAAATGCTTTCCATTTGCCGCGATACTCTCGATGGCTGGTATCGGAACCCCGTGCCGTCATGGGACATAGTGAAAAAATTCTATCATAAAGAAAATGCCGCTCAGGTTGCGGAAGAAATCGGCATTCCCGTGCCCCGTCGATATCAAGGAAAGAATCTTGGCGATTTCCTTTGCCAGGACCTCGGGTTTCCCCTCGTTCTCAAACCTTCCTGCAAAGAAGGATTCTATCCAAAGGTTAAGCGAAAAGCGATCAGGGTTGACAGCAGAGAAGGATTCGTAAGAGAATATAAGATAATGTCCTCGATCATCGGGCCTTCTGCCATAGTCGTTCAGGAGATGATCGAGGGTGGGCCGAAAAACCTCTACTCGTTCGCCACGGTCTTTGATGGCCGGAATATTATTGCCGGAATGGCCGCCAGAAGATGGCGCCAGCATCCGATGGATTTTGGCCACGCCACCACTTACGCAGAGTCCGTAGAAGTACCCGAACTGGAAATCCTCACTCAAAAACTGCTCAGAGAAATTGGGTTTTACGGCCTGGCCGAAGTGGAGTTTATGTACGATTCCCGAGAGGGGGTCTTTAAGTTCATAGAAATCAATGGCCGGGTCTGGGGTTGGCACACGCTGGCCAAAGCCGCCGGAGTGAACCTCCCTCTAGTTCTCTTTAAGCTGATGACCGGCGATCGTACACTGAGCCCGAAGCCGCGGCAGGGGGTCAAATGGGTACGCTTCATAACAGACGTACCGACAGTGTTCAAAGAGATAGCAGGCGGACGCATGACGCTCGGAGAATATGTTGATTCCCTCAGGGGCGAGAAAGAGTTCGCAGTCTTCTCCGCCAAGGACCCCCTTCCGTTCTTTGCAGAAATCATGCTGTCCCTTTACCTTTGGAAGAAAAGAGGGTTTTAGCAGGGTTCACCGTTCACGGTTAACCGTTAACCGAAAGGAAAACCGTCGGACAACGGTCAACGGATACCCTCCTTGCTGACAGCAAAAACAAGGGCTTTCGATGGAGATTAGACATGTCTGGAAGAATCTTTATCCCGGGTTTGGCCATGAGTCTGGGTACACTCCTTCCCCTGGCTGTGAAATGGGAGCTGCAAAAGAAGATAATCGTGCCGGCCGCTCTGGTCATCGGCACAATCAGCTCGGCAATTGCCGGCGTGCTTGATTCCTTCTGGGGGCTGGAATTGAGAGCAGCCCTGACCATCGAGTTCTTCATGATAGTTGGGATTTCAGGCTCGTTCCTGCTGTGGAGGTTTTTCAGAGATCCGGACAGGGTTACCCCTCAAGAAGATCACCTTGTTCTCTCCCCTGCAGACGGGAAGATCATCTATGTAAGACGGATAGACCAAGGACAGGTCCCTTTTTCGGAAAAACATGGGACCAAATTCCCCTTAAGAGAGTTCGTTCAATCCGATGTCTTACCGGCAGGTGGCTACATACTGGGAATTGCCATGAACTATTTGGATGTTCATGTAAATCGGGCTCCCATAGCGGGAAAAATTACCCTTCTAAGACATATCAAGGGCCTTTTCATCAGTCTGAAAAGGCTGGAGGCCATTATTCAGAACGAAAGAGTCCTCACGGTAATAGAAAACGGTCGTTTCAAAGTGGGGATCGTCCAAATCGCTTCTCGACTGGTAAGAAAGATTATTCCATACCTTCGCGAGGGAAGCGACGTTCTAACCGGACAGCGTATAGGAATGATACGTTTCGGCTCGCAGGTAGACCTGATTCTTCCGGAACTGGAATCACTCACGATTGAAGTCACCCCGGGAGAAAAAGTCAAAGCTGGAATCACCGTCGTCGCCACTTTTTAGACCCGCACAGTTCACCGCAGAGCACGCGGAGGACGCAGAGTTTGGACAGGAAACATTTTTCTTACTGGCTATTGAGTTAACTCATCGTGTTCCGCTTATTCGTGCTTGTGCTCGTAATCGTAATCGATTTTTTGTGGAAGGTCCCGTCTTTAGCATCAAACCCGTTCCTGCTCGATTACGATTACGAGCACCGCTGCGCTGAGCACGAGCACGATGAATTGAATGCTGAGTTAACTCAACAGTCATATTTTTCTTTCTCTGCGTCCTCCGTGCGCTCTGCGGTGAATATCTTCTGCAATGGAGGATCTACATGCGATTCAATCGGATACTTCTCGTGAGCCCCCCTTCCAGCAGTCGTTACGGCGGCCTCAGAGTTCCTGCCGGTATTGGGTACGTAGCGCAGTCTCTATATGATAACGGGATAGAGTATGAATACATCGACATGCGAATCGGGCACAGCTTCGACGATTTGAAGAAAAAAGCCGCTCAATTCAATCCGGAGCTCATCGGCATCAGCATGATCACCCTCGAATACAAGAAAACTTATCAGATGATCGGGGCGATAAAGGGATTTCTGCCTTCCGCCCGAATAGTTGTCGGCGGCCATCACACGACCATCCTCAAGGAAGAGGTGCTGAGAGAATGCAGCGACATCGATTTCGGAGTGGTCTCTGAAGGAGAAGAGACCATACTGGACCTGTGCGACGATCGTGTCGAGTACAAGAATATCGAGGGACTGATTTGCAGGGAAGGCCCTCAAGTCCTTCTTGCCGGGGAACGGCCGCCCCTTGAAAATCTTGACGAGTATGCGTTCCCAAGATACCACAGGTTCAATTTGAAAGACTATTCCAGACAAATCCCCGTGAATTCGAGCCGGGGCTGTTTCTACCAGTGCACATTCTGCCCGAATAAGTTGATCGGGAGAAAATATCGGGCCAGGAGCGTCAATCATTTTGTAGACGAGATTGAGCACTGGTACGGCAGGGGGTACAGACAAATAGCCATTGACGACGATAATTTCACGCTCGACAAGGACAGAGTCTATAGAATCTGCGACGAAATAGAAAGACGCGGCCTCAAGGGGCTTTTCATTCGGTGCTCCAATGGCGTACGTGCCGACCGTGTCGATCGCCGGCTGCTGGCGAGAATGAAGGAAATAGGTGTCCGGGAGCTGGGCTTCGGTGTAGATGGCGGAAACAATAAGGTCCTCGCCCACCTGAAGAAGGGCGAAACCATAGAAACAATCGAACGGGCCGTAAGGGATGCCTGCGACTTGGGATTCGACGTGAAGCTTTTTATCATAGTGGGAACGCCTCACGAAACCCGGGACGACATCGAGGACAGCATAAGGCTGGCAAGACGCTACCCGGTTGCACGTGTCAACTTCAATAATGCGATACCCTATCCGGGAACGGAAATGTTCGAATACGTAAAGAATAACAATCTTTTTCTAGTCCCCCCGGAAGAGTACTTGAATGCAACTGCTGAAGACAAGACCCTGCCGGTCTTCACCACACCGGAGCTGTCAAAAGAGGAGCGTATTGCGGTCCTGGCACGATGTCATAGAGTTGAAAAAGAGGTCATGCGAAACACCGCATACAGAATGTTCAAAAAGTATCCGGTCCTCGGCCTGCTCGTGAAGCATCTTTTCGTTGTCGATCTCTTTGAGAAGCTCTTCTTCACGAATCTTTACTGCCGTAAGCTCTTTGAGCTGATTCGCTATAAAAAATTAATGGAAAGGTGAAGCGCCAAAAATGGGGCCGTCAAATAGTCTTTTTTACTCTTGTCCGTGTAAGGTTGCTTCGCCTGAACACGTTAATCCCTCGCTGTTCTCTCTTTGTATTTGGCGAAAAAAGCTGTGCAAATTTGGTGCAAAGACTTTTCCGGGCTACAAACTGAGGATATGGCTCTTGCGCCAGTGTAATTACGCGATTGGGAACGACGTATTCCTTGGCGAAGATCTGATAGTCATCGACGATCTGGAGGACCGGTCTGCAAACCTGCTGGTTGGAGATCGCGTCGCCATCTCACCGCGAGTTACCCTCGTTCTGCATTCCGAACCGAACTGGTCCAGAATTGTCGGTTATGTAGCGTGTAAGAAAGGGAGAATAGTCATACAGAATGATGCCTGGATCGGCGCCTGTTCCGTAATTCTGCCCGGTATAACCATAGGAGAAGGCGCCGTAGTCGGCGCATGTTCATTGGTAACAAGGGATGTCGATCCCTATACTATAGTGGGCGGTGTGCCGGCAAGGTTCATAAAGACGGTCGACGTACCATGGCTGACCGACAAATGAAACCAATTAACTTTGTCTACTATCAAATAAAGCCTCTCCTGCCCAGACGGTTCCAGATTTGGCTGCGAAGCAGCATGGTCCGAATGAAGCGGGAACGTTGCAAAGAGATTTGGCCGATTCTTGAAAGATCGGCAGCGCCGCCGGGGAAATGGTCGGGATGGCCGGGAGGAAAGACCTTTGCTTTGGTCTTAACCCATGATGTCGACACCGCCGCAGGACAGACAAAGTGCCTCGACCTGATGAGACTGGAGCAGTCCCTCGGTTTTCGGTCGTCGTTCAATTTTGTCCCGGAACGTTATGACGTATCCGCCGAGCTTCGCCGGCGTTTGGACACGAACGGATTTGAAATCGGAGTGCACGGTCTTAACCACGACGGAAAGCTCTTTCAGTCAAAAAGGATATTCGATGAACGTTCCGGCAAGATCAATCGTTATCTCCGGGAATGGAATGCCGTGGGATTTCGATCACCCGCCATGCACCATAATCTGGAATGGATTCAGGAATTGGAGATCGAGTACGACGCATCAACGTTTGATACGGACCCCTTCGAACCCCAGTCCGACGGTATAGAAAGCATATTTCCATTCAAATACACAGGCAACGGGCCGTGCCGGGGATATATAGAATTGCCTTATACCTTGCCCCAGGATTTTACGCTCTTCGTTCTTATGAAGGAAATCGACGTGAGTATATGGAGAAGAAAGCTTGATTGGATTGCCGGGAAAGGCGGAATGGCCCTCGTCGTTACTCATCCTGATTACATGAGCTTTTGCGGAAAGCCCGGCATGGAAGAATACCCGGTACGACACTATTCAGAATTACTCAAGTGCATAGCCATTAAATATCACGGTTCCTATTGGCATGCGTTACCGCGCGAGATGGCGCAATTCTGGTCATCAATATCCTGAAAACAAGAAGGAAACTACGAATGACACGAACGGACACGAATACGTGTGCTCAAGAAGCATTCGCGGTTATTGGCGTTAATTCGTAGTTCCTCATTCTCTTCTTCATGAGTGTGGCACAGCCGCCCTCGGCTGTGGTGGCGCTTGCAAATCAAATTCGAGGTTTCAAATTGATACAATCCCAGAACAGGAAAATATGGATCGATCTCGAGAATTCGCCCCATGTGCCGTTTTTCAAGCCCATCATCAGAGAACTGAATTCTCGCGGTTATCGTGTGGTGCTAACCGCGCGCGATGCTTACCAGGTACCAGATCTCCTTCGGGAATTCAATCTCAATGCCCGTCTGATCGGCCACCATTTCGGCAAAAACAAAGTCTTAAAGGTCCTTGGCTGCGTAGCACGGAGTCTCGAAATGGCCCCGCTGGTCGTTAGTGAAAGACCGGCCCTGGCCGTCTCGCATGGATCCAGAAGCCAACTCCTGCTGGCATCGCTATTGCGCATACCCTCTGCGGTCATGTTCGATTATGAACATACTAAACACGTGCCGTATCTGAAGCCGACCTGGATAATAATTCCGGAAATGGTCAACGATGGAAACGCTGCCCACCACAAAAGAGTCTTCCGGTACCCTGGAATCAAGGAAGATGTCTACGTCCCGGAATTCGTGCCCAGTGCCGGTATCCTGGATGAACTGGGAGTAAACAAAACCGATTTCCTGGTTACCGTGCGCCCCCCTGCAACGGAGGCTCACTATCACAACCCTGAGAGCGAGAAACTGTTCGCGGAAGTGATAAGCTTTCTGAGCAGCAGACAAGGCGTGCGAATGGCTGTGCTGCCTCGCAGTGAAAGGCAGGTTCTACAGATCGAAAAGCAGTGGCCCGACCTCTGTTCGGATTGCAGGATAATCATCCCCAAACATGTAGTGAACGGTCTCAATCTGATATGGCACTCCAATCTGGTAATCAGTGGCGGCGGCACTATGAATCGTGAAGCAGCCGCACTGGGTGTGCCCGTATACAGCATCTTTCGGGGCAGGATCGGGGCTATTGATCACTTCCTGGCCGAATCCGGACGTCTCGTCCTTTTGGAGACCGTGGAAGACGTTCATTCAAAAATCATCCTGTCACGTAGCGAGCGACGATCCGGACAAACCGGCAACAAAGCCTCCGCCGCATTGCAACGTATTCTCAACATAATCGAAGCTATTCTGAAGGGAGATGACGTTTGAAAACTCTCTCCCTCACCGGATGATGCTTCTGAATTAGCCTCCTCTCCACCATCCTGGGGGGAGGATTGAGGTCAATACTGTTGAAATAAGGGACTTAGAAGTTTCTAACGTACCGTTTTAGGATCAATGTCCAATGTCCAATGTTCAATAACCAATTTCCAATCAGGAGAGGGTCCTCCCTTGGACATTGAACATTGAGTATTGGACATTCGATATTGGGAATTGAC
>JAZDGK010000270.1:0-15803 GCA_043806955.1 Pseudomonadota bacterium | reverse complement strand
TCTGTGGCGGCGGATTGACGATAGACGATGGACGATGGACCACGAAAACACATCGTCTATGGTCCGCGGTCCATGGTCAATCCACCGCCCGTATGCCCGATTTGACTGCATCTGACTCAACGACTTCGATATGCAAGACGAGTAGGCGGTGGATTCTGGTCCTCTTTCCAGATTGCGTTTTTTCCCCATCTGGTGCAAATTGAAGCGAGTTACGGGCCTTCGGATTTCGGATTGAAGAGATGATGCCAAGGCTAAGGGACTACATGTCTTGTCGGTGAACGGTCAACGAGTAATAGCGGTGAACATATATGGAATGGCTTAAGGTTGCTGTTGATTACGGCATAATAGGGCTACTTATGGTACTGAGCGTAGTCTCGATCGGCATAGCTATTGAGCGTTACCTGCTCTACCGGCAGATAGAGTTGAGCAGGTTTTCCAATAAAACTGCACTCGAGATCGAACTCACGAACAAACTCAATATAATAGCGACCATCGGGAGTAACGCCCCTTATATAGGATTGTTGGGGACCGTCCTCGGCATCATGCTGACGTTCTATGCGATTGGCAACGAGGGCGCGATGGATCCGGGCAAAGTCATGATCGGTCTTGCCCTGGCGTTAAAGGCAACCGCCGTGGGAATAGTGGTGGCGATTCCATCCGTTGTGCTCTACAACATCCTTCTGAGAAGGGCCAAGGTTCTCCTCATGCAGTGGGACATGGAGTATGGAAGAAAAGGAATTTGATTACATTAATATAGTCCCTCTGGTAGACGTGATGCTCGTCTTACTGACAATAGTCCTCATGACCTCCACATTTATAGCCATGGGGGGGATCCCGCTCGAACTCCCCAAGGCGTCGAAAGCGTTCCGTGAGACTGCAAAGATGCAGTCCATAGAAATAGACAGAAACGGTGGCATATACTTGAATGCCAAACCGCTGCCGCTAAGCGATCTGAGAGCGGCCCTGGACTCAGCGGACAGGGGGACTCCCATACTGGTACGTGCAGACAGAAATATTCCTCTCCAGACCTTCGTCAATGTACTCGATATTGTGAAAGGTCTTGATTTTTCAAAAGTAAGTTTGCAGACCGAAGATCGTAGATGAGACATCAACTAACCGGTTTTCAAATTTCCATCGCGATCCATGCGCTGGTTGTCCTTTTGATTCTGGCTGTGAGCGGTTCGTTTATTGCCGGAAAGCGCGTTGTGGTCATAGATTTCGATATTGAGCCAGGTTCCGGGATCCGAGACGGTATTGCGGATAAGGCAGTATGCAATTCTGGAACAGGGTCAGGTACGGGGGGCTGTGGCACTTCGCAGCCCGAAGTCGAGGTTAGGGCAGAGGCTAAGGCTGATGCCACGCAGAGTCGGACCGTTGAAGGTGGCGGTTTTTCTGAATCAAGTATTTGCAGCGCAGAAACGGGAGAGAAGGACGAACAATTAGAACCCATGGCTTCCGTCAATGTTGTGCAGGAACAACAAACGGCTGGAGCAAACGCAGTTTCCCCGGGTTATGGCACTTCAGACCCTTCCGGCAGACCTCTCAGCAGGCATGATGGGGACTCGGCCGGTGAAGGTCGGGAACAAGGAAGTCTTAGCGGTGGAACGGAAGCAGGTATCGGTCTGTCCGGTACGGGAGGATCTGTTCCGGGGGTGGAGGGATCCGGATCAGGAACAGCCGAGTATTCCAGAGAGGCTTATAACGATATCCTTGAAAGGATAAGAAAAAACCTCGTATATCCTAAAAGGGCTCTCGAAATGGGTTGGGAGGGATCAGTGGGGCTTTCTTCTTTCCATGTCTCTAAAGATGGGCGCGTAAAGGATGTAAGAGTGGAAAAGAGCTCCGGCAAAAGTGTTCTGGACCGGAGTGCCATTGACTTCATACGAGGCTTAAAGTTTCCTAAACCAACTAAGGATGGATATTTCAAACTGCCACCAATTCGCTTTGAACTGAAACGAAACAGGTAAGGATGCGTTACGAAATAACTGTGACATCTTGCTAGGAGCCTGTCGGACTTAGGGGGATAGTCACGAGGAAGTGGAGGAACGAGACCAAATATTCACGAATTTGAGGCGCATAGTGTTGCTATGTAACGAAAAGTTGGGGATATTTGGGCCGTTCCCTCCACTTTCCGCAGTAGATCACCCTAAGTCCGACAGGCTCCTAGTCTTTGGGCCGTATTCTGCGTTGCTTAAGGGGTCAGATACTTCAGTATGCTCGCCCCCTAAGCCGCCTTGAATACAGCCCAGAATCCGGCGCAATCTTGTAACACTTATTTCGTAAGGCATCCTAATGGATTTTGCGCAGTCTCTTGCTATTGACCTTTTCGGGATTTCAAATTACGTTTGTATTCTTGACGGCGCAGGGCCAAGATTGTCAAAACAGACTGAAATCCAATCTTCTACTCCATCCACTTCTGCCAGGGCTCTATGATGGTTTTGTTCGTCTGAGAACAGCATGCGTTTAAATCCAAAGTATTGAGGAGAATCCATTTTATGGGAAGAAGATCCAATTTCCATTTCCCTGCAAAGGCATTCTTTCTGCTCATCGTAATTGGAGGGTTTGCAGCATTGGCGTTCAAGTTTGAATTCTTTGGGCCGGATTTGACTGTCAGCCCGGAGTTCAAGACGCTCGGACGAGAAAAGCCCATAACGGTACGTGCCCAGGATACGGCAAGCGGCCTGAGAGAGATTTCCGTCAGTCTCATTCAGAAAGGAAAAGAGGTCTGTGTTCACAAGCAGATTTTTTCCAAACCGAGTTTTCTGTCAAGAGGGACTACCAGGAAATACGCTTCGGATGTGGTCCTTCGGCCGCTCGCGCTGGGACAGGAACAAGGAGAAACTCTACTGCGAGTGTCTGCCCGGGATTATTCCTGGTGGGGATTTTTTTCCGGGAACAGGCGGGTCGTGGAAAAGAAACTGGTCATAGATACACGTCCTCCCTCGGTTTCACTCTTGAGTACATCACACATACTCAGCCTGGGTGGCAGTGGCCTCGTGATTTACCATGTGGATAATGATGTTGTCGTAAGCGGGGTAATGGTGGGGAAGAGATTCTATCGGGGCTATCCAAAACCCAATGGACCCAAAGGCACGTATATGGCCTACTTTGCCATGCCTTTGGAGGCTTCCGAAGATTTCAAACTTATGCTCACAGCCAAGGATCAAAGCGGAAATACCGCGTGGAGCGGGGTACCGAATCTCATCAAGTACAAGAAATTCAGATCAGACAAGATCGAATTGTCCCAGAATTTCCTTCAGACAAAGATGCCCGAACTGATGCAGTATCACCCCGATCTCAAAGGAAGCCACGAAGAAGTCTTCGTACAAGTCAATCATAAGCTTAGAGAAAAGAATGATAAGCGGGTGACGGAAATTTGCTCTGTTTCAGAGGCAAAGCCGTTGTGGGAAGGGACTTTCCTGCGCATGCAGAACGCAGCTCCCAAAGCTCTTTTTGGCGATCAGAGAACATATGTCCACCAAGGGCGCGATCTTGACCATGTCGTACACCTCGGAGTCGATCTGGCCTCGAACGAACATGCGCCGATTCAGGCGGCAAACGGTGGGATCGTAGCGTTTACAGGGTATCTGGGGATCTACGGAAACACGGTTGTACTCGACCATGGCCAGGGGATTTTCACCATGTACGCTCACCTTAACAGTATAAAGGTTCCCGTGCGCCAGGCAGTGCAAAAAGGCGCAATCCTGGGCTATTCGGGATCTACCGGACTTGCCGGCGGCGACCATCTTCATTTTGGAATGATCGTCGGCGGTACTTTTGTTAACCCCATCGAGTGGTGGGACGAGCATTGGATCAAAGACAACGTCCTCCTCAAATTACAATGAGTTGGCTGTGGGTTGCGAGTTTCGAGTTATTCCATTTGGGATTTGGGATTTCGGATTTCGGATTTGAAAACAAGCATACGATTAAGGCGCATAGACAGGGGAAGGCGATTTTTCATGAGTTTTTTGTTGGGTTTCGCGTTGCTCACCCCAACGTACGAATTCTCAGCTAGAGTGCTACTCCAATTGATTTCTCACTCCGCAATCCGAAATTGGAAGGACTGTGAGCCTCTTGCAAAATGTTCAATTTTGTCCAAGGTCAAGGAAGGCGAAGATTTTAACCGCAGGAATACTGGTAGTATTTTGAGGATTAAAATCTGAGTCTGACGCAGAGATTGGGCAAAAGGGGACATTTTGCAAGAGGCTCCTGTTTGTTGGGTTTCACTCCGTTCAACCCAACCTACCAGTCGCTTCGGCTTGGCCCTGTATTCAATCCGCAATCCGCACTCCGCAATCCGAAATTGGAAGGCCCGTATGCCCAAGATAAGAATTCTCCCGGAATTTCTTGCTAACCGCATTGCTGCGGGTGAAATCGTTGAGCGTCCTGCTTCCGCAGTGAAAGAGCTCGTGGAAAACGCGCTTGATGCAGGAGCAAGGCGCATCCTCGTAGAGATCGAAGGGGGAGGGCAGAGGCTTATCCGGGTCGTTGATGACGGCGAAGGTATGGACAGGCAGGATATCCTGCTCTCATTAGAGCGCCATGCCACAAGCAAAATTCTGGACGAAAACGACCTGTTCAATATAAGGACCCTGGGATTCAGGGGCGAGGCACTTCCCAGCATTGCTTCCGTTTCCAAAATGACTCTCATATCGAGGAAGGAAGAGGATCTGTCCGGGCATCGTGTGCGGGTCGACTATGGCCGGGCAAAAGAGGTTGTAGAGACGGGATGTCCGAAAGGAACATCGGTCGAGGTGGCAGGTCTGTTTGCAAATCTTCCCGCCAGACGCAAGTTCCTCAAGTCGTATGCTACCGAAGTCGGACACATACAGGACTGTGTGGAGTCTATCGCTCTTACAGATTGCGATGTGCAGTTCATTCTCAAGAACGAAGGCCGTTTTCTGCTCTCGACCGCTTCCGGGGAAAGGGTTGAGGATCGCCTCAAATCCATACTTAGACTGGATCGGACCGCAAAATTACTTCCGCTAACGGGAGTATCAGACGGAATAGGTATATCCGGATATGTCGGCCGTTCGGAAATCAACCGGGCTTCACTGCATTCTCTTTATATCTTTGTCAATAAACGCTTCGTACGCGACAGGATTGTGCGGAACGCGGTCTTCGATGCATTCAAGAGTTTCCTGATGAGGGACCGTTACCCGGCAGGGCTGATTTGCATTGAACTTCCTTCGGCTGATGTCGACGTAAACGTGCACCCGACAAAGAGCGAAATCCGTTTCAGAGACCCTCAACATATTTACCGAACGGTAGGCGAAACAGTCCGGAAAGCCATTCTTTCCGACCAGCAGGTTACACGGCCGGAGCCGTTTTCTGAGGCGGAGTCGATTGAAATTGCCCCGGACCGGGGACCCCAGTCAGAAAAGAGCTTTCATGAACCGTTGCAGGCGTCAATGAGCCTTCATGAAATAGTCCCGCCGTATGTGCCGCTGCACCAACCGGCTCAGATGGAGTCCGCGATCGGTTCAACCCCTCCCGAATGGAGACTGGCAGGGCAACTCGCCGAGAGTTATATCCTTTGCGAATCCGTTCAGGGTCTTGTTGTTATAGATCAGCACGCGGCTCACGAACGTGTCCTTTTCGAGCAGTTGAGGGGATCATTCAAAAAAGGCGGCATCGAGAGCCAGCAGTTGGTCTTTCCCGAGGCGCTGGAGGTGCCGAAAGCTGAAGCCGAAATCCTGTCTCAGCACACGCAAAGCTTGTTCGAACTGGGGATCGACATAACGCCGTTCGGAGGCGAGACTTTCCTCTTAAGGGCCATACCGGCGGTACTGCCCGGCAGAGACGCAAGATCGCTTGTTGAATCTGTAATAACTCATATCACGACCTCTGGAGATTTGTTTGCCGGTGAACGACTGACAAACGAGATCATTGCGCTTATGGCTTGTCACGGGGCCATAAAGGCCCATCAGGCATTGACCGCCGAAGAGATGGAGAGCCTCTTAAGACAGCTTTTCGAGTGCCCGGTCAACTCCAATTGCCCGCACGGCCGGCCCATTTGGCAACTGTACAGCTTATACGAGATCGAAAAAGGTTTTAAACGCAAATGAGTTTTTCACCACGAAGAACACGAAGGACACGAAGAAATAATTGAGAAGACTTCTCGGATCGATGAATGGTCCTCCGATGATTCTTTCTTTTTTCTTTTCGCCTTGGCGGAAAGAAAGAGACAAAAAAACTTCGTGACCTTCGTGTTCTTCAGCGACCAACGGGAGCGGGTGGTGAGTTCCAAGATTTGAATACCAACAAAAAACAACGTTTGGTAATCATAGTCGGTCCTACGGCGAGCGGGAAAACCGGTCTTTCACTCGCGCTTGCGGAGAATCTCCACGGGGAGATCATCAATGCGGATTCCATGCAGGTCTATAGACTCATGGATATCGGGACGGCCAAACCGTCTCCGGCTGAGAGAAAAATGGTGCCGCATCACGTTATTGATGTGGTCTATCCGGACGAGGCATACAACGCTGCCCGTTACAGGGCTGATGCGACCGCTGCGGTAAATGATATTTCCGGGAGAGAGAAGGGTGTTTTCATCGTCGGCGGGACCGGGCTCTACATAAAGGCATTATTAAGGGGGATCTTCCCCGGACCGGCCGGCGGCGGGGAATTGCGTGCATTGCTTTGGGCCGAGATTGAAGAAAAAGGCGTGCAGCACTCATATGAAGAGTTGAAAGATGTGGATCCAAGAGCAGCGGAAAGGATCCATCCGCACGATAGTGTCCGTATTATTCGTGCTCTTGAGGTTTTTCGTCTTACCGGAGTACCGATATCCGAGTATCAGTCAGATCACGGGTTTCGGGAGAGCCCGTACAGGTATCGGAAGATCGGACTGGCACCTGATCGAGACGAGCTCTATCGGAGGATTGACTCCCGTGCCCGGGAGATGCTGGGAAGAGGACTGATAGAAGAGGTTGAACGACTCTTGGCCGAGGGGTATTCGGAGGATTTGAAACCTATGCAGTCGCTGGGTTACCGGCACGTTATGAGGTATTTGCGGGGAGATTACGGTTTCGACGAGATGCTCACGATTATGACTAGAGATACCAGGCATTATGCCAAGAGGCAGCTTACCTGGTTTAGAAATGATCCTGAAGTGAACTGGTATCATCCTGACGATATCGAGGGCATTTCTAAAGAAGTTAAAGGATTTATCGAGGAAGATCATGCCGTTTGAGGATGCCTACAATGAGGCCCTGAACCTGGCCAGGGAAGAATTGTCCGCAAAGGATCCTGTTCAAATTGCCGATAGAACGGGAGGCTCGTGGAATAAGACGGAGAATGGAAAGGGCATTCTCGGTCTGGACTTTTGGGCGGGCCGATGCAACGTGCATTTCCCGAGCGTCGAGATAGCTCCTGTTTTGAAACTGCCGGAGCAAATCGTGGTCTTGCACTATCTCCTCCACGCGCAAGGGGTGCCGCTTAAAGGCAACTGGATTACCTTCAGGCAGATACCGTCGGGGATTTTCTATTACGATCCGTTCGTAAAACGGTGCCTGAAACCATTTAAGAGCACGTTTGGGAATAATCCTGAAGTGCTCGAAAAGATCAGAGGGGATGAAGACAGCCCTTCGGCAGGCGAAGTCGGCGATGTCTCTCTTGTAACGTGCCCTTTGCCCCGGATACCGATTGCCTTTGTCATCTGGAAAGGAGATGAGGAGTTTCCTCCGGAGAGCAGCATACTTTTCGACGAAACCGCGCCACTTTTCCTTCCCACAGAAGATATAGTTGTATTGACCGGTATCGTTACTTACCGGCTCATCGGCCGGGCGAAAGACCTCTTGAAGTAACCTGCCTGTTTCAACAAAACAAGCTGTCGATAACCTCCCATAACCTCCGCAGGAGGGGCACAAGACGTCAGATCTTCGTTACTTTTTTCAGCATCAATGGTGTAAGATAATCTCGTATTCAATTCACAATTCACCTGTGGAGCCGGAACTTGTACCGCTTAGGAGACTGCTTGCCCCGAGTTGATGGGCTGTTATTACTTGTCTTACTCCTTTCCATGAGCCTTGTCCCTTTCCATGTTTCGGCTGAAGCCGTACCGGCCGTTGGCTACACGGCGGAAATTGCAGGCGCCCCCGGCAAAAAAGTGCGTGACTTGATGGAGTCGGTATCAAAGACCGTGAACATGCAGGATAAACCGCCTGCTACTCTGAATCTGCTTCGCCGGCGGGCGGAAGAAGATATCCCCACCCTTCTTCAAGTCCTGAGGTCTCAGGGATATTACGGGGGAGAGATCGACGTCGAGGTTAATGAGAGGACAAGACCTGTTCCCGTGATTTTCCACGTAAGACCGGGGCCGGCTTATGTTCTGGAAGCAGTGCAGATAGAGAGGGTGGGAACTCAGCCTGTTGAGCTGCTGTCTGCGGGAGAAGTCGGACTCCAAACCGGAAAACCGGCTGATGCGCGCGAGATAATTGATGCGGAGGAGACGCTTGCCCGGCAGTTGCGGCGGGAGGGGTTTCCTTCCCCGAGAATTGAAAGACAGGTGGTGGTAGACCACACCACAAAGAAGGTACGGGTAGCCTACCGGGTAGATCCGGGACAGTTGGCTTATTTCGGCCAAACGGTAATTACCGGGTTGGAAACCATATCCGAGAAATTCGTCACGGGAAAGATCCCATGGCAAAGGGGAGATACGTTCGATGCCTCCCTGCTGGTTGAACTGCGGAATAGACTGATCCGGACTGGACTCTTCTCCCTCGTCCAGGTGACGGAGGGAAAGAGTATTGAGGACAGTCTATTGCCGGTGGGGGTGGAAGTTCAGGAACGGAAGCGTCGGACTGTTGCAGCCGGGCTGAGTTACTACACGGATGAGGGGCTGGGTGCGAGACTCTCCTGGGAGAATCGAAACCTTTTTGGAGAGGCTGAACGTCTCAGGATCAATGGAATAGCATCGTCCATTACACTTTCCACAGAGTTGATATACGAAGAGCCGGCGTTTTTGAGAGAAGACCAGTCTCTGCTTTTCAGCACCCGAATGGCGGAGGACCGTACAGATGCTTTCACGAGCAGGAATTTGGAGGCCGCTCTGGTCCTGGAACGGGTACTGAGCAACCTGACGCGGTTTGGCGCGGGGCCCGCGTTGAGATGGTCGAGAGTCTATTCACTGGAGGGTACATCGACTTTTGGACTCCTGTCCTTTCCTTCCCATCTTAACCGTGATACGAGCGACAGTCTCCTGAATCCTACCCGGGGCGGGCGCTTCAGCCTGCAGTTCACTCCCTACACAAACATTTTCGGCACGGATGTGAGCTTCTTCAAAGCGCACGGGAGTTACAGCCACTATCTCAGGTTGCTCGACAGCCCTTTGTTGCTGGTTGCAGGAAGGGCAGGCCTCGGGGCCATAACCGGAGTCGATCGTGATTCTGTTCCCGCTGACATCAGATTCTATGCGGGGGGTGGGGGGTCCATCAGGGGATATGCATTCCAGACCGTCGGCCCACTATTGAATGGTGAGCCGACAGGAGGTCGATCTCTCGTGGAGGCCGGTGTGGAATTTCGGTTGAAGGTGACCGATACTATAGGATTTGTTGCCTTCCTGGACGGCGGAAATGTATATGACACGGTTCACCCGCAACTTGACGAGGGCCTGAGATGGGGGGCAGGGGTTGGAGTTCGTTATTATACTACAGTAGGCCCGATACGATTCGATGTTGCGGTGCCGCTTGATCCACGGGACGATATCGATGATCCCTGCCAACTCTATGTGAGTCTGGGACAAGCCTTTTGATTGCGGATTGCGGATTGCGGATTGCGGAATGAAAAGACGAGGCTGGGGCTGGGGGACTATACGTCTCGTCGGTGAACGGTCTACGGTGAACGGACTTAGTGCCTTTGTGGTTTGCGAAAGAGAATTATGAATCCAAAACAGATACTGAAAGGGTTGGCCAAGTATACAGCTTACGTATCAGGCTCATTTTTGCTGACCATGACAGTCCTTTTCTTTGTTCTTCAGACCGGTTTTGCGAAGTCAAAGATTGCGACGTCGCTCTCAGGCGCTTTATCCGGACCGGACCGCCGGGTAACCATGGGGGAACTGGAGGGCATTATACCTTTTAAGTGGCGTTTTAGTCGAATCAGCGTTGCGGATATGAACGGGGAATGGCTTATACTCCGTGAGTTAAGACTGCGGTGGTCTCCTTTGGCCCTGCTTCAGGGGAAGATTGACGTGAAAGAGATCAGTGCCCGGGAACTGGTCGTCGCGAGGATCCCGGTAGAACGTAAGAAGGAACCATGGAAGGCGCCTTCGCTGCCAAAAGACCTGCCCCCCTTGGAAGTGACAAGGATAGCGATTGCGAGATTCGTAGTAGCGAAACCCGTTCTCGGGCAAGAAGGTGTTTTCGGAATCAGAGGTCGTGTAAGGGGTACTGGTTCCCGCCTTATCTTACCTCTCATGATCACCCGGAAGGATGGGGGGCCGGAGACAAATTTCGGTATCACTATCGCTCTTTGCGAGGAAACCAGCTCACTCGGCATCAATGCCGTATTGAGGGAAGATGAAGGGGGCTTTGCGGCTGCGGTCCTGGGTCTCAAGAACGCAGGACCGTTATTGTTGAAACTCAAGGGGGCAGGTCCGCTTACATCCTGGGCCGGAAGATTCTTCGCGGCTGCAAGGAATCTGGGATCCGTTCACGCCGGTATCGGGTTGGCCGTTGCCGGCGAGATTAAGGCCGATGTTGAAGGATGTGTCGTGCCCGCAGCAGCAGTTCTACCCAAAGGTCTGAAACCGCTTTTGTTGACCGGAAACAATTTCGCGATAAGGGTAAGTCTCATTCCGGATGAAAAGCTTTTGGTCAGAGGAGCAGAATTGCGGGCAGAGAACTACAGCGCGGAAATAAAGGGAATGCTCGATATCAAATCAGGGCAAGTGCAGAGTGATTTCGTCCTGGAAGTCGAGGATCTCGCTACCTTTTCCACACTTGTCGGGATGCCGGTCGGGGGAGAAATCGCTGTGTCCGGCGAACTTTCCGGGACGATTCGCCGGCCGGAGCTGAATGCCAACATAGAGCTGACCGGGCTCAAACTGCAGAAAATGATAATCCAGGAGGTCCGGACGGGTCTGAAAGTATCGCCAAAAGGGCCCGTCTCTTCCGAGTTTTCAGAAATGGAGATGAAGTCTGACGGAGCCCTGCTGGGCATGTCCACGTCGGACAAAGAACCCCTGCCGCTCGATTCACTGAAATGGTTGATGAACGTGAGGATTTTCTCCAGAGGCCCTTTCATTATGGATGGGTTCCGAATTACCGGGAATGATATTGCTTTCAATATGGCCGGGCAAGTCTTTCCTTCGGACTGGTCCGGGAATCTATCTGCAAGTCTGGCGGTCGGGGATTTAAGACCTTTCACTTCCTATCTCGGGAAAAGAGTCTCCGGCGCACTTTATACCGAAGCTCAGATCACAGGGAATTTTTACACAGGAACGGCTTCAGGAGAGGTTGATGGGTATACCAGTCAGCTCGGCGGTCTACCGGAACCTCTTTCCGGGCTTATTGCTCCGAAGACATCGTTTTGCGGCATTTTTGACGTGAGGAAGGCAGAGAGACTCGCCGTGCCTTACCTCTGCGTGGAGAATTGCCTCTTCAGTTTTTTCAGCCAACTGGGTTTGGATTTCCGGGAGGAGACGATATCGGGCAACTGGCAGCTAAGATTGCCGAGAGCCGAGGCTGTCCCCGTAGCCCAGGCCCAGGGACTTTCAGGGGAATTGGAGGCGCAGGGCAGGATGTATGGTTCTTTTTATGATTTCGACGCCGGAATGGCCTTGAAAGGCGAAAACGTACAAATCAGAGGGACGGGCTTCCAAATGATAAGCGCAGACGTGGAAGCTCGAGGTCTGCCGGACGACCCTGCGGGAAGCTTGGCCTTGATCCTGGATCAAAGCGATCAGAGTCTGACCGTTTCTTCCGGTTTCAGTCTCAGGGAAAAGACCCTGAAACTCTCCGGTTTGAGTCTTTTGGCCCCGAAAAACAGAGTCAGCGGGGATCTGGTCTTGTTCATGGAAGGTCCACTGGTCCACGGACATCTTGAGGGAGAGTTCGAAGAATTGTCCGTCCTTGGTCGTTTCTTTGGAGCCGATCTGGCGGGTCGGGCGGCGCTGCACGCAGATTTCAACTCCGAATCCGGCCGGCAAGATGCGGCTGTTACGGTCAGGGGAGAGGACCTTGATTTGCCTTTCGGAGAGATCTCAAAAATTGAGCTTTCTTCTGATGTAAAAAACCTTTTTGGTGTGCCTCAAGGGAGACTTGTGCTGAGTCTTCAAGATCTGCAGGCTCGACAAGTAGAAATCACAGGGCTGGATTTCGAAGCCGAGGGAACTGAAGAGAGCGGCAGCTTCCACCTCGCTGCCCGGGGCCAAAGGCCTCATGATTTTGCCGTTGAGACTGCCGGTATCTTTTACCTCTCCGAAAAGACAAAACAGTTCCGTCTGGACAGGATGCAGGCACATTTTGCGGATTACCCGGTTCGGCTGCTGCAGCCTGCTGCGGTGACCCGTTCAGCGGAAGAACTATCCCTGGACCGCCTGGGATTGGCAATCGGTCCGGGGTATCTTTATGCTTCAGGCCGTGTTGACAAAAGCGTCTCGCTGGCCGTGAGCTTGCAGGATTTGCCTCTCGGCATCAGTCAGCTCTTTTGGGAACCGGGGCTGGAAGGGTCATTGAACGGTGAGTTGAGGCTGGAAGGGGACCTCTCCCACCCGCATGCCGATGCGGAGCTACTGATTACCGGTGTCAGCCCTGTCGGGGAAGATGAAAAGGCGCTGATTTCAGAGTTGAGCGCAGGAATCGACCTGGCAGCCGGACGGTTGAGCATTGATGTTGATATGCGGGAAAAAAACGGGCTGGCTGAAATGAACTTTGAGGTTCCGGTGGAATTCTCTCTTGACCCCTTCGTCTTCTCCTTACCGGCGGCGGGCAGAATCTACGGCAACATCAATGCATTGTTCGATTTGAATGCTATCACGCCCTTTATTCCGCAGGAAAACGAGATTTCGGGATTGATTGCGGCTGATCTGGATATCCAGGGGACAGTGGCAAATCCCGAGGTCGTCGGGAACGCCGGAGTGGAGAACGGATCGTTTCAGAATCTCACGACCGGCACGGTCCTCCACAATGTGCAGATGCAAATTACGGCCCGGGGGCCCGCGATCACAATCGAAAGCATGAGGGCCACAGATGGTGAAAATGGAGTTGTGACCGGGCGAGGCGTTGTGAACTTCGCGCGGGGAACGGGTTTTCCCGTCGAGTTCGGTCTTGATTTCAATCGCGCTACCCTGGTTCGACGCGATGAAATAACCGGAACCATGAGCGGTGGCGTAACCATGGCTGGTCCGGTTGGAAAAATGGATATTTCCGGTCGGATAAGGGTCGATCGTGCCGAGATCTCCCTTGAAAGAGGCCTTCCTCCCGACGTCCCCGAACTGGAAGTAATCGAAGTGGGCGGGCCGGGAGAAAAGATAGAAGAAAAGGCGAGGGAGGGACCTTCGCCTTTCAACCCCGGGCTCAATCTCCAGGTAAGCTTCCCGGCGCAGATCTTTGTACGCGGCAGAGGCCTGGAATCCGAGTGGGAAGGGGACCTCGACATATCAGGATCGCTTGAAAAACCGGTCATAACCGGTTCGATTAACGTGATACGCGGGAATTTCGTTTTCCTGGATAAGCGTTTTGACTTGGCGAAAGGCACTATTCAGTTCTTCGGAGCAACCCCGCCCGCACCCGTAATAGACGTGCTGGCAGAAGCCAAAGGAAAGGAGATGACCGCGCTTGTCGCACTTACCGGGCCGGTATCAAAACCATCCATTGAGCTGCGATCAGAGCCGCCGCTTCCCACGGACGAAGTGCTTTCCCGGCTTTTATTTGGAGAAGGCATTGCCGGGATTACGCCGATACAGGCTCTAAGACTGGCGAGCGCATTAAACACTCTTAGAGGTGGGGGCGGTGGGCTCGACATCCTGGCGAAAACCCGCCGATTAATCGGAGTGGAGGAACTCGAACTGAAGCAATCGGAGGAAGGGCCGGCCGTAGCTGTGGGGAAATACCTGGGGGAAGGAATACGAGTGGGTGTGGAACAGGGCCTGGGAAGTGCAACAGGAAAAGTCGCGATCGAGGTGGAAGCAACGCCGGACATTTCGCTTGAGACGGAGACAGGACTGAATACAAGGAGTGGACTGGGGATCAACTGGAAACGAGAGTATTGATCCAGTTTGCGAGACCATGATGAGGATCCTCTTATTAGAATTATATCAAATCCTATTTGGAAGAGTTACTGACATAGACTTCCAGATAAAGCCGTTGGGTGCGTTATCGGTCGGGGATGTACGAACTGGCACTATCCCCTCCCTGCTGCCTTCCCAAAAACATTATCTGAATCTATAGCTCGCTTCAGGCACAACAAACGAGAGTTAACGAATGCAGGAGGACTGTCACCAGAGAGATGGCATCCTCCCCATGAGCAGAGTTCCATGGCGGGGTGATTTCCTGCGGACATATCAGAGGGCACAAACCCATCCTCAGAAGATTCGTGCCCTCCAAAAAGTTCTAAAGTATAAAAGGCCTGTTTTAGACGCAGCCTGTCGGTTTCGGTAGACCTGCCATCTTGCAAGCTCCCTTACCAGGTCCGGAGGGGAACAGCTCGTAGATCTTCTTCAAAGGATAACCGGTTACCTTGGAGAACACTCTCACCATCGGAGCAATTCCGTTCTTCTTGTAGTAATCCTGCAGGAAGTTTACACATTTCCAGTGCTCATCGGTAAGTGTGCCGATTCCTTCGACATCCTTTACGTAATCTACCCAGTTTTCATCCCAATCTACCAACCCGCCGGCCAGAAAGCCGTCCTCATCTACTTCGTAACTTTTCCCTTTGTGTGTCAGTGCTGCCATTATACTCCTCCTTCTTCCTTGCTATTTTAAAAGAAATGAACCTTCCTTCATTTGCTAGTACTATAGCACAATTCGTTTGTCAAGAGCCAAAAAAGAAAAATGCCGGTTCGTGAGAAATCCTTGGAGCCAATTTGCCGGAGAGGACAACTATATGCATCCGGTAGGCTTTGGTAACCCCGAAATCTTACAAATCGCCCTTTCCGAAGTCGTCGGGAAGAGTTCCCGCAATCGCCAAATAGAAATCCCGAGTGCCCGCTGGAGTTTGAGAACCATGGGGGCTATGCCGTTTCTGGTATAATAGTCACGAACATAATGGATCACTCGCCAGTGGTCTTCTGTAAGGTCTTCGACCCCTTCCTGTTTGGCCATTCCATAAGAGAATTCTTCAGTCCACTGATCAAAGCTCTTTAGATAACCGTCTTCGTTTATCTCGAATTCCTTTTGATTGAATACCAGCGTTGCCATCTAATATCCTTTCAATAGAGCCTCTTGCAAAACTCCAAGATAGGACCAAGCTGTCATGATCCTATTTAACAGGGCAAGTCTCCGCGTCAGGCTCGGATTCTAATCCTCAGAAGGCCGGGAAGCTAGGAAGCTAGGAAGCCAGGAGGCTGGGAAGCCGAAGCCAGGAAGCTGACCCGCTGAGATTGCCTCTCAGCCTTCTCGCCTCCCAGCATCCCAGCTTTCAAGGGTTAGAATCCTCGCCTTCCTTGACCTTGAACAAGAGTGAGACTCTTTGGACACTCTTTTGCAGCTTTCCTTAGCTTGATTATGTTGTCGTGCGCGAACTGAATCCCAGGATCTATTTCGATGGCAGATTCATACCACCCGATCGCCTCTTCAAAATGCCCCATTTCACGCAGATTCGAGCCTATATTTGCATAATCTATGGCTGAGGAGGGATCC
>JAZDGK010000269.1:0-21923 GCA_043806955.1 Pseudomonadota bacterium | reverse complement strand
GTCAGAGAAGGCCTGATCAAAATCGCCGTCGGAAAGAAGGTCTATACCAATCCCGCCGACGCAGAGTTGACAGCGACCATGCGCAATAGCAAATCCTTCGGCAAGGCGGAAGTGATTCTGGAAGAGACGGTTGTGGATACGCAAGCCCTGATAGCGGTTCGCACCCTGCTGATCAAGCTGACGGGCAATCGCAAGATTGATGAGACTCCGTCGGATTTAACCGTGGCATCCGTAAAATATCTGACGGATGTGAAAAAGAAGGGCGATGATGCGCAGATCTGGGCAAGGGCGGCGAATTTCCCGCTGCCGGAATCTTTCAAGGCGGGGATGGAATCTATGGAAACCCTCCTTGGCCTGACCAACCCTGTTCATCACGTCAAGGAATGGGAGGCGAAGTCGCCGACCATAGAAGAAGAATTGACCACGGTCATCGATGTCCATGCCTTCTACGGCACATGGGGAGAAACCTTCAAGGAAACCCGGGAGCTGTATAACACGCTCCAAAGCATTCGGTACAGAATACCCAAAGAGAATATCATTCATCACTTTCTCGACAATTTTACAACGGCCCAAAAGGATGCGACGATCCACAAAAAAGCCGTCTGGCAGACCCTCCAGGACAATAAGGCCCATGTCCTGACGGAAGTGGAATCGCTGAAACGCGTGTGGAGGCAAGCCGCCACAGAAGCCCTGCCCCCCCTGAAAAACCGTATCGAAGAAGAAAAGGCAACAGGACTTCTGACGGCGGAAGAAATCGCCCCCTTTGAAAGGGCACTGCAGAATACGGCCTCGGAAATCGAGGAGGAATCGGACCTGATCAAAATTGCCATGCTGCCGGACAGCATCAGGGACAGGGTGAAGGAAGAGATCAGTCGTCTTGAACAGCTCATAAAAAGCAAAGATACGGCCGGCAGTGCAAAACACATTAAGAAGATCAAGCTTATTCCTTCGCCCAGGAGGATAAGAACCCTTACCGAATGGAACGGTTTGAAAAAGGACCTGGATGCACAGGTCAACGAGATACTCAATGAGGGTGATGAGATAGAACTTTCCTGAAAAAAGTGCTAGTATAAGGCCACGGCGCCACCGGAGGAATACTGGACGTATTTTGAGGATTAAGATCTGAGCCTGACGCAAAGATTGGGCAAAAGAGGACATTTTGCAAGAGGCTCAAGAGATGTAATATGGAGGTTTACATGGAACCCTTAAAAAGAATTACGATAGACCCCCTGGTAATGGGCGGCAAACCCTGCATAAGGGGAATGCGGGTCACCGTGGGAACCATCGTCGGCCTCATTGCCTGCGGCAAAACCGTTGAGGATATCCTTGTGGAATATCCTTATCTGGAACGTGAGGATGTCATGGAAGCCCTTTCCTATGCGGCATGGCGTTCGGAAGAACAGGAACTGGCAATGGTGACGGGATGAAACTTCTGCTGGATATGAACCTGCCGCCCCGGTGGGTGCAATTCTTATCCGGCCAAGGCCTTGAATGTGTTCACTGGTCGGATGTGGGCGAACATACTGCCACAGACAGCCTCATTATGGCCTACGCAAAGGAACACGGCTACACCGTCTTTACCCATGACCTGGACTTCGGCGCTCTGCTTGCCGCTACGCGTGCCAGTGGTCCCAGCGTCATTCAGATCCGCACGCAAAACATCGTACCGGAAGCGATCGGCGTTTTGGTCGTGAATGCCATCAGGCAATTCGCGGAGGAACTCCAACGGGGCGCCTTCATTACGGTTGACCCCTATCGTTCCCGTGTGCGTATTCTTCCCTTCGAGCCATAAAGAGTGGATTCGCAATACAAGAGCCAGCTCAGATCCATTGTTCTCAATCTCCGGCATGTCCTGGAAGGCCGCTACGACGACCGAGGAGTCCGGCATCCCGGTGATTTGGAGGAGCGCCTGGCCGCTCTCGGGGTTCGCCGTGACCGGGAAGCCATGCCCATCGAACAGCTTTCTCATCTGTCCGAAGAGGACCATCGCGCCCGGCAGATCATGGATGCCTTTGTTCAGTCGCAGGTGAAGTCAGGACGAGCCCGGGAAGAGGCCATACGGGAGTTTCTTCAGGAGTGCGCCTATACCTGGGCAAACCGGCTCATCTCCCTGCGCTGCATGGAGGCCCGGGGACTGGTCGATGAGCTCATCCTGCAGAAAGAAGGTTACGGCCACCGATCCCTGAAGCATTATCGCTTGGCCCGGCAGAACCCGGAGTTATGCGCTGGGGAAGACGACGGCCTTTATGCCGTTCTCTTTGCCGAATTCGAAGAGCGAAAGCAGGAAGGACTCCCCCTCCTTTTCCACCCCGATGAACCAGTGATTGCTCTGAGACCCGGTGTGGCGGCCCTGAAGAAGTGTATTCAACTCCTGTCCGCGCCCGATGAGGTTTTTGCCGCGCCGGACGCCCTCGGCTGGGCCTATCAGTACTGGAACACGGAAGAAAAAGACCGGGTGTTCGCAAAGGTCCGCACCGTCAAAGGCGCTAAGATCGAAAAGGGAGATATCATCCCCGTCACCCAGCTCTATACCGAACCCTACATGGTCAAATTCCTGGTTCAGAATTCCCTGGGCGCCCTCTGGATGGCCATGTATCCCGATTCACGCCTCTGTGAATCCTGGGCATACTATGTGCGGGACGCCGACCGGGCGCCGGTAGAAAGAAAGTCACTTGAACGGGTCTCTTTTCTCGATCCTTGCGTCGGGTCCGGACACTTTCTCCTGGAGGCATTTGATCTTCTCTACGCGATGTATGAGGAAGAAGGGGAATTGGATGGCCCGACGGAGATCTGCGAGGCCATCCTGAGCCATAACCTTTACGGGATTGACATTGATGAGCGGTCCATCCAGATTGCCGCCTGCGCCCTGTACATGAAGGCGAAGGAAAAGGATCGAGATTTCAGGCCGAAGCGCATCAATCTGGTGGCCACCAATATTCACCCTGGGACCGATACGGATCATCTCGCGGCGTTTCTCGCCAAACACCCTGAAGACAAACCCTTCCAGAGCACTCTCCGGATAATCTTTGACGGTCTCCGGCATGCCGATGAACTGGGAACGCTCCTCCAGATCGAAGAGCCGGTTGAAAAGGACTTCCGCTTCCTGAAGGCCCGGGAAGATGAACGTAAGACCGGACCGCCGAAGCAGGAAGCCATCTTTCGGGAAATGGAAAAACCGGAACAGCAGCCGCTTCCCCTTGGCGATCTCTCCTATGAAGAATGGAAATCCGGCCTCCTGGCCAGGTTGAGCGCCCATTTTCAGGAGGAATTCGCTTCGGCGGATTTCTCTACCCGCTTTTTCGGCGAAACCGCGGGCAAGGGGTTATCCCTCTTCGATTTCCTATCCCGGCGGTACGACGTAGTAGCCACGAATCCGCCCTACATGGGCTCCAAGAACATGGGCACCATCGTGAAGCAACACGTGGAATCCCATTTTCCTGCCGGAAAACGAGACCTGTACGCAGCCTTTATCCTTCGCTGCCTGGAACTGGCCCGGCCGGAGACGGGCCGGGTGGCCATGGTCACCCAACAGTCCTGGATGTTCCTCCGGTCTTTTGCGGACCTCCGCGCCCTCGACGAGGAGAAGGTCAAGAAAGCCGTGGGATTCAAGGGGATTCTGCGGGGAACGTCTATAGAGGTACTGGCGCACCTGGGTGAACACGCATTTCATGATAGTTCTGCGGCAGGCGCCTTTGTTGTCCTCTTCACCCTCGCTAAGAAGGCGCCGGCCAACGACCACCACCTGACTGCCTTCCGCCTCATCGGCCCGAAGAGTCCGGAGGAGAAGGACAGGCTGTTGCGCCAGGCGCTCAATTCCATCAATAACGGCAACAACTCAAGGAGCGGCAACTGATGTCAAACATGCGGCAATTATCAGGTGAGGACTATCCTGATGCAGCAAGAAAACACTACACGGATGCGCGCGCCCTCTTGGGCAGACGTCGCTATGACGGCGCTGCCTATCTGGCGGGATATGCTGTAGAATGTATTCTGAAAACCATCATTCAGATTCATCAGCCTTCCGGGGCGCCCATGATTCACGATATCAACAGATTAAGCGCGGATGCACAGAGGCTGGCAACCATGCCGTCTTCCAGAACGGTTCGGTATTTTTCCCCGGGCTCTTCAGTCACGAGGCTCCCATATGGTAATCCGCCTGCTGGATGGAAAGAAACCCTTCGGTACCATTTTGAAGGAACCATTCCGAAAACAACTGCTTCAGCCTGGGTGGCGGAAGCCAAACGTCTTTATGAGCACGTGCTTTGGGGCCTTATCAAAGATGGTGAGGTGACGCTATGACAACAAATTTCAAACATTTGGATGAAGCACGCCATTCGGCGGTAATGCTCTTGATTACTGCTTTGAGAAATGCTCCTCCTGATTGCAAAATGGTACTGATAGAAGATCTCTATGGCAAACTTCGCCTTGTGGTATGGCCTGGAGGCGCTCATCAAGACTTGATCGACGATATTCGGAAGCAACTGGGTGAAGAGGCCAAAGGTATCTGGACAGATGACATCTGGACTGTGAGTAAGGAAGTATCGGATACCGACAAATTTGTATATGACAACACATGGAAGGAAAGCAAACCACATCCGGATGAATCCCGCCTGCGCATTCTGGATCGCTACCGGTCACGCGGCGCATGGTTTTCTCCAACGGATCAGCCTCCCTGGGAAAAGCCGGTTCGTCCGAGCACCAAGCAGCCTCCTATCGTGGTCTTTTATTCCTTCAAGGGTGGTGTCGGCCGTTCCACTGCATTGGCTGCCTTTGCGATCCATCGGGCGCGAAAGGGCGAAAGAGTGGCTGTCATTGATTCGGACCTCGACGCCCCCGGTATAGGCACTTTGCTGGCCGCCGACGAGGAAGGGACAACGGCGCGATGGGGTGTAGCGGATTATTTGCTCGAACAACCTATTGGGCCGGTAGATTTTCGGGATTATTACCATGCCTGCCGCCGTGAAAAGGTGACGGGAAAAGGGGAAATTCTGGTGATTCCGTCAGGTCTCGTCGACAGCGAATACCTTGGGAAACTGGCTCGACTGGATTTCGAACCGCCAAGGCCTGAGGACAAACAAAAGCATCCTTTTTTCATGCTCCTTCAGGATGTGCGCACGCAACTTCGCCCTCATTGGCTTCTGGTGGATCTCCGTGCTGGACTCGCCGAAACTGCCGGCATGGTTTTGGGTGGTTTTGCCCATTTGCATGTGCTGTTTGGTACCTCTTCCGAGCAGAGCTGGCGTGGCTTGAGGCTGATCATCGAGCGCCTGGGTGCTCACCGGGTCCGGGCAGACAAGCAGCAAGGCGACTGCATTATGGTTCAGGCGATGGTCCCAAGAGCACCCGAACTGAATAAGCAAGCAACTCAAAGATTTGCAGACAGAGCCCGAGATGAATTCACGGAGCTTTACTATGCAGAGTCCGGCCAGGATAATTTCTGGAGTATTGAAGACATTGAAAGCAGCGATGCACCGCATGTTCCGGTCCCGATTCGCTATGACGAAGTTTTGTCTGATTTTCGCAATATCGATGAAGTGGCAGGAACGATTGTGGAATCGCCGGACTTCCAGAGTCTTGCCAACCGAATTCTCAACCGGTTCAGAGGTGACAAACAATGAGCAAATTCAGAAAAGACACGCAGAAGACTCTCCTGGATTTTCTTTCGAACCTTGGTTACGGCCAGGCAGAATCGGAACCTGGGGAGTCTTTCGCATGTCGGTATTATCCTGTCAGACAGCACCTTCGTGCCTTCGACCCCGATGTGATGCTTGTGGTGGGAGAGAGAGGAACAGGCAAATCCGCCCTTTTCAATGCGGTTTTCAAAAACAGACTGTTGTCGGCTTTGGCACCTTTTGCTCCCGAGCTGCGATTACCCTATAAAAACGCTGATCTCATCAAGCTGATACCCGGATACCCTATAGGCGCACAATTTCCTGATCCTCGAGGCATGAAGAACGCCCTGAAGACACCGGATCAGGCTGTGGATCTTTGGTTCGCATACCTCATACGGGTTCTTAAAGACGAGATAAGCGATCCCGGAAAGCTGACGTTTCTTGATCTGCCCGGAGGAGCGCCGGATCAAGTACTCGATGCGTTCGCAAATTCGGGAAATGAGCCATTACTTGCTCTGGACCGGTTGGATCAGAAACTCCAGGATGCGGATCAGTGGCTGTTTGTTGGCTATGACGAATTGGATACTTTGGGTGGTTTCGATTGGGAAGCAATGGCCAAGGCCATTCAGGGCCTCGTTGCATTCTGGTCCAGTTATGCAAGGCGATGGCAGAGACTCCGGGCCAAGATATTCCTGCGAAAGGATCTGTTCCGGCGCCACGCGGGAATTGGGGGGGCGGACCTGGCCAAACTGGCTGCCAATCGGGTTGAACTTGGCTGGAGCGACCAGAATCTTTTTTCGATGCTCATCAAGCGTATCGCGAATACGGATGAGCAGTTGTTTGATTACTGCAAGGGCGCACGGATTCCCTTCAGCAAGGAACCACACAAAACATTCGGTCATATCCCCAACCTGAAAAAAGCAGAGGATGCCCGACCCTTTATCGAACGAACCATTGGTCAATACATGGGTGCCAACACAAACAAGGGACAGAGCTTCAACTGGGTCCTCGATCATCTTCGTGACGGCCACAAATGCGCCACGCCAAGAGAATTGGTCAGGCTCTTCGAGCAGGCGGCGCAAAAGGAACGCGGAAATCCTCGCGCCACACCACCCAAACTATTTCATCCTACTTCGCTTCGACAGGCTCTCGAAGATGTCTCGGCAGATCATGTCGAGCAGGCCATCCACAATGAATGGCCCTGGTTGCACGGGGTCAGGGAGCGGATAGCGAAGGAAAGGCTGGCTCCATGGAAACGGAGCGAGTTGCATGATCTGCTCGATCAGAACTGGAACAGATCCTGGGGGCAAGGTGACAAGCACATAGGCCCGCCTGCCCAGACTGCAAGGGAACTCGTCGACTATCTGGTGGAATTGGGCGTCTTCCGCGAGCGAACCAACGACCGCATCGACGTCCCGGACATCTACCTGTTTGGGCTGGGCCTGCGCCGGAAGGGAGGCGTGAAGCGGAAATGAACAACAGACCAAGAGAGGCTGACCATCCACAAGGTACGATCTTTCGTCCTCTCCAGTCGCGGTTTCTCGATGTTCCGCAGGCGCCGCTGTGCTACTGGCTACGAGAGCATTTTTTTGAGCTTTTATCGGGGCATATTTTGAGAGATATAGCGGATGTCCCATGTGGCCCCTCGATAGGCGATACTGTCAGATTCGTACGATTTCATTGGGAGATCCTTTCTTTTTCTTTCGGACGGCCCCAGGTACTGGGAAGGTGGGTGCGTTTTGACAAGGGGGGAGGCTACTGCAAATGGGCTGGGCTTGAGCTATGTGTTCTCGATTGGGAAGCAAACGGCCTTCGTGTCAAGAGCGCAGGCCTGCCTGGAACCTTTATTCGTAATGAGAGCTTTTTTTTCCGGGAAGGGTGGGTTTTTAGCTCTCTCGCACGGGGGTCACTTGGAGTCCGATTTGCACGAACAGGTCTATGGGGTTCCGTGATGGCAGCTCCAGTGCTTCCTCGTCAAACAGAAAATTGCACAATACCGATAGGAGTAATAGTAAACTCGAGGATTTCCTCTTCCGCTATCCGTTGGTTGCGACCTCAGATCGTGTTGAGTGAGGATTACGTTCTACGTATTCCAGTTCCTAATCCGGAGAAAATCCCCTCTGAGCTTTTCTCTATTGAACAGAGCTGTGTAGTACTCAAACGCCAAATTGTGTCTCAAGATCCCTTAGAATTTGGCTTTGTAGATCACAGGGGGTTTGAGAGAATATCTCGTAGTATACTCAGAGCGAATGCTATAGCATCTGTACTTCACCTTCTTGAGGGAATATCGGAAAGAGCTGTTTTTGATGCATATGAGCTTGATTCAAATGATGTAGACTCCGTGATTCAAGAAATGGGAAACCCATCTGGTTGGTTCCCGTTGATTCCCGCCTATGATTCAGTTCCTGATCTTCGGTTGGTGCTTCCACAGCCTGAACTCCCTTACCTGCTTTCCAAACTCTTGTCGGTGCACGAAAGGCTTGATGCCAGCTTAGTTGATTTTGCCAGCTTAAAGAACCGCCTTAGACTATTATACAAAGCTGGACCGGGTGCCAAGAATGAAACCGAAGATTCTGAAAGCATAGCGACATCAGACGAAGATCAGGAGGAGCTAACTGCAGGTGCGCACGTTCCAATCCCTATTGAAACCTTTCTGGAAGAACTCTCCCAGAAACTGGAGATCCATCCCATCTCCGTTTATTGGCTCCTGAAGGAAGGCATCGAACAGGATGGCTGGTGCTGCCTGCCCGAGGAACAGCGTCTGACGAAGGATCGTCTTACGGTACAGATTCTCCGCCTCCTGGGCCATCGCTGGCCCAAGCAGATTGAAGCGGGAGAACCCGTTCCCGCCTGGGTCGACGACGATGGCATTATTCCGCTGTCAGAGGCGACCGATGAACCCAATCTTTACGCTCGCCTGCGGGAGCGATTGGCGGCGGACTACGGAGCCGAACAGGTATCGTCGGAAGAAAACAGCTTTGAAGAAGTCATGGGGAAGCCCTTGCATGAATGGGTGCGGAATGATTTCTTCCGCCACCACATCTCCCAGTTCAGGAAGAGGCCCATCGCCTGGCATTTTTCAAGCGCTCGCTGGAACAGCCGTCCACGCCAGAACGCGGCTCTTGAATGCTTTGTTTACTATCACAAGGCAGACGGCGATTTACTGCCCAAGATCAGAAGTCAATATGTCGGCCCCCTGATTAAGCGCCTGGAAGTGGAACTGCATGGTCTGGAGAACGGCGCAGGAGGAAACCTTGCCGGCGAAAAGAAGGACAAAAAAGACCTCCTCCGGTATCGCATTCAGGAACTCAAAGATTTTGATGCGGTCCTGTCCGAAGTCATCGCCGACGGTTTTGGCCCGGAAAGCATGAAATCCATGCTCCGTCAGTATGCCATGAATGACGCCGTGCTTTGCCTCAAAGCGCGCTGGCTGAAAAGACTGAGCGGCGTGATTCAAGTGGGTCCCCTTGCAGGCTGGCGGCAACAGGCCGATCAGACGGGCCTCCATGCGGGTTTTTCCGCCTGGATATCTGAGGCCATGACCCATCTGGATCATCATTGCTCCGTCGTCGGACCCAAGCCGCCGGAAGAAGAAACGCTTGATACCGATCCCACAGCAAAAGAGCTGGCGGAAATGATCTGTGCAGAGGCTGAAGCCATGTTGGCTGATGCCCTGAAATGCGCCTGTGAGGTATGGTGGAAATCCTTCGATTCCGAGGTACTGAAACCCCTGTCGGAGAGTATCCGGGACGCAAAAAAAGAATTGCAATCTCTGAAAGAACGGTCCCAACATCCAGAGAGGGACGTCAATGTGCTTGCAGAAATCAAGCGGAGCATCGCTATTTTGAAATCCGACATCAAAGTGTGGCAGAATGAATTAGCCATAAAGACCGGCCAGGGGAAGTCGGTGCGAGACGCCATCGAATCGTGGCGTTGCCCGGAGGCTCTAACTTGGGAACCGTGGCTGGCCGGGCAGGCAATGTATGATCAACTGTCCAGCCTGAACGCAAAGCGTCCACCGCCGCGAACGGTGCCGGAATTTGTCCGGCAGGAAGGCCTCTACTATCCGGATATCAACGACGGCGTGCGGGTGAACATCGCGCCGCTCCAGAGGGCCGGTCTGTTGACGGGGGATGCTCTGGCGGGTAAAGATGTGGAGAAGGCCATTGCCGACCGGGCCGCCTGGCGGGACGACGAACGGCGCTGGTGTCGGGAAGGAAAGCTGCCCAAACCGGGCTGGTGGGAATAAAGAAGGGAAGGTGAGTTTATGAATCTGGCAGAGAATGAAGCAGGGGCATTGAAACGATTACGGGTGGAATTATTTGAGAGGTATCGGATTATTGATCTTCGCCTCTATGGATCGAAAGCGAGAGGAGAGGGAAGGCAGGATTCCGATCTGGATGTTATGATAGAACTTCCCGATTATGACCGGGCGATAGTTGCCGAGATTGACGACATCGTCTATCGGATCAATCTGGAGTATGATGTTTTCATTTCCGCTTTGGTTTTCGGAAGGGATGAACTGGAAAGGGGGCCGATGTCCGAATCCCCGATTTATAAAGTCATCCAGATGGAAGGTGTGCCGTTATGAGCATAGATGAGAAGAAGAAATTGCTGGCCTTGCATAGGTTGCAACAGGCTGCGGAGAGCCTTCAAGAAGCTCAATATCTCTTCTCCGGCGGGAAAAGCCTCCGCTCTGTGGTTAATCGCATTTATTATGGAATGTTTTACGCCGTCCTGGCCCTTCTGATCTATGAGCCCTATACATCGTCTAAGCATAGCGGCGTTTTAGCCTACTTCAACAAACATTTCGTGAAAGGCGGTCTCTTTTCTGATGTTATGGGGCGTTCTCTCAACAAGGCCTTCGAGCTTAGGCAACGAGGGGATTATCGGGAATATTTTGAGTTAACGAAAGACCAGGTGGAACCGCTCCTCGATGAGGCCACACAATTTGTTGCTGCCGCTAGAGTATATTTGGCTAAAAACGTCGGATTGGCTCTGCAAAATCAAGAAGGTGATGGATCATAATGGACAATCCTTGCCTTAAGAATTGGCTGCTGGAACAGATCCAATCCGTCCTGTCCAAACCGACTGCGCCGGCGCCGATTATCCTCTGGTGTGACCCGACACGGGAGTGGAAAGAACTTCTTCAGAAGACCTGCGGGGATGCGATTGAACTATGGGCGGATGAAGGTCATGAGTTGCTGCTCAGGCATCGATTTGCTCGTGAAGAACGCCGTTCCCGCGTGATCTGGCTTCCCAGGCGGAGGGCGGAGCTCACTTATTTCCGGGTGTTTGAAGGCGAGGCCACGTTTCGCGAGGTGTCCCTGCTGGAGGCCCTCCGGGAATATGGAGTAGAGATTACCCGTACCCAGGAAGACGAGGTGAAGGACGATCTCCTGGCCTACGCCCTGGCAAAGCTGGATGAACCCCTGACCAAATGGAAAAAGATTACCCCGGATGAACTGATCTCGGCAGGGACCATTCTCACGGTCCTGGCGGATATGGGAAAGCCCATTGAGGATCGGATCAGCGCCGAAAGGCGTCATCTGTTCAAACGCCGCGTCACCGCCGACTTCGGGTTTCCGGAACCGGATCCGGCTGAACCGGATAAATGGCGCATACGGGCAGTGGCCCGACTCCTGGCTACGGATGCGGCCCTGAAAATCGGTGAGTATGACTTCCCCACGTCAGACTGGATCATCGCACCGGGCAACAGCAGAAAGCGGGCGATGGAACTTCTCGACCAATGGCAACGGGATCTTCAGCTCTTGCCGAAACTTGAGACCCTTGCGGAAAAGGCGGATGCCCTTTTGAACCTTCAACCCACGATAGCGGAGAGTTCCTGCACCCTGTGCGACCCGCTCGCCTCCTACAAGGGAGAAAAGACATTATTCCAGAACGAAATGGAGCAGATCAACAAGTTTGAGAATTTCCTGGAGCTTGCAACATATCTTGCCCGGAAAGAAGAAAGCTATCTGCGGCATGCCCAGGGCTTCTGGGGACAGCGGACAAAGAAAAGGGTGGCCTGGGATGTCCTGGCCGGATTCGGGCGGGCGGCGCAAGTACTCCGGGAAAATGAAGACGTGCAGAAGAGCTGGCACACTTTGAAGGATTCCGTCGCCTGGTATGTAGAACAGGGCTGGCGGGTGGACGCGGAAGGTGAATGCCTCATGCAGGAATGGCCTATCGAAGAGGCGGACCTGTTTGCGGTCCAGAAGACCCTGAGGAAGGCGTTCCTGCAGATCCTTGACCGGACCAATACGGTCTTTTCCGAATTCGCTGCTCAGGATACCACGTGGCCGGGGCAAGCGTCCCTGCCTTATGCCGGGGAGGCGTTGAAGGCGCGGCTCGATGAGAAAAAAGACCCGGCGGCGGTCATCGTTGTCGATGCCTTCCGCTTCGAACTGGGGAAACGCCTTACGGAAATGATCAATGAAGGTCAGGCATCGCCCGTTGCTTCTGTGGAACCCTGTATGGCCCCGGTGCCGACGACGACGGAACTGGGCATGGCCTATGTCCTGCCCGGCCTTACGAGGAGCCTGCGGGTCTCCGTCGATCCGGAGAAGGGCTGGTCGGTTTATGCCGAAGGATTTGACCAGAATCTGGCCATTGCTGAATCGAGACGGAACTGGCTGACCACCGTCCATGGCGTGAAGCCGTCCCACATCGTGGCGGTTACGGAGGCTATCAAGGCCGGATTTAAGCTTCCCGAGGGAAAGCTCATTTACCTCTTCGGCGATGAATTCGACACCCAGGGTCATGAAGGCGAGCTGGCCCTGTCCGGCGCGGAAGTCTACCTTGAGCGGTATGCACAAGTGATCCGGAAGCTCAGAGACTCCGGTTACGGGCGCATCTTCCTGACCACGGACCACGGCTACTTCCACTATATACCCGGAGATCACGAGGTCATAGAAAAACCCGAAGGGGATATTTGTTGGAAAACGAGGCGGGCCATCGTGGGGAAGAACCTGAAGCACAAGACGGCTGTTCTGACAAAAATCGCCGGCAGCGATTTGGACTGCCTGCTCCCCCGGAGCGTGACTGCCTTCAAGACTTACGGCGGCATCGGGTTCTTCCATCGGGGAGCAACCTTGCAGGAGTGGCTCATCCCTCTGGTTTGTATCCAATGGATGAAAAAATCGCAAAAGACAAGAATCGTCCTCAAACCGATCGCCGAGATTACAACCTTGGAACCGATTGTGGAGGTCGAACCGGAGACAAGGGGAAAGAAGGATCTTTTTGGCCGGATTGATGGCAGTTATCTCGGCAGGCAGATCGCCATCAAGGTCCGGGATGCCGCATCCGGAAAGACCCTCTTCAAATCAGCGGATGTATCCGTCAGCCCCAAAGACGATGTCAGGCAGGTGAAGCTGGAAAAGGTTCCCGGCGCTGAGGGCCGATACGGTCAGAAGCTGAATCTTGTGGTAATAGATGCGGACAATGAGGAAATCCTGGCAACGGCGGACGTCACATTGAAGATTGATATGGATGAATGGCTATGATGGAAGAGCAAAAGAATCAGACCAACTGGATCGATGCCTTGGACCAGAGGCTTTTTGACGCCTTCCCCGGTCGGGTGGTTCGCAAGGATCTCGTAAAGCGTTTCAAGGTGGGCGACAACATTCCTGTTTATGTCCTCGAGTATCTCCTGGGCAAATATTGCTCCACCACGAATGAAAAGGAAATCGAAGAAGGCATCCAGCGGGTCAAGGATGTCATTTCCGAGCGGATTGTTCGGGCCGATCGGTGCGAACTGATCAAATCCAATCTGAAGAAACGTGGCGTCCATAAACTTATCGACCTGGTGACGGTGGCCTTTGATGAAAAGGACGAGGGGGGCAAATACTGGGCCGGTTTGGCAGCGGCGGGAATGGATCATGTCCATATCACGGAAGCGCTTGTTTATGAACATGAACGCCTGTTGACAGGTGGAATCTGGGCAAATATCGAGGTTGCCTATGACGAGACCAGGGTGCATAAAGGAGTAACAAGACCATTTGTCCTGAACCGTCTGCAGCCGATTCAGATAGCGAGCGCCAATCTGCAGGAGTTCATCGAAGGACGGGTAAGATTCACAAGGGATGAATGGATTGACATTCTGTTGCGAACGATGGGCTACGAACCGACGAACGGCGATTTTACGCCCCGCCGGAAGCTGCTTTTTCTGACGCGGATGATCCCTATGGTGGAAAAAAACTACAACCTCATCGAGCTGGGGCCGAGGGGAACGGGGAAGTCTTATGTATATCGGGAAATATCGCCTTACGTGATTCTGTTGAGCGGGGGTCAGGGCTCCGTGGCAGACCTGTTCGGCTGGAAGAATCGGAAGGACAAGCCTGGTCTGGTAGTCCGGTACGACCTGGTCGCCTTCGACGAGGTGGCCGGTCCCAACTTCAAGAAGGAAAACGACAAGCAGATGTACAAGGGCTACATGGAGCAGCGGTCCTTCTCGCGGGGCGACGACAAGGGCACGATCCAGGCGGACGCGGGGATCGTCTTCAACGGCAATATCGACGGCGATGTTGAATCCATCGCCCGGGTTTCCCATCTTTTTTCGGCCCTGCCGGACTCCATCCGTAACGACATGGCCTTTCATGACCGCTGGCATGGCTATCTGCCGGGCTGGGAAATCCCCAAGATGCAGACGGCCTATTTTACGGATCACCTTGGTTTTATTTCCGATTACATCGCCGAGATCTTTCATGGGGGCCTGCGCAACTGCAACTTCGCCGATGCCCATGAGAAGTTTTTTTCTTTCGGCAACCACGTAGAAGCGCGAGACAGAACGGCAATTGTAAAAACGATTTCCGGGCTGGTCAAACTGCTCCATCCTGCGAACGACCCGACCCGCGGGGAGATGGAAGAGTATACGCGTTTTGCCCTGGAAATGCGGCGGCGGGTCAAGGAACAGCTCAAACGCATGGGCGGCATCGAGTACGCTAAAGTCAACTTTTCTTATATCGATAAAGAGACGGGAGAGGAGCATTTTGTAGGCTGTCCGGAGCTAGGAAGTATCCAGCTCATTCCCGATACGCCCCTGTCTCCCGGTGACATTTTCACCATCGGCTACGATCCGGCAGAAACGCGTTATTCTCTGTATCGAATCCAGATAAATATTAACGCAGGTTCCGGGAAGTTCAATCTCGTCGGGACATCTTCAAAGAGTATTCGCGAAGCAGCCAGAATGGCCTATGATTTTCTGAAGACAAACGCGAAAAGGATGGGAATCGATCGGGAATTATCCAACTATGATGTGAATATGCAGGTCATCAGTCTGATGCAGGGCAAAGACGCCAACGACCTCGGGGTGGCATTTTTCGTCGGGCTGGTCTCCGCCGTCCTGTCGAGAACCGTGGCGGCAGGACTGGTTGTCCTGGGAGAAATGAGCCTGCACGGCGTCCTCAGTCACGTTGAGGGACTGGGCGATAAACTGCGCGTTGCCATGGATTCCGGAGCCAGGCGGGTCATGATCCCGACAGCGAATCGGAAAGACTTTGCGACGTTACCCGACGAAGTGATCGACAAGATGCAGATTGAATTCTACAGCGATCCGGCCCAGGCGGCGTTCAAGGCATTGACGGAGGCCTAACCCGGCAAAGCCGGAACCAAAGAGTTCATGGTTCAGGGTTCACGGTTCAACCCTGAACCATGAACTCTCAGAACAAAATCTCTGTAAACGCTTTACTGTAAAGCCTTTCCGGACACAGTGAAAGATATCTTGCCAAACTTGTCGTTAATCTTATGGCTTAGTGACTAAAACCGACCCTCCCTCGGCGTGCGCACTCCGGTATCGTCATACCGTACAGGTCACATATATAATGGTATGACTCGGCTCCCGGCAGGCATAACAAATCTGACCCAAATCTGAGCGCCAAGAATGCCAATTCATTTCTGAGCAAGCCGTAAGTCCGACAGGCTCCTCGAATTACGAAGTTTTCCGGTCAGTTGCTCTTTGCCTAAGCCCGGTATCCGTCCACGATATCAAACAGTCTACGACCATCCTTCGACACTCTGAACCCCGACGATCCACTCACATCATCGCCGCTTTTTTCGCGGCATACCGGTCTTTTTCAATATTCCCCGATACTTGCACAGTTTAATCCAACGGTTGTCCAGTCTCATCAAAATGACGATAAGATGACTAAAGGAGCGAGTTATGTCGGTGTGGACATTCAGACTCGTTGAGGATCGAAGGAAGCTCAATTCTAGTACGTGCAACGAACCATACAAGGGCCGGTACTGGTGTCCTCAGAAAGGCTGGTTCCTGCGGGAGCCATGCCCGTTCAGTTGCAAGCATGAGTGCTGGAACTTTCGGAGAATGTGTGGCGACCTTTGATCGAGCGAGTTCGGACGAATGCCGGATTTGATCACCTGAACGGAGGGATCCGTTACTGCATCTCATCTGGGAGATGCCCCGCACTTCTTTGCTCTTCTTTACACAATTATTCCCGCCGTAATATGAAACCCCTGACATAATTTTTCGTAACAGTTTAGCGTTTCGAAAACGTCACGAATCCTAGGGCCATGTTCTGTTGGGTTGGGTTTCGTGACCTCAACCCAACCTACGAAGACAGCACAATCGAGGGCCTGAGCATAATTCTTTGATCGTAGGTCGTAGTAGATCGTAGTTTGGGTTGAGTGGAGCGAAACCCAACAATCAGAGGCCTTATCTTTCAAACAACTAAATTGTTACAATTTTTCGAAATCAACCCGCTCTGTTCTCGCAAGGGTCTCTGATTATTTCACTTTCTCCACGACCTTGTCATAATAGACTTGATTCTCTTCAAGGTCCACCTGGCTTCTCCGCATCATATTGAGTTTTAAAACCAGAAAATTAAGCTTTTTTATCTGGCGGTATCTCTCTTTTTCGTCAGTCATTCCGCCGAGCATATCCTGTATGTTCTGTATGTCCTTTTTCAATTGAAGCTCTGGGGGGATACAGTCAGCGTTTTTGAGAATCTTGTACGCCATGCGAAGATCGGGGGGGATGTGGCTATCGTCCTCCAGGACAAGGGGTTTCCCATAACCCGGCAGATTGTCAAATTCTCCCCGCTCAATAGCTTTGTTAATGATATTCTCAATGATTTTTTGCGAGAAGATCATCCCGCTCTCCCTTTTTCACTCCGCACTATATACAATCTCGCCTGTCCGACTGGTGTCATACCCTCCGAGCTTTTGAACGGCCGCTTTGAATTCACCGGAGCTCAGTATGTCGAAGATGATTTCAACTCGTTTATCCTTCATAAACAGGGGTGATATTACAAGGTCGTATCGCTCCTTAACCACAGGAATGAAATCGAGCCCCAGTGCCCGCGCTGCCGCATAGATTCCGAGGCCCACGTCTGCACTGCCGCTCAAAACGTCCACTGCTACAGACATATGGGTATACTCATCCCGGTCATAGCCGTTGATTTGCGCCGGATCTATCCCGAGTTCCTTGAGTGTGAAATCAAGAAGAATTCGTGTTCCAGAGCCGGCCTGGCGGTTGATGAAAGAGAGATCCCCGCGTGCAAGATCTTCTATCGACTCGATTTTTCTGGGGTTTCCGGGCTGAACCATAAGACCCTGCTCGCGATAGACGAGATTTACCAGCGTGACCGGGATATCGGGAAGAATGCGCCTGATATATGGGATGTTATACTCTTTCGTCTCCGGGTCGAACAGATGCGATCCGGCAATATGAGCGATGCCGTTCCGAATTGCGAGGAGCCCTCCGGTGCTCCCGACATTACTCGATGCAAGATTCATATCAGGGCATCTCTTTTTGATCTGATCGGCCAAGAGATCAAGGGTCAGATCGTGGCTGCCTATTACTACTATATTATTCTCTACGCCGGCGGGGCTGGTGAGGAGTTCTATCTCGACTTCTTCGTCCGCATTGATTCCTTCAGAAAGTGGGGGGATGCGCAGTATTCCGTCAGCCCTGGTAAGTGTAGTAATAGTTCCTGCCCCGCGTGCGAGCGGCGTGGCTATGGTCTTCTCTCCCACTTTACCGAGCCTTACTCTAAGGAATTCTTCAATGCCGAGCTTTGAGGGTATTTTTCGAGCCGGCCTGGCTTTCATTTTTTGACGTTCCGGAAGCAGGAGGCCAAGCATTCTGTAAATCAAAGGACGAACAAACTGATCGAACGATATTACCGCCGAGACCGGATACCCCGGATTCCCTATGACCGGCTTCCCCGAAATAATACCAAGGGCAGTCGGCTTTCCGGGCATAATGGCCACACCGTGGACGAGTACTTCCCCGAGATCTTCCATGACTCTACAGGTGTAGTCTTCGGAACCGGCAGAAGAGCCTGCATTGATCAATATGCAGTCGTAATCCGACGCGCATGCCTGCTGAACGGCTGATTTGATCATCTCGTAATCATCAGGCACAATCCGGTGCCGTACCGGGATGCCTCCGGATTCGGCCACCAGTCCGGTCAGTATCTGAGAATTATACTCAATTATCTTGGCCGGAGGCGGGGCTTTTTCTCCGATGTCCTCGATGGATATGAGTTCACTGCCGGTGGGGATGATAAGAATTCGTGGCTTTCTCTTAACGGATAAGTCCTTGATGCCGCCTGCGAGGAGAGCGCCGATGTCGAAGGGCGTAATCTCATGATTCTGCGGCAAAAGAAGCTCAGTGGCAACAATGTCCTCTCCCACTTTCCGCACGTACTTCCAGGGATGGGCCGGTCTTTCTACTTCCAGAACCTCTTCGTTTATCTGATGTACCTCTTCGATCATAATGACCGCATTGGCGCCGGGGGGGAGTTTCTGGCCCGTATTGATAAAAATGGCTTCTTTGCCTATAGTCAACCGCTTGGGATACCCCGGCGCGGCCCCGTATGTGCTTTCGGCGTTAACGGCAATGCCATCCATAGCCGCAGAATGGAAGGCAGGCGAAGACAGCCTCGCCGATACCGCGTCAGCCGTAACCCGGCCCAGTGCCTCGGAAGTGGGTACCATTTCCGGGGTCAGGATGCTCCCGTAATCGAGTGCGCCAAAAAAGATCCTCTGGGCTTCGGCCAGAGATTTCATCTTGAGATAGATTTTTCTGCTCATTCAAAACCTCATAGCCACGAAGACACAAAGGCACGAAGAAAAGCTTAGGGATACGGAAAATGCTAATATACCGCACATAGGTCAATTCTCAATATCGAATGTCCAATACTCAATGTCCAATGTCCAAGGTATTTGCTCCTAATTGGAAATTGGTTATTGAGCATTGAACATTGGACATTAATCCTAACCCGGACAAGCCGGAACCAACGGTTCAAGGTTCACGGTTCACGGTTTAACTCTGAACTCTGAACTCTTGGAAAAGAATTTGTGCAAACGCTTTACTGTAAAGGCTTACCGGACGCAGTGAAAAATATGTTGCCAAAATTGTCGTTAATCTTATGGCTTAGTGACTAAATATGTTGGAAACTTCTAAGTCCCTTAATACAGCTCCACACAAGAGGATCTCCAATATCTCCTCCATTGTCCGGTGGTCTCAAGAAAGTGCCTAAAGTGAGCTAACGTGCCTAAAGTTAAGGAATATATCGTTTGTATTGAATTCTCGCTCCTCGATTCTCAGCCTTTTCTTCTTCGTGTCTTAGTGGCTCAAAAGAGATAGACGTCCACCAGCGTTCCGGCATCGAGGCCCTCTGTATAGAGGTCGATCCGGATCACTCCATCAGCCTTAACCAAGGTGGAAATAAGACCCGATTTCCCGAATACCGGTGCAGCGAAATAACCGTCTTCGGTACGGGAAAGTCTCACCCGGACATAGTCTTCCCGTCCCTGCGCGGAAGCGACATTACGGGATAGTCTGGCTGTAATTATTTGAGGGGGTTCAATCGAACGGGACCTGAATCCGCTTACATGACGAATCATCCGGCGCACGAAAAGCCAGAACACAATCAGCGAAGAAGCAGGATGCCCCGGTAATCCCCAGAGGGCCTTATTGCCGATGCGGGCGAGAATAGTCGGCTTGCCCGGGCTCACAGCTATACCTTGTACGAGAATACTGCTTCCGGGAAACGAAGCAAAAACCCGGAGCGTAAAATCTCGGCTTCCTACAGAACTGCCTCCGGACAAAAGAAGCATGTCCGCCTTGTCCATAGCCTCTTCAGTTTTAGCCCTGATTTCATCAAACCGGTCCGGAGCTATACCTGCATAAAGGGGGATTCCGCCATTCTCCATTATCCCTGCTGACAGGGCATGAGCGTTAATATCCCGTATTTTCCCGGGGGCGGGATCGTCTTCTACCCGGACGATTTCATCACCGGTGGAGATAACCGCAATCAGCGGTCTCCTATGAACATCCACTCGAGTGACGCCGATCGCGGCCATCATCCCGATATCCTGCGGCCGAAGCTTCGTTCCCTGCAAAAGAAGAACGTCTCCTTTGTTAAAATCCTCTCCTGCATGGATGACGTTTTCTCCGGGAGCGACCGATTTGGCGACTTCCAGTCCCGTCTCATCGATTTGTTCCGTATATTCCTGCATTACTACGGCATCGGAATCCTGCGGGAGGACGCCTCCGGTCGTAATCTGTAAAGCCTCTCCCGGGAGAAGACCCTCAACGGGGAATTCTCCCATTCTTACCTTTCCCTTTACGGTCAGGAAATTAGGCAGGCTTTCGGAGGCGCCGAAGGTATCCCGAGCCCGGACTGCATAACCATCCATAGTGGATCTGTCATACGGGGGGATGCTTTCTGTAGCAAACACCGGCTGGGCCAGTATCCGGCCGACCGCCTCATGAAACGGGATCTCTTCGGTAGAAGTGACCGGAAAATCTTCGATCAGTCTGAAGACGTCTTCCGGAGTAACCACCTGGAAGAATCCCTTCATATTTTCTCCAAGCTATAGTATTAGACAATAACTATGAGTTACGAGTCAATGTCATTGACTTAAGCATCTTCCCTGACACAGCAGTTTCTGCTCGTCATTCCGGCGAAAGCCGGAATCCAGTCATTTCAAACAGTTCTAGACCCCGGCTTTCGCCGGGGTGACGGCTGGGGACGATTAGGCTACCTTTAGTCAATGACATTGAGTTACGAGTTACCTGCGGTTTTGAGTCCGTTTGGATAAAAAGGAACGAAGCATGAATAAACCGGCGCCGACCTCAGTCATTAAATCATCTCCGGCTATCCTGGTCAACAAGAATGGTCTTCAGAACATTACAGATACGGTAGCCTGTGAGCGGTCGTATGACTTCTTCCTGAATCGACAGATGGCGGCCCGTGTGAACGTCTCGCCCGAGGACCTGGAATACTATGCTGTCGGCTGGGTGGTGAGCAATGGTTTTCTGATGTACGAGGATATTGTAGAGATAGAAATATCTGAGCGGGAGATTTCCGTGTACAGCGCATCCGGAAAGAGCGTCTCCGGTGGACCTCGATCAGAGGTCAAGCCCGTCTCCTCTTCGCTCAAAATCAAAGCGGAAGTCGTCCTGTCGTCGTCGCGAGATTTGCATCTCTGGGGAGAGAACTGGAAGAAAACGGGTGGGTTTCACATCGCCCTTCTGTTCAATGAAGAAGGGATAATCTGGAAAACGGAGGATATAGGGCGGCACAATGCGGTGGATAAAGTCATCGGCTTCGCACTCAGGTCGGGAATAAGGCTTTCGGAGTGCTTTCTCGTGTGCAGTGGGAGGCAGCCGGAAAATATGATCGCAAAAGCCGGACGGGCGGGCATTCCGGTAATCATCTCCCGTGCGTCCACTACGGACAAGGGGATCAGGCTTGCCGAGCGAGTCGGGATAACACTGATCGGGTTTGCCCGCGAAGATCGCTTTACCATTTACAGCCATCCGGAGCGTATCGAATCCTGAGTACAGCTCCACACAAATGTGTACCCAAAAACAATGCCCGGATAGGCGGGGTTTTCTAACCCCGCCTATGGACGCCTCGGTCGCCGGGCGGCCCTGGAAAGGACCGCCTATCCGACGGGGGAATTTCAGCATAATGGATACCTTTTTATGTGGAGCTGTACTGAGGATTCTTCGTGCCGGATCGGAGTCCGAAACTCTATACTGTAGAGCCTCTTGCAAAATGTTCAATTTTGGCCAAGGGCAAGGAAGGCGAAAATTTTAACCGGCAAAGGCTGGAAGGCTTGAAGGCTGGGACGCTGGGAAGCCGGAAGGCTGCGAGCCAACCCCAACGATTCAGCTTTCCGGCTTTCCGGCCTCCCGGCTTCCTAGCGTCCCAGCCTGGTGAGGATTAAAATCTGAGCCTGACGCAGAGATTGGGCAAAAGGGGACATTTTGCAAGAGGCTCAAAAGAAAGGGATTTATGGCCATCATTGATCTGCTCAGTCGAAATGCCGTAATCG
>JAZDGK010000268.1:0-3177 GCA_043806955.1 Pseudomonadota bacterium | reverse complement strand
GAACTTGAAGAGGGGGATGTCATTCTACATGAGCCTCCACAGCACATTGAACCCGACCGGGTAAGTGCATGGAGCGCGTCATGGGAACTCAGCTCCCCAGGATAATCACAGTTACTGCCGTCATTTCAAAGAACTGAGGTTATCGCCTGACCGGCTACGGCCCGTCACTCTTTGGGAACCGCCTGGTGCGGACCCGCATGCCAGGTGGTGTGGAGGGCGGGGGAGAAAAACCCCCGCCTATCCGATTGGGTATTCACTTCGCATTTACTTTTTAAGACTCTTCAGCGTCTCCTGGGAAATCTGCCTCAAACTCTCCAAGATATAAGCATGCGCAGTCCGAAACCCACGGTGCCCCCAAACCACAAGGCACAACTACGTCATAAAAAAACGAAATACGTAACCAGCCGATTTGCATGTGCCATGTGTACCTTTCCATGACTCCACGACTACGACTATCAATACGGATTAAGTCACCAATACCTAAGAATATATCTCGGTGCTCCGGAGCAAAGGCAATTAAACTCTTATTAACCGCAAAGGCTAACCTAAGTTTTGTCAGGAAACATTCCTGAGGCAAAAGAGCCACCAAATCAGCCGGAACAGCAAAGCCTGTATGAGAAAGGCGGCAGCCAAAGGCTTTTACGAAATACTTGTAAAGCGCAGGACAAGAGACAGAATAGCTGTCATTACCAAAAACATCTTCCAAAAGGATGAAGCGTCGTTGGAGTATTATTTCGGCGTTTTCAAAAACCCATTTTTCGAACTGCTCATACGCAGCGTCCCATGGCTGCGACTTGGCATTATTGCAGTCTGAACATATTAAAGGGTCATAGGTAAGTGTCTTTGCTCTTGGTCCCAGTACTTTTCGATATTCACCGTCTACAAAATGCAAAACCCCGCCCACGTTTCGAAAGGGCTGGCTCCCATAACGCCGTACGAGATCCGATTTTTTTATTTTATGCTCGCGACTGTTCGAGGGGGCGCCACAAATCCAACATGGGCGAGCAGTTGAATCAGTCATTGATATGACCTCTTATTTCTATCGAGACAACGGCCTTGCGAGTGTCCGAAATCTTCCGCAACACCCGCATGTTGGGACGATCCAACTATGATTGTTTTGAACGTCGGTATTCAATAGAAAGGGCAGACCCTGGAAAGTGCCAAGCTCGATTCGCTGAAATAAATGGTTCTAATTGATGCTGGTCACAAAATTCAATCATTTCCTTTAATGCCACATACGAAATACCATATGGTTGTGAAACTATAGAGAAGGTCTCCCCATCCTTTACCCACTCCGATAAATGGTCAGAGGCTGGTAGTCTTAGGTCGCATTTGACTGTTCCGGTACGGTTGTATTTATCAGGGCAGTTTTTGCTCCCTTTCAAGCGGTTCACGCAGACATGTGAGTCTTTCGCCGGGTTCGCTCTATTTTCCTTCTGATAAGCATCTCGCACCGCAGCGTGAACCGCCTCGGCATAAGCACTTGTAGCAATATCAGCACCCTCTGCTGCGAGTAATTCCTGAATGGCCTTTACTGCATGCTTATATTTCTGGCTTCCGTTCTCGTGAAATTTCCTCGACATTTTACCCTCCTTTATCTTGCGTACAACTTCCTTTTGGCTAGCCCCTGCTCATCTTCCCATTTTTCACATATCATCTTTCTTGACTATATTATTAACAAAAACTAAATATTCAGAAACATAGGTTGAGCGTTAACCTTCTATAACACCGATTTGGTTCAGTCATGAAGAATTGGGGTCACTTTTCCAAAATTCAAATTTGAAGAGGGGTAGACCCTTTCAGATTCTTCTCCCTCGCTTCATCGCCACGGCCTCCATCTCATCGACTCTCGCTGTATTCCGCCAAAAAAGAAAAAGCCGCCCGGTCAGCATACTACTGACACGGACGGCTCAATCGTCTCGTAACGAATCTGTTTCCTCGCTATCTTCATCACGAGAAACCCCCATAAAAAGCAAAAAAATTAACCCATTTTTACACCCACCCGCACCCCTGAGTCAACATCGGCATAATTATAGTCTTCGAATTAAAACCCCGGCTGAGCATCGTATGCCCGCACAGGCAAGCGGTTTGACCGTATGCTGCCAGCCGAGCTTTCTTTCACCCGATCCCTCTGCCCTCCCGTCGCTAACCGGTCACCCGTTTTCTTACGGTCCGAGTTGAGCGCCGGGTTGGGCGGTCTGTCGTTGCACTGCTCTCTCTCCTTATTTAACCCGCCTGCACCCCGGCCCGCTCAGGCTGCTGCGGCCCCCGTTTCCCACCTCCACCTGGATCTGCGCGCCGATGCGTTCCTTGAGCGCCGGGACGTGGGAGATGATGCCGATCAGCTTGCCGTCCCGTTGCAGTCCCGACAGGGTTTCCAAGGCGGTTTCCAGGGCGTCTTCGTCCAGGGTGCCGAACCCTTCGTCGAGAAACAGGGAATCGACCCGCACGTTGCGGCTCGCCATGCCGGAGAGACCCAGGGACAGGGCGAGGCTGGCGATGAAGCTCTCCCCTCCGGACAGGTTCTTGGTGGAGCGGATCTCGCCTGCCTGGTAGTTGTCGATGACGTTCAGTTCCAGCGGTTCGCTCTCGTCGCGCACCAGGATGTAGCGGTCGCTCATCTTGCGCAGCTGGCGGTTGGCATGGGCGACCATCAGCTCGAAGGTGAGCCCCTGGGCGAAGTTGCGGAACTTTTTCCCGTCGCTGGAACCTATCAGCGAGTGCAGGCGTTCCCAGCGTTCGCACTCCCTCTTTTGCATCTCGATAGCCTTCAGCCTGGCCTGATGCAGCTCCCGGCGGTCGGCGTGGTCCCGCAGCTTCTGGTCGAGCGCCCCCAGGGCCTGCTGCAGTTCGTTCAGCTTCAAGGAGACGGCGGCGCTTTCCTCCCTGATCTCTTCGAGACTCCTTTCGGCCAGGTTCTTCTCCCGTTCCGCCTGCACGGCCGCGGAACGGTCCCGGCGGCGGGTCATGAGCTCGGTCTCTTCCTTGCGCAAGGCCTCCGCCAGATGCGTGAGTTCGTCATATCGTTCCCGCGGGAGGCGTGCGGCAAGAAACGCAGCTTCGTCACCGAAACCGGCTTCGGCCATCCGTTGGCGGAGGGCCGCTTCCAGCTCGGCTAGTTGCGCCTCCCGCGTCGCCAAGGATGCGGTCAACTTCTGCATCTGCGTGCCCAGTGCG
>JAZDGK010000267.1:0-3873 GCA_043806955.1 Pseudomonadota bacterium | reverse complement strand
TTTGCGTCCTTCGCCAGTCAGTACACTTTTCGCGTCAACTCACGTGTCATTGCCATGCGCCAATATCTTCAACCAGTTCAATCCCCATCGCTTTCTAACCTTGAACCGTGAACCTTGAAACTGTGAACCTGAGTAGTTACCAGAACATCATACCTTTTTGGGATTAATTTCCAATGTCCAATGCTCAATAACCAATTTCCAATCAGGAAAGGGTCCGTTGGACATTGAACATTGAGTATTGGACATTCGATACTGGAAATTGACCTATACCCGAAACACTTACTGACTTCCCTCCATTCATCGGGCCCCGGCAAACGTCGATCTCTTCAGCCAGGCTATTATCTGCTTCAGGATTTCTCTTCGTAACGCGCAACTCGACAATCGATTACGATTACGCGCACCGCTTCGCTGAGCACGAGCACGATTCACATACCCATTTGAAAAGAGTATTTCGGCACACAGATCCTGCAACATTGATTTTTTGGACGGCCGGAGTTATATTTCAAAGTAATTTTCGTTAGTTATCTCGTCTTCTACGTCAAGCGCCAGGCAGCAATAATTGATCCTCTCGTTCGTTTGGCATGCCGAAGCAGAATCAGTGAGCCCGGTATCGGTCAAACGCTCTGTAATCTTTTCGGGTTCTGATCCTCGTACCGTAGAATAGGAAGATATGCGCGAACATTTATTGAGCATTCAGAAAAAGCTATTTCTGCTCATAGCGGCCATTCTGATTCCCATCCTCATGGTCGAATCGTTCATCTATTACCAAAGGTTCGAACGAAGGCGAGATGAGGAGATCCAGGCCAACACTGAAATGGCGCGCTCGGTTGCAGGCGCGTTTTCTCTCTTCATTAAAGATATCCTCCATGAGGAACTCGCCGTTGGGATCTCAATCACACGGTCAAATCTGTCGGATGACGAAGTGCATGAGCTCCTTCACGAAAACCAGGCCGAATACCCCGCTTTGGGCTATACGCACTGGATCGATTCCAGAGGTTACATTGCGAGCTCGACTGAAACCGGGGAAATAGGTGAATCCCGTCAGGATCGGTCCTATTTCAAAGAGATTGTCGCCGGAAAGCCTTGGGCCATGACAGAATTGTATATCTCGAGAGTCACCTATAAACCGGTATTTGCCATTGCCCGCGGGATCCGTAACCAGAAAGGCGCGTTGCTTGGCATCATGGTTTCTGCTGTCGATCCGGACAGACTGGATAGCGTCCTCGCCTTTAAGCGGCTTCCGGGTGGAGCAATTCTCGTCATAGATAAGAATGGATACGGGGTATATCGGTATCCAAAGATTGAGTGGACCCCGGAAAACCGGTATCTGCTTTCGAGATGGCCGATAGCGGCCAAGGCCCTGGCAGGCCGGGAGACAGGGGCGCTTACAGTGCGCGGCCTCGATAATCAAGAACGAATATTTGCCGTTGTTCCGGTGCCGTCTACAGGCTGGGCGATTTCCGCCAGTCGTGTCGAAAAACAGGTGACGGAGCCCATATTCCTGGATCTCGTCCAGCAGGCCACACTCCTCCTTTTCGTGATAGCAGGGTCTTTCATTGGGGCGCTGGTTCTATCTCACAGCGTTGTTGCACCTATTGCGAGGTTGCAGGATCGGGTCAAGGCTTTCAGCCGGGGAGAGACGCCGGCCGATCCCAGGACAGGCGGATCAACTGAGCTCGAAGAGCTTGGGAATTCCTTTCATACGATGGCGAAAGAGATCCGCCTCCGTGAGGAGTTTCTGGATAAACTTCGCCGGCAGAATGAACTGATCCTGAATTCTGCGGGTGAAGGCATATTCGGGCTCGACACAAGGGGAGTCCATACATTTGTCAATCCGGCTGCAGCCAGAATGCTTGGGTATGAGATCGAGGATCTTATCGGCAGGGGAAGTCATCTCACCTGGCATCATACCAGACCGGACGGTACCCCCCACCCGGAAGACGAATGCGCAATTTGCGCCGCTTTCAAAGACGGTTCCGTCCACCATGTTACCGAAGATGTATTCTGGAAGAAACATGGGGAGTCTTTTCCTGTGGAATACACCAGCACGCCTGTGATTGAAGATGGAAGGGTTACCGGCGCCGTTGTGACTTTCCGCGACATAACGGAACGCAAGCAGGCACAGAATGCTCTCGAGGAAAGCCGGCGGGAATACCGGGAGCTTTACGATTCCGCACCGGATATATATCTGACAGTTACACCGGAAGGCATCATCAGGTCCATAAATCAATCCGGGGCTGACTATGTTGGATACTCCAAAGATGAGCTGCTCGGTGCATCGTGCTATAAGGTACTACTCGATGAGGATCTCCCCAAAGTCAGAGAGCAAATGATAAAAATCTTCGCCGAGAGGCTATCGGAAAGCGCGCTTGATTTTCGAGTGGTACACAAAAACGGGCTGGTCTTATGGATGTATGCGCGGTCCCGGCTGGTCCTGGATGATGGAGGCAACCCCACTCAACTCCGTGTAATCTGCAGAGACGAAACTGAACGGAAAAAGCTCGAGGAAGCGCTGCTCAGGGCTCAAAAGCTAGAGTCGGTCGGACTGCTTGCCGGGGGCATAGCTCACGATTTCAATAATCTCCTGACCGCTATTCTTGGAAATATCGGCCTTGCAAAACTGAATCCAAGAACGGGAAAAGACCTTCTGGATGTCTTGAGCAGGGCCGAAGAGGCGAGTCTGCGGGCGTCTCATCTCACCAACAGGCTGATTACGTTTGCCAAAGGCGGATTGCCGGTGACAAAAATCACTTCACTGAATGACCTGCTAAAAGAAACAGCCGAATTCTCACTCACGGGGTCCGATGTTCGCTGCGAATTCACAATTCCCGGCGACCTTTGGCCGGTGGAAATCGATGAAAACCAGATTACTCAGGCAATAAGCAATCTGGTCGTCAATGCGGAGCAGGCCATGCCCTGTGGTGGTGTAATCAGGATCGAAGCTCAGAACGCAGTAATAGACACGACGAGTCATCTGCCTCTAACAGACGGCAGATACGTTAGAATCTCTGTCGAGGACAAAGGCACAGGCATTCCCGAGGAATTCCTGGACAAGATCTTTGATGCCTACTTTACCACCAAGGAAAAGGCACAGGGGCTGGGTCTGGCCATTTCCCATTCCATCATAAGAAAGCATAACGGCCATATCACGGTGGAGTCTAAGGTCGGCCTGGGAACTACCGTCCAAGTCTACTTGCCCGCCGCGATTGGGGAACACGCCGAAACGGGCCGGGAACATCTGCCGGGAGCCTGCCGGGCTTAGTGGGGATCGTCACAAGGGAAGTTGAGTTTCCGCAGTAGATCATCGCCAGTCCAACAGGCTCCTAACCCGTTTCATGTTTGGATTACTCATTCTGTTGCTGTTCCTTCAATCTCGTCTCCACCAGCCAAGCATCCCTTTTTCTTCGGGCAAGATTCAGATCCGGAGCGATTGTCGAAAACAGTCTTCCACTTTTGCAGCGGTAACAATACCGGACATAGTCCTCGCCTTGGCGGGATTTGAATTCAGCCCAGGTTTCCTGTCCGGGACCGGGCTCCGGGATCTGTTCCGAATTGATTCTCTTTCGTCTCATAAGATGCGATGCTCGATTCTTTGTAACAATTTGGCGCATTGAAAAGGCGCGATGAATCTTGTCGGACACCGAAACAGAAAACGTTATTCGTGCTCGTGCGCGTAATCGTAATCGATTCCTTTATGCGTTGTACCGTCTTTAACCACTCAACCGAGACTCTTTTTTTGAGCATGTTCCCGATGCTGGTACTGCCCGAAAGATAGCTCAATTGTGAAATCACCGCTGTCCGTCGTGAAAGGAATGGCAAGAACAGGGCTGTCCGACATATGGACCAGGGTGTGATTCTTGCCCATGATCACGG
>JAZDGK010000266.1:0-9939 GCA_043806955.1 Pseudomonadota bacterium | reverse complement strand
TCATAATGCCTGCGCAAGTTGCCGAAGAAAATGAAAAAAAACTGCTTCTTGCTCTTTTGCATACCCCCATGCGCGAAATTGAGTGGCTTATTGCCAAATTGTTTTTGGGCGTGGTTTTAATACTCATAGCAGTCCTGTTCCTCCATCTGCTGGGTAAATTTGATCTTGGAAATGCCTTGAGTTATCTTGCATTTATAGTGGTCGGCAGTTTCTGTTTCAGCTCTTACGGAATCTTTTTGGGTTTCTTGTGCCGTAATCAGGCTAGCGCCAGAACTCTAGGCGTTATTTTCTATCTACCCCATCTGCTTCCTTCTGCGTTATCGGATTTTTCACAAAAATTAACCGCCGTTGCTCCTTTTTTACCTTCCTACCAGTTTTATGAGCCAGTTAAATCAATCCTCTTAGAGGGAGGCAGAATATCAAATCTATCGCTGGAATGGATATATTTGCTCTTATTCGGACTGTTAACCCTTTTCTTCGCATACCTACTAATGAAAAAACGCTGGCTAATGTAAAAGGCGTCAGATCAAGCCAACTGACTCTCTTCAAAGTAGCCTCAGAATCTTTCTTACCTTGCCATTGAAAATAATCTGACAAAATAACCTGCCAATTGCGGATTCCGGCGCTTCCGCAATTGTGCTGTAGGAGTATGTCCTACAAGGAAAGTTGCAAGACACCTACCTGAGAATCAACCCTTGGCCGATTGCCCTGCCACGCTGTGACTGATAAGGTTGAATGCATGTCTGAGTTGATGCATTTTGTCGTCGAAAGATCAGTTACATCTTCTTGCCATGAAAAGGATTCTGTGGCCACAAGGGGATCGTGACGGCATAAAAGGGGGGTGCGGTATGAGAACGGTGTCTTCTGACGCGGGCTTCGGTCAACTGGCTTATGCCCAAGGTCCGGGCAGCACTCTGGAGTGGATCGACCACCAGGCAAGAATGCGATGGAAGAGGCAATACCAGGAGATCAAAAGGAATGCTCTTGCGGAGGAGGATGCCTTGAAACAGACGATAGAATGCAGAGTTTTCAAGGCCCGGATTCTGGCCGGGACCTGTGACTCGCGCAAGGGGAAGCATTCCTGCGCACCCTGTCTGAAATGCCGAATGGCCGTCAAGGGATAAGAGTGCTGTCGAGTCATATGAGACCGCCAGGCGGTGCGGCCGGCGTTTTGATCCGGTCCTCCTGGACTTGAGACCGTAGCCCCCGGGGGACAATGCTGTTGAAGTAAGGGAGATTCCGGACAGCCGAGACGGCTATCCTCAGCTCGCAGGACAGGCGAGACGCCTGTCCTGCCGGCTGAATTCAAATCTCTGTTCCTCAGAGTGAGATGCGTGTGGCACACTTAAATCCTTTGCAGCCCCGGCTTAATTCAACAACATTGTGGGGGAAGGAGACGATAAAGAGACTGCTGAACCTGCCACCCGGACGGTCCCTCAATCGTTTGCAGCGGCTATTCCAATGACCCGATAATGACTGGTTTCAGGACATACGGGTTCAGAGGCGCGCTCACCAAACCTTACCAGATAGAAGAACTCAGCTAATTGCGGAACATTCAATTGTGGATTATAACCGGTACGGCTACAACGCCATCCATATCTGATGCACAATCGGCAATCCGCAATCGGCAGGAGCAAAGAATGAGTAAGCGATCCAAAAAATCCGCAATCCCCAATCCGCAATCGAACACTCCGTACCCCGCACTCCGCACTCCGCAATTGGATAACCCGCAATCGAAGGTCCTCCGCTCCCGTGCCGAGGAAAGGCTCGCGTCCAAAACGACGCTATCCAGGGAAACGTCTTCCGGGGAGACCCTTCACTTGATCCACGAGTTGCAGGTGCATCAGATTGAGTTGGAAATGCAGAATGAGGAACTTCGCAGGACCCAGGCAGAGCTCGAAGAGTCCCACACGAAGTACTGCGATCTCTATGATTTTGCTCCTGTCGGTTATCTTACATTAGACAGAAACGGGCTGATACTGGGAGCGAATCTTACTGCTGCCGAACAATTGGGCGTCGCGAGGAGCGTTCTGATCGACAAGCTGTTTCAGCTTTTTATTGGTACGGCAGACAGGGACATGTTTCATCTCCATGTTCGAGAGGTTTTCAAAAGCCGGAAACGACAGACCTGTGAGACAATAGTAAGAAGAAAAAGCGATGTTGACTTTTGTGTACAACTCGAAAGCATACTGGTGCAGGATCGGCACGGAAATAGTGTGTGCAGGGTTTCGGTGATTGATGTTACCGAACGTAAGGCGTATGAAAAGCAACTCCAGCTCCGGGAAGAGGAACGCAGCCGGATTTCGCAGGAACTGCAAGACGGTCTTGGTCAGGTCCTGGCAGCTCTCAAGTTTGATGCAGCCTGGCTGAAGAGTCATCTGACCGATGAAAAGACTGACGTCGCAGAACATCTTCAGGCCATGTGTGACTCGATAGATGATTCGTTCAACATGATCAGAAAGATGTCAACCGAGCTCAGGCCCGGTATTCTTGACCATCTGGGATTGCGAGCGGCTGTGGAGTGGTACGCTTCGGAGTTTGAGCGGCGTTCGGGGATAGAATGCCTGACCATGATCGATTTGCCGGGGAAACGTCTGGCCGGCTGTCTCGAAACCGGGATCTATCGGATTGTCGAGGAGGCATTGAGCAATACCGAGCGCCATGCAAAGGCCTCCTCTGCAAGCATAAGTATGAAGGAAAGTGGAGGAACTCTTTTCATCCGGATTGCGGATAACGGCATGGGCATCGAACCAACCAAGATGCGCTCTCCTTTTTCTACAGGTATCTCCGGCATGAAAGAGCGTGCTAAAATCTTATCAGGCACAATGGAGGTAAACATCGGTCCCGGCAAGGGCACGGTGGTAGATGTACGGGTTCCGGCGGTGTACAGAGAGTAGTCTATATGATTGCGGATTGCGGATTGCGGAATGGAAGAGAGTGCTGAGTGCTGAGTGCTGGTTTATGGTTCGTGGTTCATGGTTTCAAACCAGAGATCAGAAACTGTGGTTGCGCCTCAACTCCGTGAATACTTGGGGTCGCCCTCCACTATCCCCAGTGACGATTTCGGTAATCCGACAGGCTCCCAGGGAGAACCCCTGGTTCCAGCGGCTCGCAGGAGTATAGTATGAATCAACACCCTCCGGCCTTTTGGAGCCTTTCTGCTTCCGAGTTGCTGCGGCAGCTTCAAACGGCCGAGCAAGGATTGACGAACGATGAAGCCGGAAAGCGGCTCGCGCGCTATGGCGCAAATCTCCTCAAGCCCCCAAAGCGGTCGGATGTCTTTACACTCCTGGTTGCCCAGTTCAAAAGTCCAATCATCCTCATACTTTGTTTTGCCACGGGATTGTCGTTTTTTTTGAATGACCCCGTGGGAGCCTTTATTATTCTGGCCATTGTCCTCATAAGCGGCCTTCTCGGGTTTTGGCAGGAGCGCGGCGCCACAAACGCCGTGGAGAAGCTGCTGGCCATCGTGCAGATTAAGGCTGCGGTGCTCCGTGATGGAAGCCCCGGAGAAATTCCGGTCGAAGAAATCGTGCCCGGAGACATGGTCGTCCTGAACGCCGGAGATATCGTTCCCGGAGACTGTGTGCTTCAGGAATCCAAAGATCTCTTCGTTGATGAAGCCATGCTGACTGGTGAGACTTTCCCTGTGGAAAAATCGGTTGCGGTGTTGCCGGCGGAGACACCGCTTGGCCGGCGGACAAACGCCCTTTGGATGGGAACCCATGTGGTGAGCGGCAGCGCAAAGGCGCTTGTCATAAGCACGGGCAGGGAAACCGAGTTCGGCAAGGTGTCCGAGCGGCTGAAACTCAGGCCGCAGGAAACGGAATTTGAACACGGCATACGGCAATTCGGTTATTTCCTCATGGAAATTACGCTGGTGCTGGTGGTGGCCATCTTTGCCGTCAACGTCTATCTGGCACGCCCGGTCCTGGACTCCTTTCTCTTTTCCCTGGCACTTGCCGTCGGGCTGACCCCGCAATTGTTGCCGGCGATCATCAGCGTCAATCTTGCCCATGGCGCCAAGCGCATGGCCCAGCGGAAGGTGATCGTGAAGCGGCTCGCCTCGATTGAAAACTTCGGCAGCATGAACGTGATCTGCTGCGATAAAACCGGCACCCTGACCGAAGGAATCGTGCACCTGCAATCCGCCCTTGATGTGGACGCTGCTCCAAGCGATAAAGTCCTTTTTCACGCTTATCTCAATGCGTTCTACGAGACAGGTTTTACGAACCCGATCGATGAAGCCATCCGTTCTCACCGGCAGTTTGACCTGTCCGGATACCGGAAGGAGGACGAAATCCCGTATGATTTTCTTCGCAAGCGGTTGAGTATCCTGGTTGCGCATGACGATACGCATCTGATGGTGACCAAGGGGGCACTGCCGAATGTGCTTGAGGTCTGCTCATCCGCCGAGACCGGAGGGGGGGCCGTCATGGATATCGCCACCGTGCGGGAACGGATCCAGCAGCATTTTGAGGAGTTCAGCAGCAAGGGCTTTCGCACGCTGGGCGTGGCCTGCCGGAATATGGAATCCGTGTCACTCGTCAGCAAAGAGCACGAGACGGGCATGACGTTCTTAGGATTCCTTGTTCTTTTTGATCCGGCAAAACCCAACATTATCGAGACCGTTGCGAACTTGAAAAAACTCGGCGTAACACTCAAGATCATTACGGGAGACAACCGCCTGGTTGCAGCCGGCGTCAGTCAACAGATGGGATTAACGAATACAGAGATCATCACCGGGTCGAACCTCCGCCGTATGAGCGATGGCGCGCTGCTCAAATGTGTGGTTGATGCGGACGTCTTCGCTGAAATCGAACCAAACCAGAAAGAGCGCATTATCCTTGGCCTCCGGAAGGCCGGCAATGTCGTGGGGTATATGGGAGACGGCATCAATGATGTCTCGGCGCTCCATGCTGCAGATGTCGGGATTTCCGTGGACAGCGCCGTGGATGTTGCCAAAGGTGCGGCAGACATCGTCTTGCTCGAAAAGGATCTGCAGGTTCTGGTGCAGGGCGTGCGCGAGGGGAGGACGACCTTTGCCAACACGCTGAAGTATGTGTTCATGGCTACAAGCGCCAACTTCGGAAACATGTTCAGCATGGCCGGAGCATCCCTCTTTCTGCCGTTCCTCCCGTTGCTGCCCAAGCAGATTTTGCTCACCAATCTAATGACCGATTTCCCGGAGATGACTATCGCCACCGACCGGGTGGATGACGAAATGGTCGAACATCCCCGGCGATGGGACATTAAGGCCATTCGGAAGTTTATGATTACATTCGGCATTGTGAGTTCGGTCTTCGACTACCTCACCTTTGGCGTGCTTCTGATCGTCCTTCATGCCGGCAAGGATCAATTCAGAACCGGCTGGTTTCTGGAGTCCGTGGTCTCAGCGTCGCTGATTGTGCTTGTCATTCGCAGTCGAAGACCTTTCTTCAAGAGCAGACCGGGAAAACACCTGGTAATGGCAACTCTGTTAATTGTCGTGGCGACGCTGATTTTACCCTTCACCCCTCTTGGTGAGATTTTTGGATTCGGCCGGCTGCCCATTTCATTCTTTCTGATAATAGCGATGATTGTGGCGAGTTACATTATCACCGCGGAAGTAGCGAAGACCGTCTTTTACAGGAAGGTGAAATTCTGATGGTCTAGTGCCATGTCTCATAAATTCTGTCATCGAGAATGGCAAAACAAAGCGAGTAAGACCTTGAGCCTCAGACCGTTTTCCGTCATTCCGGCGAAAGCCGGAATCCAGTAGTTTCAGGCGGATAAGGGGCGCCTGGACACCGGTTTTCACCGGTGTGACGGGTCTAGCAAGAGCCTCCTCTAGTTGCACTTAACCCACTTTCGACAACATATTGAGTCTAAGTACATGAATAAACATCCTTTGCATCTGTTACAGCGGGTCAAACGGGAAATCACCAATTTCGAATCACAAGTTGCCAAAATACGTAACAGGACTTATGAGACATGGCACTAGGAGCCTTCAGGCCCCTCACCCTGCCAGGGTACGGGGCGGATTCGGGCTCAGCAGCGTATTTGTAGATGCTCTTCCAGCAGAGTTATGATGGCTTCTTTTGAAGGCGGCTTGGATATTACCCCGGCGGCGCCGAGCTCAAGTGCCTTATCTCTCGATTTTTGCAGCGCATCCGCGGTCAGTATGACCACTCGTGCCGTGGCATCCAGTTTTTTCAATTCCTGCAGGGTCTGAAAGCCGTCCATTTCGGGCATATTAAGGTCCAGTAAAACAAGGTCGTACGGAGCCTGCCGGTATAGATCCAGGCACTGTTTCCCTCCGTCCGCCTCATGTATCTCGAAGGCAATCGGCTCGACCTTCGGGAACCGCATTTTTACCATATTTCTGGTCATCTTCGAATCATCTACCAGCAACACTCTTTTCATCTCAACAATCCTCCTCCCCTTACCTCCTATTTACGTTGGCATTGCTCAATCCTGCGCAGATATGGCGGAACATGTTGACATAGCCTGATGTTCTTCGTTCGGAAAAAGATCGAAATGGTTCCTGCCTGCGAGTTCGGTGATGGTGTAGCCGGATCTGTCGGCATAAGCGGAGTCGACCTTTTACTTACCATACCATCCCGAAGACATAGGTGAAAGAGTAATAAACCCCGACCAGTATGAAAATGACTCCGGTAATCCGCCGAATCCACCATTCGACCTTAGTCAGCCTGTTGAAGGCGGCAGCTACCGAGCGTGCACCGAAGGCCAGGAGAACAGCGAACACGCTGACCGGAAGCCCGGTCCCAATGCCGTAGAGAGAGGGCAATACAAAGCTCGACTGATGCTTTACGGACAAAGGAATGAGACTGCCGAAGAAAAGGGCTGCCGATACCGGGCAGAAGGACAGGGCAAAGACTATCCCCAGGAAACCAGCGCCCCAGATACCGGCCCGTCCTGCCCGCGCCCGCATCTTTTCGCTTGCTGCCGGTCCGGAAAAAAAACCGAACTGAAGCAGCTCCAAAAGGAACATGCCCACTAAGATCAAAAGCGGGCCGAGGAGCTTGTTCATATATTTCTGCAGAAAACCGGACAATTCCGGTATGGACAGGAGACCGGCAACCAGGAAGATACTGAGGCCGAAGTAAGTAACCATACGGCCAATAGTATAGAAAAGCCCGGAGACTAAAACCTGATAAGGGCTGCCGAGCTGCTTGCCGATAAACGAGATGGCCGTGATATTGGTGGCCAGCGGGCACGGACTGATCGAGGTCAGGATGCCCAGCCAAAGGGCCATGGCAGCTCCAAAATAGAATGAATCCACTTGCGCCCCCTATTATCCGTTGACCGTTGTCCGTTCACCGCAAAAAATGCAGCCTGTGCAGTTGGACTTTTTGTTTACGACCCCCAAAGAAGTTGGGTATTTCGAGCGGAATCCTTCTTCGTTGGGTTTCGCCTTGCTCAACCCAACCTACGAATCTTTGGCCCTTAGCCCTTAGCCATGCTTATTTAACATCAAGTTCTCAAACCGTGAACCTTGAACCGTGAACCCGGAACCCGCTCTTTTTATATTCCCTTCAGATAGGCATTCACCTCGCCGCGAACGTAGTTGCGAAAGGCACTCTTGTCGTGGAGGAATTCCCATACTTTCTCGAGGTTCTTCCACCGCACCTGTTTCCCGTCTTTCACATCGGAAATCACCACCGATTTCGTGTACAACTGGTAGTCTTTTGCGAAATGTTCATTTCCCGCCTCTTCAACATTTATCACCCGCCATTCCAACCGGCCGTCCTTGATGGCCTGGGCGTAATCCCCCTGTATGGTTTCCTTCGTGTAAGCTTCGATCTTAAGGCAGGAAGGGCAGCGGGCTACGCCGTGAAAATAATAGGCGATGATCTTGTGAGAGACCTGCGGTGCAGCCTTTCCGGACCCGGTTTCAGCCGCGACGGCGGATTTTTCCTGAATGAGCGGCTGGTTTGTTGTGCCTGCAATTTCAGTTTCCCGGCGGCTTTCCTTTGCCACCAGGAAGACCACACTGCCTAGTACAAAGGCTAAAAGTAATGCAGTAACGATGCTTTTGGGTTTCATGGTATCTCCCTGGGAAGACGTTAACCGTTCACCGTTGTCCGTAAAAATGAAAGGCTCCTTCCGGTAAACAAACCATGAACCGTGAACCTGGAACCAGTTTACCACCGGTTATGGTGTCCGTTCCCGTGCGGGAAAGTCTTTTCGGTGAACGGTAAACGGTGAACAGTGAACGATTATTTCTTCATGCCAGCATTTTTTTGACTTCATCCACCGAGGGCACTTTACCCGCCACCTTGACCTGCCCGTCAACAACCAGAGCCGGCGTGATCATTACGCCGTATCCCACGATCTCGGCGATGTCGGTGACCTTCTCGATCTCATAGTCCAGAGCAAGGTTCTTTGCTGCAGTATCGGCAACCTCCGCAAGTTTCTTACACTTTGCACAGCCGGTGCCGAGAATCTTTATTGTTTTCACGTTTGTTTTCTCCTGTTCTAACGGAGGGCGGACATTCCTGTCCGCCAAAAGAATACGGCGGGTTGGAAAACCCGCCCTCCGTCCTCAAAGAATGAAATTAAACAAATAGCCCGTAAACATGATCCCCAACCCCACGATTCCGGCAAAGACGGCGAGGAGCTTGACCTTCATTACCTTTCTCAGGATCATGAATTCAGGAAGAGACAGACCGGTCACTGCCATCACAAAGGCCAGGGCGGAGCCCATGCTGATACCCTTTTCGGTCAGAACGCTGATAAGCGGAACAATACCTGCGGCATTGGAATAGAGCGGTATTCCTATCAGAGTGACCAAGGGAACCGCATACCATTTGTCCCTGCCGGCATACCGGGCAAGAAAATCGGCCGGGACATAACCGTGCATCCAGGCGCCGAGTCCTATGCCGATAATAATGTACAGCCAGACCCGTTTCAGGACATCCACCGTGTACCCCCGGGCATAGGCCGCACGTTCCGACCAGCTCATACTTTGAGGCTCCAGCCCCTGGCCGACCTTTACCTGGTATACAAAGTCTTCCACCAAATGCTCCAGCTTCAGTCTGCCGATGATAATTCCGGAGACTATGGCGATAACCACGCCGCTGAAAGCATAGATTAAGGCGATTCTCCATCCGAACAGTCCCAAGAGCAGGATCAGGGCTACTTCGTTGACCATGGGAGAGGATACCAGGAAGGAAAACGTGACGCCCAGGGGAACTCCAGCTTCCACAAATCCAAGGAAGAGGGGTATGGCACTGCAGGAACAGAAAGGAGTAATGATGCCGAATAAGGCGGCCAGGACATTGCCGAGATATTCATTCCTGCCTGATAGGATCTTTCGAATTCTTTCAGGCGGCAGGAACGATCTGATGAAGGAAACTGTAAAAATGATGAGACTCAGGAGCAGGAAAATCTTGATCGTATCGTAAACGAAAAAGTTCACGGCCTCTGCCGGCAGTGACTTTGGAACCAACGAAAAAACATCATATGTGAGCCAGTCGGCAAAATGCTTTAGCATCGTTTCTTCTTAGCACTCTCTTGTAATGTCGATGTCAACCGACTGAGTACAGCTCGACAGAAAAAGGTACCCACTAAACCCAGACCTGGCGAAGCAACATCGTAGGGTGGGCTTTGCCCACCATCTTTGGTTTGGCCTTTTCAGGCAGGGATTTCGGTGGGCAGAGCCCACCCTACAAGTATGTCAATTTTGGGTACTCATTTGTGTCAGGCTGTACTTAGTTTGCTCATTTGGCCATATTTGGCAATATAACCAAACGGCCCAACGAGGTCAACAATACTCTTGACGATTTGACCATTTGGTTATATCGTCAAATGGAAAACAATTCAAGTCTCGATTCGCTGTCTCACAAAACAGCAGAGGACAATTCCATGTCTACGGATGAAAAACGTGCGATTGACAGCCGGACACAGGCGCGCCTTGAGGCCCGCGCCGGGATC
>JAZDGK010000265.1:0-13120 GCA_043806955.1 Pseudomonadota bacterium | reverse complement strand
GAAAATATGGGTGACACCTTGCTTCAGAAGGTGTCATGAAAAGTTCAGGCATTTGAGCTGATATCTGTTATTTGGCAAGCAGTTATGAGATTGTTGCAAAAGATTTCCTGACACCGCAGGATGGTTTTTAAGAGGCGAAGGCGTCAGGTTAAATTCCCAGAGGTAAGGAGTTCTGAAACTGCGCAGCCGACGGCGACTGTTTGGAGATTTATGAGCTGGCGCCGGTTGCGCTTATGAATTTTATAGTGGAAGTGGGTTGGTAAATCAAGCTCAAATGATGGGGATGGACGAAGGTTTGGGGTGGGTCAGCGCGCCGAGTGGCCTGAAATGATGGTGGCGTTATGGCAGGGAAGTGGAATGACTCGTGTTTAGAGCAGACGGGAGGCGTTGGCTTCCGGCAGTGTCTTCATTGCCGGCGCCCGCAAACCGGACATTATCTCAGGATGCCATTCTTTTAATACATTTAGCTTTCCTTCGATGGTTTTTGCCTTACCGTATAACTCTTTTACTTTCTCACGATTTGTTTCAGGCATAGAAGGGTTTGGATGAGAAGGCTTTGCAAGCGGGCCGGAGTGAGACATTTCGGTATACATGCCATCAGGCGCCTCACGGCTTCAATTCCGGCTGATGAGGGGGCGCCTATCAAGAAAATCCAACTTGTCCTGCGGCATAAGAACTTGTCCACAACCGGAAAGTATACATATCTGTTGTCTGACCTGATGTCGGCCATGCAGGTGTTGGAGCGCAGAGAGAATGGTGTTTATGTCGGCAGAAAAGAAAAAGCCGTATGAAGAGCCGTTTACTCTTCAGACGGCCGGTAGCGTCAAAAACGCGCATCCCCAATTAACTGATTGCACGTTATAATATTGGCGTCCCCAACGGGATTTGAACCCGTGTTGCCGGCGTGAAAGGCCGGTGTCCTGGACCGGGCTAGACGATGGGGACTCGTATGTTTTTTATCTGTCGAAACTGGTGGGCCGTGCTGGACTCGAACCAGCGACTCTCTGCTTAAAAGGCAGATACTCTACCTCCTGAGTTAACGGCCCGCTAAACGAAACCGTATACGTAACAAAAAGACGCAGGCTTGTCAAGGTCTATGGCCCGAAAAAAATGCCGGCCACGAAGACACCAAGGCACGAAGAAAGAGCATTGGTTTTCATGTCATACCTTCGCGACTTTGTTTGATTACCGCATAGCAGCCATGCTATGGCGTCTCAATCAACCGGCCGGATTGAGACGAAGAGACGCTCTTTCATGCAATTTTCAAGTATTCTTAAGCAGGGGCTGGCCGGTGAACTCCAGCACGCTGAGCCAGAGACGGCCGTTCGGATCAATCTGCTTTCGACAGGCTATGGCACTGTTAATCGGGACATGGACGTATCGATTGTTCCAGATACTTACCAGCATCCCCGTCTTGCCCGCCATGCCGGCATGGACCGCCATCTGCCCCAGGAATCCGCAGAATATGCGGTCATTGACGTTGGCCGGAACGCTTCGAATTATGTAACTTGGATCAATGTAACGCACGTTTGCGGGCATATCGATCCGCTCGAAATAATCCTTGATTTCGTCAACAAGATATTTCCCGATATCTCCAAGTTTTATGTTACCCGAAGGGTCGCGCTCCACAGGGTCCGAAACGACGTACTTTTGCCCTGCCCCCTCGGCCACGACTACTACGGCATGCTTTCGTGCCACGAGCCTTTTCCTCAGCATATCCAGAAAACCATGCTCTCCTTCAATATCAAAGTCGATCTCGGGGATAAGTATGAAATTGACTTCTTTAAAGGCCAGGGTGGCATTGGCGGCAATAAATCCGGAATGACGGCCCATCAGTTTTACTATGCCGATACCGTTCGGCGCTCCCACAGCCTCGGTATGTGCCGATCGGATCGCCTCTGCAGCCATTTCAACTGCGGTGTCGAACCCGAATGATTTGGAAACAAGACAGATATCGTTATCGATGGTTTTTGGAATGCCTATTACCGATATCCTGAGGTTTCTCCTGGTAACCTCGTCCGTGATCCTGGAAGCGGCGTTCAGTGTGCCGTCCCCTCCGATAAGAAAGATAATGCCGACCTTGAGCCGTTCCAGGGTATCCACGATCTTTCCGATGTCCTGCGGGCCACGGGAAGATGCCAGAACAGTCCCGCCCATCTCATGAATATTGGAGACAACCAGAGGGTCCAGGTCCCAGACATCGTGTCCATAGTCCGGGACCAATCCCTGGAACCCATAGCGAATGCCGAGAATGCTGCGGACTCCATAAGTGTGGTAGAGTGCGAGCACGATGGAGCGAATGACATCGTTTATTCCGGGGCACAGGCCGCCTGCCGTGACGATGGCACAGGTTAGGTTTTTCGGGTTGTGGAAAATCTTCCTTCTCGGCCCTGCCGTTTCGAAGGTGACCGGATCGACGTTTTCTTCCCTGCAACGCCGGAAGTAAGATTCTGACTGATGAACGACGATACGTTCGTCATCGGAGCCGAAATTAGTATAATCTCTGCCTATGTCTAGCTTGAGTATCGGCGAATCGATCTCCGCCGGCCCGAGGTTTTGTATTTTTGTATCGAACGTCCCTTGCGTATATTCGTTTTCTTTCATCGTTGTGGAACCTCTGTAACGATTTAGCGCTTTGAAATGGCGCGCCGAATCTCATTGCAGAATAGAAAAGGCCAGGCTGTTACGAAAAATGCCTCGTGCGATGAAAGGCGCGTAGCTTCTGAGTACTTTTCGTACCCTTACAACATAAACTTGAATTCGCCCTTCCCAAGTAGATCGTGCAGATGGAGGATTCCTTTTATGGTCTTACGGTCGTCGACTATGGCGAGAATAGTTATTTCGTGCTTCTGCATAATGCTCAATGCGTCAGCAGCCAATATGTCGGCCGAGCCCGTTTTTGGATGGGGGGTCATTACCTCTTCCACTTTCATTGTATCGAGGCCGGGATGGTGCAGGACCGCTCGCCTTACATCTCCGTCCGTAATAATTCCACAAAGCCTTTTGTTTTTCCCCGCTATGAGCACTGCACCAAGGTTCTTCTCATTCAGCTCCCTCAAAGCCTCAGTGACCGGAGTACCCTTTTGAACTACGGGTATTCTTTCATCTTTCAGCATGACCTCGCTTACCAGCACCTTGAGCCGGTCCCCGAGATTGCCGCCCGGATGAAAGCGATAAAAATCTCGTTCATTGAAGTTTCTTTTGTTGAGCAGGGTTACGGCGAGGGCATCGCCCATGGCCAGAGAAGCCGTGGTGCTTGTAGTGGGAGCCAGACCAAGCGGACAGGCTTCGCGTTCTATCCCGACGTCGATAACAATATCGCTCTGTTTTGCCAGCAACGATCCCAAATCCCCGGTAAACGCTATCACAGTGGCCTTCAACCTCTTCAGGCGCGGAACAAGGATGTTGAGTTCGGACGTTCCCCCGCTGTTGGAGATCGCAATGACTACGTCATGCTTGCCGACCATGCCCAAGTCCCCGTGCATGGCCTCAACAGGATGGAGAAAGATGGCCGGTGTGCCCGTACTGCTCAAAGTGGCTGCGATTTTGCGGCCGATAATGCCGGATTTGCCCAGGCCTGTAACGATAACCCTGCCCTTTGCCGAATAGACCAGTTCCACTGCCTTCACAAATTCCTGGTTCAACCTGGGCACGAGGCCCAGGATTCCTTCGGCCTCTATCCGGAGAACTTCCCTGGCCTGTTCGAGTATGGGGAGGGGTTGTGCCTTCTTCTCTAGCATTTTGTTTGTTCCAGGTAGAATTTGGAGAACTCTTCTTCCAGGGGCAAGGGGTAGTTACCGTCAAAGCAGGCCAGACAAAAACAATCGTCTTTGCAGTTCACAGCCCTGAGGAGCCCTTCGAGGCTTAAATAATGCAAACTGTCCAGCCCGATATATCGCCGGATTTCCTCGACTGAGAACCGGGAGGCGATCAGTTCGCCGAGATTGGAAAAGTCGATCCCGTAAAAGCAGGGGAAACGGTGCGGAGGACAACTTACGAGCATATGAAGCTCCCTCGCGCCCGCCTCCCTCATCGTACGCATACGGGTGCGTGCCGTCGTTCCCCGGATAATAGAGTCTTCGACAATAATGACCCTGTTGTCCTTCAAAACGCAGTGAACGGGGTTGAGTTTTACACGCACACTAAAGTCTCTCATATTCTGGGACGGCTGAATAAAGGTGCGGCCCACGTAGTGATTCCTGATAACGCCCATTTCAAAAGGTATCTTAGAGGCGTGGGCTACTCCAACCGCGGCATAGTTGCCGGAATCGGGAAAGGGCATGATAAGGTCCCCTGTAACCTTGGCCTCTTCGGCCAGGAGTTCTCCCATGCGCTTTCGTGCCGCATAGACGTTGATGCCGAAAATATTGCTGTCCGGTCTTGCAAAATAGATCAGCTCAAATATGCAGAAAGAATGCTTTACCGGCGAGAAGGGCTTAAGGGAACGGAGACCGTTCTGATCGATAATCACAATCTCTCCGGGCTCTACATCCCTTATGTACTGCGCTTCGATCAAATCGAGGGCGCACGTTTCGGAAGCGAGCACATAGCAATCGTTCAGCTTTCCCAGACAAAGGGGACGAAATCCGTGTGGGTCTCTCATACCGATCAGTTTATCCTCAGTAAGGAGGAGGAGCGAATAGGCGCCCTTGACCGCGGAAAGGGCGTCTATGATGGCTTGCTCCAGCCCTTTGGCGGCGGATTTCGCAATCAGGTGAAGGATAACTTCGCTATCCATAGTGGACTGGAATATGGATCCTTCGCTTTCGAGCTTGCTCCTGATACTCCGGGCGTTGATCAGATTCCCGTTGTGGGCCAGGGCTATGACCTTGCCATTATGGCAGACTATGAACGGCTGGGCATTTTTAAGGGCTGACGATCCGGTGGTCGAATACCGGACATGACCAACGGCTATGTGTCCGGACAATTGCGAGAGGGTGTCCTCATGAAAGACATCCGGCACCAGGCCCATCGCTTTATGTTCGCACATATCCGCCCCGTTGGATGTGGCGATTCCGGCGCTTTCCTGCCCCCTGTGCTGCAAGGCATAAAGACCGAAATAGGTGAGTTTTGCCGCTTCAGGATGGTTATAGACCCCGAAGATCCCACATTCTTCACGCGGCCCGCAACGCCTGATCAATTTGGAATTCATGTTACCATTCACCGTTGTCCGTTCGCCGACGAATATTGATGAGTTCGTAAAAAGTCGAAAAGTACTGTTTTTTGTCATTCCGGCGGAAGCCGGAATCCAGTCTATTCAAGTAGTTACGGGGGGGCTGGACTCCGGTTTTCACCGGAGTGACGACTTTTTACGAGGCCATCAATATTGGGTTTGTTTAGTTTCCCTGTTCACTTCCGTATTCAACCCTGAACCGAAAACCGGCATTTGAAAGCGCCTAAAGTGAGCTAAAGTGCCTAAAGTTAAGGATAGTATTGATTGTATTTTCAAATCCGCAATCCGCAATCCGCAATCCGAAATCGAATCATTCCCCCACAGCCATTCCCGTCTTAGACTTTTCTTTAATGCGGGCATGGTATTCCTGAATCGACTGCACCTGCAGCTTCTTGTGCAGCATGGCTTCAATGGCTGCAGCAATGGCTTTGGCTCCGGCTATGGTAGTCGCATAAGGGATGCGATAGTCCAGAGTTGTGCGCCGAATCTTGTAAGAATCCCGGGACGGACTGGCGCCCAAGGAGGTATTTACCACCAGTTGTATCTCCTGGTTCTTTATCCGGTCGACAACGTGCGGTCTTCCTTCGGATACCTTGTTGACCAGGTCGCTCCCGATCCCGTGATCGGCCAGAAAGTTGGATGTACCCCGCGTTGCCATTATTCTGAACCCGAGTTCGGAAAACTTTCGTGCCACAAATAGCGCCGCGTTTTTATCCCTGTCGCGCACGCTGATAAAGACGGTTCCCGAAAGCGGGAGATTTTGACCGGCCGCGAGCTGAGACTTGGCAAAGGCAAGACCGAACGTCTCGTCAACTCCCATAACCTCTCCGGTTGACTTCATTTCCGGGCCGAGAAGCGTATCCACACCGGGGAAACGATCGAACGGAAATACGGCCTCTTTGACCGCAATATGCTCAATTTCCCTCTCTTCGGTAAGCCCGAGTTCGACAAGAGTCTTTCCCATCATGACCTTTGTCGCTACTTTGGCGAGAGGCACTCCTGTGGCCTTGCTTACAAATGGAACGGTTCGAGATGCCCGCGGGTTGACTTCCAGGACATAGATTTGATCATCTTTCACGGCATACTGTATGTTCATCAAACCGACTACGTGGAGCTCTTCAGCCAGCGCCCTCGTACTTTCTTTGATCTCCTCGATCAGTTCCTGGGTCAAGGTATGCGGCGGCAGTACGCAGGCGCTGTCTCCCGAATGAACGCCGGCCTCTTCAATGTGCTCCATTATCCCGCCGATTAAGGTATTCCGGCCGTCGCAGACCGCGTCAACGTCGATCTCAACGGCATCTTCCAGAAACTTGTCGATAAGGACCGGATGCTCTTCCGAGGCCATGACAGCCGTCTCTATGAAGTCTTCAAGCGCCTGGTCATCGAAGATAATGCGCATGGCCCGTCCACCCAGGACATACGAGGGGCGCATCACGACCGGATATCCGATGGCATGGGCTATTTCGAGCGCCTCTTCCCTGTTCACCGCAGTGCCGTTGGGGGGCTGTTTCAAACCGAGGTTTTGGAGCACTATCTGGAAGCGCTTGCGGTCTTCTGCGCGATCGATGCTGTCCGGAGACGTCCCAAGTATATTTACTCCGGCCTTGGCCAGGGGCACTGCCAGATTAAGGGGAGTCTGGCCTCCGAATTGAACGATGACTCCGATCGGCTTTTCCGTGGCTATAATGTTTAAGATGTCCTCTTTCGTCACCGGCTCGAAGTAGAGCTTGTCGGACGTATCATAGTCCGTGCTCACCGTTTCCGGGTTGCTGTTCACCATGATGCTTTCAAAGCCCTCCTCGCGAAGAGCAAAGGAGGCGTGAACGCAGCAGTAATCAAACTCGATCCCCTGGCCGATACGATTGGGTCCGCCGCCGAGAATCATCACTTTCGGACGTTCCGTGGCCCGGGATTCGTCTTCCGATTCGTACGTCGAATAGTAGTAAGGCGTATATGCCTCAAATTCCGCGGCACAGGTGTCGACCAGCTTGTAGACGGGCCTGATGCCCATCTCTTCACGCCGGTGTCGGATTTCATCTTCAGAACTTCCCGACAGATGAGCGAGCTGAAAGTCGGAAAAACCATACCGCTTAGCCCGGTAAAGGAGGTCCGGCGAGAGGTCGCCCCCGGCGCCCTTAATCTCCGACTCCATTTCCAATAACTGGCGGAGATTATGGAGAAACCAGGGGTCGATCCGGGTGAGTTCAAATATTCTGTCCATTTCCATGCCGGAGAGCATGGCCTGGCGGAGATAAAAAATACGCTCGGAATTCGGCGTGCGAAGCTTCTTTTCAATGATGTCGGGCGGGGGAACGGTGTGTTTCCGCTCGTGGAAATCCTTGCCGTCACATCCCCAGCCGAAACGTCCTATTTCGAGGGACCGGATACCCTTCTGGAATGCTTCCTTGAAGGTTCGTCCGATAGCCATTGTCTCCCCAACGGACTTCATGGCCGTTGTAAGGTAATCTTCAGCCCCCGGAAATTTCTCGAAAGTCCATCGCGGTATTTTTACGACACAGTAATCGATGGTGGGCTCGAAAGAGGCCATCGTCTCTTTTGTAATATCGTTCGGTATCTCGTCGAGAGTGTAGCCGACAGCCAGCTTCGCAGCGATTTTGGCTATAGGGAACCCGGTAGCTTTGGAGGCGAGGGCCGAGCTTCGCGATACCCGGGGGTTCATCTCGATTACTACGAGTTCTCCGTTTGCGGGATTGACCGCGAACTGGATGTTCGAACCGCCGGTTTCCACCCCGATTTCCCGGATTATGGCAATGGCCGCATCGCGCATCTTTTGGTATTCTCTATCAGTCAGGGTTTGCGCCGGGGCCACGGTAATGCTGTCACCCGTATGTATGCCCATCGGGTCGAAGTTTTCGATGGAGCAGATTATGACTACGTTATCCCTGGCATCCCGCATGACCTCGAGTTCGTATTCCTTCCACCCCAGGACGGATTCTTCAATCATGACCGCGCCTATCATGCTGAGATCAATGCCTGAAGCAGACATCTCTTCAAGGTCTTCTATATTGTAGGCAATTCCGCCTCCGGTACCGCCCAGGGTAAAACTCGGCCTTACGATAACGGGGAATCCGATTTCAGTTGCTATGTGTCTTGCTTCCGCGACAGTCCGGGCGATTCCGCTTTTCGGGATGCGAAGGCCCACGTTCCGCATGGCCTCCCTGAAGAGATCACGGTCTTCAGCCTTTCTTATGACCGCTGCCGAGGCGCCGATCATCTCCACCCCGAACTTCTCGAGTATGCCTGTTTCGGATACTTTTATGGCCAGGTTCAGGCCGGTCTGTCCGCCCAGAGTAGGGAGAAGTGCGTCAGGCTTTTCCCTCTCGATGATCTTTGCCACCATCTCGGGGACGAGAGGCTCTATGTATGTGCGGCCGGCCGTTTCAGGATCGGTCATGATGGTTGCGGGATTGCTGTTTATCAGGACTACCTCGTAGCCCTCTTCCCGAAGGGCCTTGCAAGCCTGAGTGCCGGAATAGTCGAACTCGCAGGCCTGACTGATAATGATCGGGCCGGAGCCAATGATGAGGATTTTCTTAATATCGTTGCGTCTAGGCACGTTCCAAATCCCTTTTAGCACGAATTAACACGAATTCACACAAGCAAAACAATCAAGGAATTATGAATCAGGAAAACAGGAAAGCAGGAACAGAATTTCTTTCTTCCAGAGTTCCAGAGTTCCTGATTAAGAAATTTTCATTCGCGTCAATTCGTGGCAAAAATCTATGTTCCATTGTTGATGAGTTCGTAAAAAGTCGAAGAGTACTGCTTTGTGTCATTCCGGCGGAAGCCGGAATCCAGTCTCTTCAAGTAGTTACAAAGAGCCTGGACTCCGGTTTTCACCGGAGTGACGACTTTTTACGAGACCATCATTGTTAATCATATCCATGAATTGCCTGAACAGATACGTGGCATCGTGGGGACCCGGTGAGTTCTCGGGATGGTACTGAACGGAAAAGACCGGGTATTTCCGGTGCCGCATACCTTCGACCGTTTGATCGTTGAGGTTGATATGGGTGATTTCCACCTCGCTCTTGTCGAGGGAGTTCATGTCCACGCAAAACCCGTGGTTCTGAGCGGTGATTTCGATACGGCCGGACTGCAGATTCTTGACGGGCTGGTTGGCCCCCCGGTGGCCGAACTTAAGCTTGTAGGTCCTGCCGCCAAAGGCGAGGCCCAGGATCTGGTGGCCGAGGCAGATGCCGAAAATGGGTTTCCTGCCTATAAAAGACCGGACCGTCTCAACTATTCCGGGTATGCCGGCGGGGTCCCCGGGGCCGTTTGAGAGGAAGATGCCGTCAGGTTCGAGTGCCGTGATCTCTTCGGGGGTTGTGCCGGCCGGAACAACGAGGACTTCACATCCGATACCTTCTAAATGCCGTAATATGTTGAACTTGATCCCGAAATCAAAGGCTACCACCCGGGGATAAGTCTTGCGGGCGGGTGCCCTTTCCTCAACCGGTTTCCCCTTCCAGCAATATGGAGTGGAACAAGTCACTTCCTTAACCATGTCCCGGCCGACCAGACCGGGTGAGTCCTTTGCTTTTTTGATGAGAGAAGCGGGATCGAGATCTTCCGTTGAAACTACAGCCCTCATTGCCCCGGCCTGTCGTATATGTTTTGTGAGCGCCCTTGTGTCTACTTCTTCGACCCCGAGAACGCCGTGGTCATCGAGGAACTTCTTCAAGGTTGTGCGGGAACGCCAGTTGCTTGGAACAGCCTGATACTCCCGCACTATAAACCCTTCGAGATATATTTGCCGGGATTCCATATCCTCTTCGTTCGTGCCGTAGTTGCCGATCAGAGGATAGGTCATGGTAACGATCTGTCCTTTGTATGAAGGATCGGTCAGGGTCTCCTGGTAGCCGGTCATGCCGGTGTTAAAGACTATTTCGCCATATATCTCGCCGCGACCGGCGAATGCACGGCCTTCAAAGGTCCTGCCGTCTTCCAGTGCAATCAACGCTTTCATGGATCACCCAAAGGAAACTACGAATGACACGAATGAACACGAATAATATATGTAAATCAGGAACTCAGGAAAACTCCGTTCACTGTTCACCGTTGACCGTTCACCGACAGGGTCAAGCAGTATGCAGCACTCGGCACTTCTCGATCTCCAACCGTAACCCGATCTGTCTCTTTATTCCAAATCCGAAATCCGCATTTTTGTCACGCTGCTTCCAGAACCTTCTTGATCAATCCGGCCTGTTTTCGAGCGGCTCCTTTGTTGGCCTCAATAATCCTTTTTCCGTGCAGACCGCGGGCCTGCGACTCACTGGGATTTTCCAGGCACCACATCGCCATCTCTACGAATTGACGGACACCCCTTATTTCAACGCCTGCGCCGACGGATTCGAGAAGGGCTGTGGCATCGAGAAAGTCATACATATGAGGACCGTAAAATACCACCTTTCCCCATATCGCTGCTTCCATAATGTTATGCCCGCCGTATGGTATAAGGCTTCCGCCGCAAAATACTATGGTGCCGATGCTGTACAATTCGAATAACGGCCCCATTTGATCGACAAGAATTGCTGAACCACCCTCGGCCTTATCGAAATCGCTCCATTTTGAGTACTCTACTCCTTCTTTTTTAAGCAGGCACTCCACTTCAAGAGATCTTTCGACGTGACGAGGGGCAATGATCAACAAAAGGTCCGGGTATTTTCTCCTGAGAAATCCGAAGGCTCCGAGGACAAGTTCCTCTTCTCCCTTATGTGTGCTGCCCGCGATAAAAACAGGATGATCAGGACCGATTCCCACCCTGTCCCGCACAATTTTCTCAGTCCCGGGCAAAACATCCTGGGCAACGAGATCAAATTTCATATTCCCATGCACTATAACTCTCTTTGCATTCGCGCCCAGAGCCATCAGGCGGTCCGCGTCATCTTTTCGAATCACGCTCATATAGTCAAACTTTTCCAGCAGAGGGCTTATGAACCATTTGATTTTCCGGTAACGGCCGAATGAGCGGACGGATATACGGCCATTCACCAGTAGCAACTTGGCGCCATATTTGTGAACCTGATATATAAAACCCGGCCACAGCTCTGTTTCGAGACAGATGACCGCCTCCGGCCTGACCAGCTTCAGTGCCCTGCGAACCGCCCAGCCGGTGTCTATGGGGAAAAGAAGACACGCTGCCTCACTCGCCAGTCTTTCCCGTGCTATCTTGTATCCCTGCTCAGTTGTTGTGGATAAGACGAATACAAAATCGGGAGCTAAGTCTTTTAAGGCGGAAATCAAGACTCCGGCTGCTCGAACTTCTCCTACAGAGACAGCATGAATCCACAAACGGCGAGAACCTGCCTCCAATTTTTTCTTTACAGACGAGGAATAGATACCGAGGCGCTCTCCAAGGCCCTGCCGGTATCTGCCGGTGCACAGGCTGTAGAGAAAAAACAGGGGAAAGAATAGAACAAAAAACAGATTAAGCAGAATGTCATAAATCCCGAAAATTAAAGGCATTTTCCCCCATGAGTAGAGACCGATCAGCCTTTCTCGGGCCAGTATAATCAATCCTGTCTGTTAGTCAAGTTTTTGCTGGTAATGTCCCAGGGCTTCGGGAAGGTACGTCTTGATATTGCCGATGCGAGCTTCATCGGTGGGATGCGTGGAAAGGAAGACAGGGACTTTGTCCTTGCCGGACTTGCTCATTCTCTGCCAGAAATCGATTGCGCCCGTCGGATCATATCCGGCTTGGGCCATCAAAATGAGCCCGATGCGGTCAGCTTCCAACTCTTCTTTCCTGCTGAAGGGGAGAATGAATCCAACCTGCGTCCCGACACCATAAGCAAGCTGCGCTGCTTCGACAGCAAGAGGACCCTGTTCCCGAAGGACTATGTTCAGTCCGATCTGCCCCAACTGGGCCAGCAGGTTTTGAGACATTCGCTCAGCGCCGTGATTTGCTATTACGTGAGCCACTTCGTGGCTGATAACTGCGGCCATCCCGTTTTCAGTTTGTGTATACGGCAGTATTCCGGTATAAACGGCGACTTTTCCACCGGGAAGGGCAAAGGCATTTGCGACCTCGGCATTATCTATGACGTTGAATTCCCAATTGTAATCAGGTCGGTTTGCCGCCTGTGCCACCGCAAGGCCCGCCCGCCGCACCATGGAGACAATCGCTTCATTATGCGACAATTTCGATTCGTTCAAGATCTTCTGGTAGGACTTAAGACCGATGGCGTTCAACTGATCATCGCTCACCAGTATCAATTGCTGGCGGCCTGTGTAGGGGGCAGGTGAGCAGGCAGACAGAGCAAGGCTGAGGAGAAGGCATATTAAATGCGGAATGCGGAATGCGGAATGCGGAACGTTTCCATTTCGGATTTCGGATTTCGGATTTCGGATTGATAAGAGAGTGCTGAGTACTGAGTGTGGGTCAAGATAACCGAGAAGTCCGCTTCGGGCGGGGATTCGCCTGAATACGGGATTAGATGAAGGGGCTCTGTGAACGGTCAATGGTGAACGGTCAACGTTTTTATGCACTTCCACTTACTCTCTCCAGAATATGCACTGGCCCGGGCAGGAGTCTATGGCCTCCTGTACGAGATCTTCAGGACAATCATAACTGATTACTTCCGCCGTATCTGTAACAGCCTCTTCAAAACGGAAGCAATCCGGGGCTATAGAGTTACAAGTACCGCACGCAATGCAATCCTCGGCAACAATATAGAACTCCTTGGCCATTGATCACCCCCATTTACATTATATGGCCAGTTTAGGCACTATGAGGGCGAAAGTCAATGGCCGAAGGCACTAGGAGGCTGTCCGAAAACTGATGATCTACTGCGGAAAGCGGGATGACGTCCCAAATATCCCCGGATTTTCGGGCCATAGGTCTTGTCGGCTAGAAGCTTGAAGGCCAGGAGGCTGGGAGGCCAGAGCCGTGCTCTCGCGGCAGACAGCACCTTATCCAGCTTC